>JAGWXY010000098.1 GCA_018969605.1 Verrucomicrobiota bacterium | reverse complement strand
CGGGATTTTTGGCGAGGACCTCGGCGGCGCTGGTGGTGGAGTTCACCACTTCGACTTCGAAGCCCGATTGGCGCAAGCTGCGCAGGATGTTGAATTTGATGCCGAAGTCGTATGCGACGATGCGGTGTTTCACCGGCGGCAGTTCCTCGTAGGGGCCGGGTTGGTTGGCTGCGACATTGGTCAGAATCCAGCGGCGAGATTCACCGCTCCATAGATAGGATTTGGGCGTTGAAACTTCCTTCACATAATCCATGCCTTTCATCGATGGCGCGTTGCGTGCGGCTTCGATCGCTTGTTCGGCATCGAGCTCGGTCGTGACGCATGCGCGCATGGCGCCGAGCGAGCGGAGATGTTTGGTGAGGGCGCGGGTGTCGATGCCTTCGATGCCGAGCACGCCATGGGACGCGAGGTAGGCGTCGAGCGGCTGGGTCGAGCGCCAATTTGAAGGAATGCGGCAAAGCTCGCCGATCACGAAGGCGCGGATGTGCGGTTGGCTTGATTCCGCGTCTTCGGGGTTGATGCCGTAGTTGCCGATTTGCGGGTAGGTCATGCTAACGATCTGTCCGCGATAGGATGGATCGGTGATGACCTCCTGGTATCCTGTCATGGACGTGTTGAAACAAATTTCCCCGGTGGTGGTTCCGGTGGATCCGAAGGAGGTTCCGTGAAAAAAGCGACCGTCTTCGAGGGCGAGTATGGCGGTGGTCGGCATGGCGCGCGGAAATTAGGCATCCGGCCCGAACGATGCAAGTGTTCGCTTGCCGCATCTGTGCTTTGGGCTCGACAGCGCCGTTCTGCACGGCATCTTGTCGTGCCCCAAAGGTCTTATTTCCATGCGCTTTGCTCTTTTCGGTGACATTCACGCCAACCTCGAGGCGTTGGAAGCCGTGCTCGCGGATGCCGCAGGGCAGGGGGTGACCCATCATGTCTGCCTTGGTGACATTGTCGGCTACAACGCCGATCCGGTGGCCTGTCTGGAGAAAGTGCGCGCGATGGGCTGCCCGGTGGTGAAGGGCAATCATGACGATGATGCCTCAAACGACCGCTCGCTTGAAACGCTGAGCCCGGTCGCGGCCGCTGCGATGGAATGGACGCGCCAACAGCTCGATGATGAGCAAAAGCAGTGGTTGAGAAAATTGCGCATGGTGCGTCAGATCGAGGACTTCACGGTCGTGCACAGCACGCTCGATCAGCCTGCAAACTGGGGGTATGTGTTCAACACCTACGATGCGATGGCGAATTTCCCTTTTCAGTATACGCAGGTTTGTTTTCATGGTCACACGCATAAGCCGAAGGTGTTCGTCAAATCGGCGCAGATCGCCACGGTCCCAGCGGATACGGTGACCATCGAGCCGGGCATGAAGTATTTCATCAATGCCGGATCGGTTGGGCAACCTCGCGATGGCGACTGGCGGGCCTGTTACGCGATCTATGACCCTGCGCTCCATCTCGTCGTTTTTCGGCGGGTCGAGTACGACATTGCCAAGGCCCAAGAAAAGATTCTCGCTGCGGGCCTGCCGGAAAGATTGGCCGAGAGGCTGGCGGAGGGAGCCTAGAGGGGCGATTTTTCTAGATTTTTTGCCTGATTCTGAGCTTTTTGTTGTTGCAAATCAGTCTCAATTAGAGCAGATTATTTGCAGATGCCTGCCGGACTTGCCGCCGAACTGGAAATTGACAGCGCCCTGACCTTGAACCAGGTCGCCGTGGGTTGTGATGTGACGATCCGTGTGCTGAATGGCCCGGGTTGCCAGCAGTTGCGGGACTTGGGTTTTTGCGAGCAACTGCAGGTGAGGAAACTTGCCGGGGGTCGCAATTTGATCTGCTCGGTGTGTGGCACGCGCATGGCGATCAGCCGCGAGCTTGCCGATCAGGTGGTGGTGGCACCAAGCCGTTGATTTTTCGATCGGCATGAATGTGCAGTCCGAAGCTGTATCGGTGGTGGCGCTGGTGGGGAATCCCAACGCGGGCAAGACGACTGTTTTCAATGCGCTGACCGGCTCGAACCAAAGGGTGGGAAATTTCGCGGGCGTGACCGTCGACATGAAGTCGGGCGAATTTTTCACGCCGCATGGGAGGAAGATGCGGGTGGTGGATTTGCCCGGTTGTTATTCGTTGCAATCGACTGCGCCGGATCAGCGGATTGCGGTGGAGGCTTTGCGTGGTGAGTTGCCGGGGATGGGCAAGCCGGATGTGGTGGTTTGTGTGGTGGATGCTTCGAACCTTGAGCGGCATTTGCGCTTGGCCTTGCAGGTGATTGAGTTGGGTCTGCCGGTGATTGTCGCGTTGAACATGGTCGATGTCGCCGAGAAGGCTGGCCTGCGTCTTGATGTGGCAAAACTCTCCGAGGAATTGGGCGTGCCGGTGGTTGCGATGCAGGCGAGCGCGCGCAAGGGGATTGTCGAGTTGAAGCAGGCGCTGCGGGTGCCATTGCCGGCGGTGCCGGAAGTTTCTTGGGACCGCGATGGCGGTGAGGAGGCGCATGGTGCCTTCATTCGCGGGCTCTGCGAATTGGCGGCGCGGCGGCCGGGGGCGCATCAGCAAACCCTCTCGGATCGGATCGACGCATGGGTTTTGCACCGCGTATGGGGCTGGGTGGTTTTTGCGCTGATGATGTTTGCGGTTTTTTGGGCGATCTTTTCATTTGCGGCGATCCCGATGGGGTGGATCGAATCCTTGCAGGGTTTGGTGGCCGGGTGGATTGAATCGGTGGTGGCCGAAGGTGACCTTCGATCCTTGTTGGTCGATGGCGTGTTGGGTGGTGTCGGTGGTGTGGTGGTGTTTTTGCCGCAGATCGTGTTGTTGTTTTTCTTCATCGGGTTGATGGAGAGCTCCGGTTACATGGCGCGTGCGGCGTTTTTGATGGATGGTCTGATGGCCAAGGCGGGCCTGAGCGGCAAGGCCTTCCTGCCTTTGTTCAGCGCCTATGCCTGTGCGATTCCCGGGGTGATGGCGACTCGCACGATTGATTCGGCGAAGGAGCGATTGGTGACGATTTTTGTGGCGCCGTGGATGAGTTGTTCGGCGCGTTTGCCGGTGTACTTCCTGATCGTGCCTTTGTTGATGGGTGAGGCCGAGGGGTCGTGGAAACAGGCCTTGGTATTGTTTGCGATTTATGTCGTGGGAACTTTGACGGCATTTGTGGCGGCGCGTTTGTTGCGAAACAAACTTGGCGCGGAAAGCGGCGGATCAAATTTCATTCTCGAGTTGCCGCCGTACCGGATGCCGCAGTGGTCATATATTTTCCGTCATGTCATCGAGCGTGGCGGTGCTTTCGTTGCCAAGGCCGGCACGCTGATTCTTGGGCTTTCGATTTTGTTGTGGGCTTTGGGGACTTATCCCAAGAGTGAGGGCGATGATGCCGATGCGCTGGCGCACAGTGCGATGGGGCGGATGGGTGCCTTCATTGAGCCTATGGTCGAGCCGCTGGGTTTTGATGGCCGGGTTGGTACGGCGATTTTGACATCGTTTGCGGCGCGCGAAGTTTTCAACTCCTCGATGGCTGTCATGTTCCGTGTTGATGAGGCCGAGTGCAGCGAGGAAGAAGCGCGCGCTACCTTGCGTGACCGATTGGCCGAAGCGAAATGGCCGGATGGCAGACCTTTGTTTACGCCCTTGGCGATGATTTCGTTGCTGATCTTTTACATTTACGCGCTCCAGTGTTTGCCGACTTCGGTGGTCGTGGCAAAAGAGTCGGGTTCGTGGAAATGGGCGGTCTGGCAGTTTGTTTTCATGTCGGCCTTTGCGTATCTTGCTTCATTGACGGTCTATCAATTCGGCCGTTTGATTGGATTTTGACATGGACTGGCAAACTTACACAGCAGCAGGCATCGTGGCCGTCACGGCATTGGTTTTCCTCGTGCGTCTTGCGCGCAAGGGTGGTGGTGGGCCGGGATGCGGCGGCGGTTGCGGGTGCGGAGACAAGCACCAGCACTGAGCGGGCGAGCGTGCCGCGGCTCAATCCTCCTCGAACTTGCGGGAGATCAGATCCTCGAGCGCGGCGAGGGCCTCATCGGCATCGGCACCTTCGGCGCTGACCGTGATGACCGAGCCATGGCCGGCGGCGAGCATCATCAGACCCATGATGCTTTTGCCGTCCACTTCTTCGCCGTCTTTTTCGACAAAGATGTCAGATTGAAAGCGATTTGCCATCTTCACGAACTGCGCTGCGGGGCGGGCATGGATGCCGAGCTTGTTGAGGATGGTGAATTCTTTTTTGGCCATGAATCGGTCGGGAAGTTGCGTGAGTGTAGGGTGCAGATTGCGGGCCATCCAAGGCAAAATTTGCGGCGTGTGGTGCCGCGGGCGGGATCGACATGCCGATGGCATTCGGCATTCGGCGAAAATTCGCGTTGATTCCGGACCCCAATGGCCATGAAAGTCGGCGCGCCATGCTCGATATCCGCGTCATCCGCGAAAACGCCCCCGCCATCCAGGAACGCCTCAAGCTTCGCGGTGGCGATCATTGGAAGCTCGTCGACGCGGTGCTTGCCTGCGATGAGAAGCGCCGCAAGGCCGAGACTGAAAAGCAGCAGCTGCAAAATTCGCGCAAGACCATCTCCAAGCAGATCGGGATGCTCAAGGGCAAGGGCGAGGATACCTCGGCGATCGAGGCCGAGGTTCGCGGGATCAATGAGCAAATCGTCGCGCTCGATGTCGTTGCCGAAGATGCCGCGGCCGAGCAGGCTGACCTTTTGCTTAACATTCCCAACTTGACGCATGACGCCTGCCCGGTGGGCAGCGACGAATCGGCCAATCCGGTGGTGCGCGAGTGGGGAGAAAAACCGGCGATCGCCGAAGCGAAGGATCATGTCGAAATCGCGATGCAGCATGGCTTGATCAATTGGGATGACGGCACGCGCGTCGCGGGTTCTGGCTTTGTGGTGTATCGCGGGCTTGGTGCGCGCCTTGAGCGGGCATTGATCAACTTCCTCTTGGATACGCAGGCATCGAATGGATACGAGGAAGTGAACGTGCCGCACTTGGTCAAGCGCGAGTGCATGGAGGGCACCGGACAGTTGCCGAAGTTTGAGGACGACATGTACGGCACGGACCCGGGCGAGGATGGAATCAACCGCGTATTTCTCGCGCCGACCGCCGAGGTGCCGGTGACGAATCTTTATCGCGACATGATCCTTTCCGAATCGGAGCTGCCGGTGAAAATGGTCGCCTACACGCCGTGTTTCCGCCGCGAGGCAGGATCTGCGGGCCGCGACAACAAGGGCATCATTCGCATGCATCAATTCGACAAGGTTGAGCTCGTACAGATCGTGCATCCCGACAAGGGCTTTGAGGTGTTAGAGCAGCTCACTGGTCATGCTGAGTCGATTTTGCAAAAGCTTGGGCTGCATTATCGCGTCATCGAGTTGTGCTCGGGCGACATCGGTTTTTCATCTTCCAAGACTTACGACATCGAGGTCTGGGCGCCGGGTCATGGCAAGTACTTGGAAGTCTCAAGTTGCTCGTGCTTCACCGATTACCAGGCGCGCCGTATGAAACTGCGCTTCAAGGACGAAGAAGGAAAAAACCGCTTTCCGCACACGCTCAATGGCTCGGGCACCGCGTTGCCGCGTCTTTATGTGGCCTTGCTCGAACAGTGCCAACAGCCTGATGGATCGGTGCGCATTCCCGCCGCGTTGGTGCCGTATTTCGGTGCTGAAAAGATCGGTTGAACACCAGCAAATTCAGGCCATTTTTCCAATTCACATCGCCGGGGTTCCGGCAATTTCTCTCCAACAACCAATCCAACCCCCACACATCATGTCCAACGAATCCAAATGCCCGTTCCATCACGGCCAAGTTTCCGGAGGTCAGGCCTCCTCGGCCGGCACCTCAAACCGCGACTGGTGGCCCAATCAGCTCAACCTGCGCATTCTTCATCAGCACACCGCCAAATCCGACCCGATGGGCGAGTGTTTTGATTACGGTGCCGAGTTCAAGAGCCTTGATCTCGATGCGGTGAAGAAGGATCTGCATGCCTTGATGACCGACTCGCAGGAATGGTGGCCGGCGGACTTCGGTCACTACGGACCTTTCTTCATCCGCATGGCGTGGCACAGCGCGGGCACTTATCGCACCGGTGATGGTCGTGGCGGAGCGGGCAATGGGAGTCAGCGATTTGCGCCGCTCAACAGTTGGCCGGACAACGGCAACCTCGACAAGGCGCGTCGTTTGCTGTGGCCGATCAAGAAAAAGTACGGCCGCAAAATTTCGTGGGCCGACCTGATGATTTTGGCGGGCAATGTTGCGTTGGATTCGATGGGTTTCAAGACCTTCGGTTTTGGCGGTGGTCGTGCCGACATTTGGGAGCCGGAGGAAGATATCTATTGGGGGAAGGAAAAAGAATGGCTTGCCGACAAGCGTTATTCCGGCGAACGCGAATTGGAAAACCCGCTTGCTGCGGTGCAGATGGGCTTGATTTATGTCAATCCCGAGGGCCCCAACGGCAATCCTGATCCGCTCGCCTCTGCTCGTGACATTCGTGAGACCTTCGCGCGCATGGCGATGAATGACAAGGAGACTGTCGCGCTCATTGCCGGTGGTCACACCTTTGGCAAAACGCACGGTGCGGGTGATGCCAAGCATGTCGGGCCCGATCCCGAAGCATCGCCGATCGAAGAGCAGGGCTTTGGTTGGAAGAGCAGCTTTGGCAGCGGCAAGGGCGGTGACACTATCACCAGCGGGCTTGAAGTCACCTGGACGCAGACGCCGACGCAGTGGAGCAATTATTACTTTGAGAACCTCTTCAAATACGAATGGGAATTGAGCAAGAGCCCGGCCGGTGCGCACCAGTGGGTGGCCAAGGGTGCCGAGGCGAGCATTCCGCATGCGCATGATTCGTCGAAGCGATTGGTGCCGACCATGCTGACCACCGATCTCGCGCTGCGCTTTGATCCGGCGTATGAAAAAATTTCGCGTCGTTTCCTCGAGAACCCTGCGGAGTTTGCCGACGCGTTTGCGCGCGCATGGTTCAAGCTGACCCATCGCGACATGGGCCCGCGTGCTCGTTACCTCGGCCCCGATGTGCCGAAGGAAGAGTTGATTTGGCAGGACCCCATTCCGGCGGTGGATCATCCCTTGATCAATGATGCCGACATTGCCGCTCTCAAGGTGCAGGTCTTGGCATCCGGCCTCAAGGTTTCCGAACTGGTGGCAACAGCCTGGGCATCGGCTTCGAGCTTCCGCGGATCCGACAAGCGCGGTGGCGCGAACGGTGCTCGCATCCGTTTGGCTCCGCAAAAAGATTGGGCGGTCAATGATCCGGCCCGCTTGGCTAAGGTGCTCAAGGCCCTTGAGGGCATTCAGGCATCGTTCAACAGCGCGCAGAGCGGCGGCAAAAAAGTTTCGCTGGCCGACCTCATTGTGTTGGCCGGATGTGTCGGCGTCGAGCAGGCCGCGAAGAATGCCGGTGTTGAAATCAAGGTGCCCTTCACTCCCGGTCGCATGGATGCCTCGCAGGAGCAGACCGATGTCGAGTCGTTTGCGGTGCTTGAGCCAGTGGCCGACGGCTTCCGCAATTACCAGCACGCGAAATTCTCCGTCTCAACCGAAGAACTGTTGGTCGACCGCGCGCAGTTGCTCACGCTCACCGCTCCGGAAATGACCGTGCTTGTCGGCGGCCTGCGCGTGTTGAATGCCAACTCCGGTCAGTCGCAGCATGGTGTCTTCACCAAGCGTCCGGAGGTCTTGAGCAATGACTTCTTTGTGAACCTTCTCGACATGGCAACCGAGTGGAAGCCGATCTCGAAGGACGAGGATGTGTTCGAAGGACGCGACCGGAAATCGGGCGAGCTTAAGTG
>JAGWXY010000097.1 GCA_018969605.1 Verrucomicrobiota bacterium | reverse complement strand
TCATCAAGCAGTTCGGCGAAATGCGCAAGATGATGAAGTCCCCGCATAAGATGAAAAACATGATGCGCCAAATGGGCGGCATGCCAGGGATGAAAGACATGATGAAAGGCCTCGGCGGGCGGTTTAAGTTTTAAGAAGGGGCGACACTCCTGTCGCCCTTAACGCAATCGCGACACTCCACACCATGTCCGAGTTCTACAACCCGGAAAAAGAAACCGCCAAACACGGCGACACGCTTCCCCACTGGCAGCAAGGCGAGGTCATGCAATTCGTCACATTCCGACTCGCGGACTCCATGCCGCAAGCCAAAATCCGAGAATGGAAGGACAAAGTCCTCTCATGGAAACAAGCAAATCCCGAACCATGGACGGATCAGCAAGCCAAAGAATATCACCAACGCTTTACATGGAAACTCGAACGCTGGCTGGATCAGGGACACGGGTCCTGCATCTTTGCGGATCCCGTGGTTCGCATGAAAATAGAACAGACATTGATGCACGATGAAGGCACAAGAGCCTACCATCACGCATGGGTCATCATGCCCAATCACGTTCACCTTCTCCTCACTCCACTGGCCCCACTGCCAAAAATCATGCAGTCGTGGAAAGGTGTCTCCGCCCGAAGCATCGGACAAGGTCCCATTTGGCAGAGAAACTACCGCGATACCTTGATTCGCGATGCCGATCACTTCGCCAACGCCGTCCGCTATATTCGACGCAATCCCGCCAAACTGCCCGCAAAAACATTCACCCTGTGGCAAAGCCTTAGAGCGGCCAGTGTCGAATGAATGAGGGGAAGATTAAGGGGGAACAAGAGTGTCCCCCCTCCTTATTTCACAAGCGATGAAACATAATGCACCCCAAATCTTCTCCGCGAAGTCCTCTCCGTTCTCCGCAACTCCGCGTTTCGATTTGGCAAAAGAAAGAAGACATGAAGACAGAAGAAGCTAGATCGGAGACAGCGATATCTTCGGCTTTTCAAAACATGGAGCGAGACGCTCCATGGACGGCCTGGATAAGGATGATCCAGCCAGATGACGAGGGCAGCAACTCATTCGCGCGGACCTTTGGGGACAAAGGTCCCTGCCCAACGCAATCCCACAAGGCGGTTGACGGGGGATTCCTCGAAACGCAGGGTGCGTTGAGAGAAATGAAATCTGCGCGATAGACTGCATGAACTCGAAAATTTTTGAGACTGAGGGAACCGGCCCCCAAGCGTTTTACATCTGCGGCCCCACGGCTTCGGGCAAGTCGGCGCTGGCGCTGGAATATGCTCGCAAGCTCGATGGCGAGATCGTCAATGCCGATGCCTTCCAGCTATACCGCGGTCTTGAAATTGTGAGTGCTGCGCCGTCAATGCAGGAGCGTGAGCTTGTGCCGCATCACCTCTACGGCGTGTTGTCGCCGCAGGAATCGGCCAACGCGGGCAGCTACATGCGCCTCGCCGAACCGGTGATCGACGAAATCAAAAGCCGCGGCAAAACGCCGATCGTTACCGGTGGCTCGGGTTTGTATCTGAAATTTCTGACGCACGGCCCCGCGCCCTTGCCGAGCGGCGATGAAAAACTCCGCGCGGAACTCGACACGCGATCACTCGAGGACCTCGTCGCGCAACTCCGCGCGCTCGATCCGCTCGAAGCATCGCGCACCGACCTGCAAAACCGCCGCTATGTCGAACGCGCGCTCGAAGTCTGCCTCATCACCGGAGAAAAAATTTCCGAACTCCGCGATCAATGGGAACAAAAGACGCGCGAGGTGTCGCAGCATTTGCGCGGCATCGTCATCCAACGCAGTCGCGCCGACCTTCACCAACGCATCGCCGCGCGAACCCGCACGATGCTCGAGGGTGGCGCGATCGAAGAGGTTGTGGCGCTTGGCGCGATTTCGGAAAATTGCTCCAAGGCGATCGGCATTCGTGAAATCCGTGAACTCATCGCCGGCGAGATCGATCGTGCGACTTGCGAAGAACTGATCAATGCCGCAACGCGCCAGTACGCCAAGCGTCAGGAAACATGGTTCCGCCGCGAGACATGGCTCACACCGCTCGAATTGTGAACCCGATTTGGGATGTTGAAATGCAATCAAAGCGGATTTGACCACTGATTTTACTGATTACACAGAGACAAGGAAGAATCACTACAGTGACATCTCTTAAAAATCAGTATCAATCAGCGAAATCAGTGGTTGAAATGATCCAAATGACACATTGATTACAGTTTCGAATTGAACCATAAGCGAAACTTGGTGCTTGCGGCAATCATCATGCAGGCGAAATTCACGGCGTGATCATTGAGGCCGATGCCGCCGCCGAACGACTCGACGCATTTCTTGCCAGCCGTTTGCCGGACCTCTCGCGCTCGCGCATTCAGACGCTGATCCGTGAGCAGTACATCATCGTCAATGACGAGCCCGCGAAGCCGCGCGATGCGGTGAAGCCCGGCGATCGCATTGCCATCGCATTGCCAGAAGCTGTGCCACTCGATGCCGCACCGCAGGACATCCCACTCGACATCCTTTACGAAGACGACGATCTGCTCGTGCTCAACAAGGAACCTGGCATGGTCGTGCATCCCGCGCCGGGCAATCCCGACGGCACTTTGGTCAACGCCCTGCTCCACCACTGCCGCGGCAAACTTTCCGGCATCGGCGGAGTCGAGCGCCCGGGCATCGTCCATCGCCTCGACAAGGACACCTCCGGTTGTCTCGTTGTTGCAAAATCCGATCCTGCGCACCAATCGCTGGTCACGCAATTTTCCGAGCGCAGCACGATGGAAAAAATCTATCTCGCAGTCGCCCATGGCGTGCCCGCACCCGCCAAGGACACGATCTTCACCCACATCGGCCGCCACCCGGTGAATCGCCAGAAAATGGCGGTGGTCAATCCACCCGGCGGCAAAGCGGCGATCACCGATTACGAAATCCTCGGCACCGATGCCGCCACCCGCACATCCCTCGTGCTCTGCCACCTGCACACCGGCCGCACCCACCAGATCCGCGTGCACCTCCACCATAAGGGCACGCCGCTGGTCGGCGATCCGATCTACGGCAAACATAGTAGAAACTCCACGCTACCCGATCGACTGATGCTTCACGCATGGAAACTCTCCTTCGAACATCCGCTAACCCGCAAGCGGCTGTCATTTGAAGCTCCGATCCCGCAGGAGTTCGAAGCATGGACCAAGACCGCCGGGCTTTGACTCATCATTGCCCGCTTTCGAAAATTTCGCCGCCGCTTGGATGCCTGCTGGCCAATGCCTGGCCTTGGAGGTTTTTTACGGGATAAAAAATTATTTAGGAAATCCGGATCATTTAGGATCAACTACTAAATATGCCGTAGTTTTTGGATTGACCCTACCATATGCGCGATCATCATTGCGGCTGCATGCGTTGCGTCCAATGTGCGTCCCAAAAAGACAAGGTGCTCGATTCGCGATCATCGAAGGACGGCACCACGATCCGCCGCCGCCGCGAATGCCTGCAATGCGGCTATCGCTACACGACCTACGAGCAGATCGAGCGCACCGAGCTGCGGGTCGTGAAAAAGGACGGCACGCGCGAGGCCCTCAATCGCGAGAAGCTCATGAGCGGCCTGATCAAGGCCTGCGAAAAGCGCCCGGTGCCGATGGACCGCCTCGACCGCGCGGTCGAAGAAATCCTCACCGACCTCCACAAGGATCACACCAGCGAAGTGCCCTCCGCCAACATTGGCGCGAAGGTCATGGACAAACTCCACCAGATCGACCCGGTCGCCTATGTCCGCTATGTTTCGGTGTATCGCCAGTTCAACGATGTGAACGAGTTCATCCAAGAAATCCAATCCCTCTCGCGCCGCGCCGCACGCGACCCCTTCCAACGCCGACTTTTCAAAGACTGAACCCAAACCCTCAGCCTACGCCGTGATCGCCTTCATCGCCAACCGCCCCGCCCTGCAAATCGGCCGCCATCAGGTTTTCGACTACGACACCTCCTGCCTCGAAGAAGCCCTGCGCCGCGCCGCTCGCGCTGCCGACCAAGAGGACTTCCCCTTCGTCAACGACATCCACAGCGGCATCGTGAAATACCTCGAAACGAAATGCACGCTGCGCCTGCTCACGCTCAATGAGCTCTACGAGCGCATGCGCAAGATGCTGATGAAGATCGGCTGCGTGAAAATTGCTTGCGAGCTCAAGCCGCTCGCACCACCCCTCACGCTATCGCTCGTCGAATCCGCCAACGAAGCGGGCAATGGATTTGAGCTCGCATTTTTCGAGAGGCTCCGTGCGGAGATCAGCGAACTGCGCGAGGCCGGCGCGGAAAAAATTCTCTTCACCGGGCTGCGCGAAAGCTCGCTGATCCTTCAAGGATCGACCAAGTGGAACAAGCACTGCGAGCGAATGCTCGGCGAAATGGATGCCTTCCTGCGCAAGTGCGGATGCGACCCGCTTGAGGATGGCGAGCAAACCGCACGCGGCCCGCAGGCTCAGAGCGTCTTGCCGTAGACCTCGACCTCGATGTAGTGGTTCATCTCGTCGGAGGTATTGCCTTGGCTGTGGAGGCGCACATAGCGACCCTTCGCGCCCTTGGCATCGACGAGCATGCCGAAGCGTGATTCGACATAAGGGCTGTCCGAACCTTTGCCGAGCTTCGAGGAATCGTCGTAATCATTGTTGTAAATGGTGCTCACGCCGGTTTTGAACTCCGCATCATCGGAGACCTGGATGACCACATCATTGTAAGCGCGCTTCTGCGAATGAAAGTGCCAGACCCACACCGCGGCGACTTCGGCGCTTTGGCCAAGATCGATCTGTACCCACTGCGTGCCTGAGGACAGCTCAACATAGTAGCCCTCGCCTGCCTGCTTGTCGCCATCGGTGACCATTGAAAGCTCGCCGATGAGCGGGCTTTCCTCGCTGCCGGTGACAGGCTTGCCTTGGGAAATCAGCGTGGTGCCCTCGGGCACGAGAAGCTCGGGCGCCTTGACCGGGGCCTGCACGAGATTCGGCACATCCATTGGCTTGGGCGTTCCTTCGATCAACTCCGGCGGAAGCTCGGTGCTCAATGGCACGCCGCTGGTGGGAGCGGACGACGCACCGGCATCGGTGGAGTCTTGCGGCGGCTTCTTGCCGCATGAGCTAAGAACCAATGCGGCGATGGTGAAAACGGTACTGGCGATGTGTTGTTTTTTCATGATCAGACGGAAAGATGTTCGGCGGTGAGATTGATCGGTTGGCGGCTCAAGGCCGAGGGGTTGACCCAGTAAATTGGCGCTTCGCTTTCGAAGGCGTGACGCGCGTCGCAAGTGAGCGCCGCTTTGCCGCGCACGGCATCGAAGAAATTTTCGAGGTGCGGTTGGTGGGGTGGCTTTGAGAGATCGCCGGGCAAAGCGTAGGCCTCGGGCGCCGCCGATTCGTAGGATGCAATCGCATCGGCGCTCTGGGCCTTCGGCGCCGCGGCCTGGCGTTTGAGAAAACCGCGCGACACAAGACCATCCCACGATGGCGCGCTCGACTCGCGATAGATGTTGGTAAATGCCGAACGCTCGGAGATCTGGATCGTCGCCTCGGTGCCCATGAAACTTTCATAATAACCACCGCCGGCGCTGGTGGTCGTGAGCACCTGATAAAACGCACGCACTCCGCCTTGCGGCGTCTCGTAATCGAAGATCGTCATCACATTGTCGAAGTGCTCGCGCGTCTTGAAATAATCATTGCCGCCCGAGGCGAAAACCGACTTTGGCGGCACGCCAAGAAACCAATTGAAAATGTCGATCTGATGCGCGCCAAGGTCGGAGATCGGCCCGCCAGAAAGATCGCGGTATGTGCGCCAATTCATGAACTGGTGCATGTCCTTGAATCCATAGCGCGCAAGCACCTCCGGCTTGATCGCCAATTTCGGATTGTAGCCGATGTCTTGCGATGAGGAAACCGCGCGGTTCCACTGACCGTTGATGTTGACGATCTGGCCGCAGATGCGATTGCCCTTGATGAGTTGCTCGAGCGTGAAACGGTAGCGCGGATTGCTGCGGCGCTGATGCCCGATCTGGCAGAGCTTGCCGGTTTTTTCCATCGCTCGGACCATCGCGCGTGCACCTTCGATGGTGTTGGCCATCATCTTTTCGCAGTACACATGCAGCCCTGCCTCAAGGCATTTGACCGTATGCGGCGAGTGCCAAAAATCCGGCGTCGCCACGATCGCCGCATCGAGACCTTTTTCCGTCGCGAGCATCTCGTCGATGTCAGCATAGCCCTTCGGCGTGTGGCCCTGCAAGGCGCGCACCTTGGCGATGCCACCTTTGAGGTTGTAGTCCCAAATGTCGCAGACCGCTTGAAAATGCAGCCCTGGGATGTTCGACATCGCGTCGAACAAGACCTTGCCCTGCTTGCCGAATCCAACGAGCGCGACATGGATTTTATCCGATGCCTCACCTTGCGCCGCACGCAGGATGTTCGGCGCGCCAAGCACCAGGCCGGCACCGATGCCGCCCGCTGCCTTGCCGATGAAATCACGGCGGCTTATCACGCTGGTTTCCATTTTCATGCGCTTACCATTTCTTGAGGAGCGTGAAGCGGTTGTGCTCGGCCAACACGAGCGCCATCACGACCATGATCATGTGCACGCCAAGCCATGCGACTCCCTCGTCCTGCTTGATGAGGATGAGCCCCCAGGTGAGGCTGATATAAAGCAAGCCCAGCAGAAAAAGTGACGCACGGCTCGCAATGCCCAACAGGATCGTGACGCCGAGCACGATCAGTGCCGGGCCAAGCACGCGATCGTAGAGGCGCAGCATGGCCTCACTCATCAGCGGCTCGGCCTTGAATTTTTCCATCAGCGCCTGTGGCACGCCGTGGTAGTTTTCGAGAGCGTATTGCTTGACCGATGCCGACGCGGTGAGCCCGTAGCTGTTGGCCGCGCCGTCGATGTTGACCGCCTCCTGCGAGGCCTTCGAGCCCGCATACTTTTCGATGCCGGTCTGGATCGCCCGCATCGCAAGCCAAAGCCGCAAAAGCATTGATGCAAAAACGAGGGCCAGCTTGTTGCCGCCGCAGCAGGATTCAGTGGACATGATGGATGGAAATTCGGTGGGTGTTGAATCGGGGAGCCGGAGAAATAAAGCAGAGCTTTGCCCGGGTGTCGACCCGTGGCGGTGTCGCTTGCATATGTCGACCCACCCGCGCCCGTTGCGCGCGGAATCGGATTTCGGAAAAATTCAGGCGTCCGCCCGCCCGCGGACCAGCTTGCAAAGCGGCACGGCCAAAAGCGCGCCCAGCACGGTTGCCACCGGATATAGCCACAGGTGCTGGAAATTTCCGCTCACCACCGCCTGCGCCAGCGATCGCGCTAAAGGCCAGTTCTGGCATCCCCGCCTTGATGTCGTCACGCTCGGAAGCTTCTCGAATCTCGTCACCAATCTCCAGGGAGTCAGTCGCCCCCATGAGGACTCGGGCAAAGATATCCGGCTTGCGAACAATCGGCCCTTCAATGGCAATCACACCAACGCCCTTGTCGATGGTGAGCAGGGAGCTGCTTGGTTTGTTGGCGGCAAGATTGATTGTTCCGCTGTCGAAGCTTCGGGCCGCGATGGCCATTGAACGAAGCGCTTCGGGCTGAATCAACCATTCACGGCTTTGGGAGAGGATGAGGTTCACTCCCAAGCGTTGGTGTCAACGCAAGCAAACATCAAAGGCGGACCCGAAAGCCCGCCCCTGCGTTTCGAAAATCTAAGGGTTAAACCCGAAATCCGAAGTCGAAATATCATACGAATCATTTAACCACTGATTTCGCAGATTTACTGATTATCGAGGAGCGCATTTTTTGTGATTTTTCTTTATCTGTGCAATCTGTGTAATCTGTGGTCAAAGCCCTCTTTGTTTGCATTTCAACTTCCGAATTCGGGTTAAAGCA
>JAGWXY010000096.1 GCA_018969605.1 Verrucomicrobiota bacterium | reverse complement strand
TGGGACAGCATCGCCGCGTTATTCAAAGGAAATATCAACCACCCGTAAAAAACTCGCAATCGGCATTCCGCCAAAACCCTCACGAAGCCTTGCAAACTCGAGGCTCAGGGCTCGTCATGTCCAGTCTGTGGGACGGCAGTGTAATTAAATGTGTGTCGCCGTTAAGAAATTCCAACAAATGATGCTTTTTTCCGTAATGAAAGTGCACATCAACTACAAAGTATCTCTACCCTACACAAGACTTTTTTTGCCGCTTGGCCGGTATCATTCTTTTTAGTGTTCAGTTTCTTTGGTAAATTACACGCGTCCAGAAGCCCCCATCCAATTCTCTCCGCAAAGTCCTCCGCGAGCTCCGCGCCTCGGCGTTTCGATTTTGTAAAACAGAAGACAAAAGACTTAGAGACAGAAGAAGCTAGATCAGATGCCACCTCTCCATTTTCTTCCCCATTCAAAATTTAAAAGGCAACATTCAACATTTCTCTTCCCCCCGCGTCCCTTTGCGACCTTTGCGGCTCGGCGGCAAATCTTTTCTGAAAGATGCGGGCGGGACGCCCACGCTCCCTTGAAGACACGGGCGGGCCGCCCGTGCCCCTCTTTTGAAGAAGCAGCTTCTTCTTTTTTCAGCGTTTTAGCGTTTCAGTATTTCAGCATTTGCCTATCCGCCCCGCCCACTTCTTCTTGAAAATCCCTTTTTTTACGCTATTTTCGAGTCATGGATAAGAAAGCCCAAGGCCCGAATGCTTTTGCAAATAATCCGTTAGCGCAGGCAATCCTCAAGGAAGGACTTATGATTCAAGATCGGTTTTCAGCCGAGCCCATCTACGCCAAAACGGGCAAAGGTTATCTGAAGAGCGTTGGGGTCGAGGAGCTCGCTTCAATTAAAAAGGCCTCCAAAAAAACCAAATCATGAGCTCGAAGGCATGGCTGGCGAATGTTCCTTGGGAACTCGTGGTGTGGCAAAATGCTCAGCTCTGTGATTTCAAAAAAGCCCATCATGGCCCAAGCTCTGATGGCTACGAAGCTTGCAAGCAATATTGGGATTCATCGCATCAAAACATGATGACTTTGCATGAGATGGTCGAAACATGCCGCAAATGCCATCGTCTGGCTCCCTTTACGAATTACAACGGCAATACCTTTGCGGCGATTGCGCGTTCGCTGATCGATACCTTGCAGCTTCCTGCCGAAACGGCGACCCTCATCCGCAGCCTCGCAGGCCACATCGTCGCGGGTGTTGCCAGCGATGAAGAAATCGAGGCGTTCAAAAAGTTCAGCGACTCGCTCAAGCTGGAGAGATGAAGAGAGGGATGAACATCGAACATCGAACATCCAACATCGAACATTGAAGTGGAAGAGAGTGAAGAGGCGCTTCGCGCTAGGGAGGCACGACACTCTTGTCGTACTCTTTTGAGTAAGCCGCTTCTGATCTAGCTTCTTCTGTCTCGAAGTCTTCTGTCTTCTCTTGAAACTTTCCCCGTTTCGAATTTCGAATTTAAGATTTTAAATTTTATTGTGGGGCCTGGCGCTTGGAAAGCGCCGCCACGGTGGAAGATGCGGGCGGGACGCCCACGCTCCCTTTTTTGAAGAAGCGGCTTCTTTATTCTCTTTCCCAATAACCAATAACTTATAACCAATAACTCTTCTCTGCGAAGCCCTCTGCGACCGCTGCGCCTTGGCGGTGAATCCTTCTGAAAGAGCCCACGTGAAGCGGTCAGCGAGGGTTTTGCTTGCGTGGGACATTCGGGGGCTCAAAGTTATGGCATGAGGGCAGGCAACGAATTTGCATCATCCATGACTTTTCCTGCGGGGTGTGATAATTTGAAATTCAAACGGCGGATTCGAGGATGAACGACGCGCATTGGATGGGCCTGGCGCTTGATGAGGCGCGCAAGGGGATTGGCCGGACGGCGCCGAATCCGCCGGTCGGTGCAGTGTTGGTAAAGAACGGTCAACTCATCGGTCGCGGATGGCATCAACGCGCGGGCATGCCGCATGCCGAACGCGAGGCGATCGCCGATGCCGTGCGAAATCACGGGCCCGATGCGACTCGCGGTGCGACGGCGTATGTCACGCTCGAGCCATGCTCGACGCAAGGTCGCACGCCGGCATGCACGAACGGCTTGATCGAGGCCGGTGTCGCACGCGTGGTGTATGCCTGCACCGATCCGAATCCCGCGCATGCTGGGCGGGCCGATGCAGTGCTCGCCGCTGCCGGCATCGATGTGCTCACGGGCGTTTGCGAAGACGATGCGCGGCGCATTTTGCGACCCTTTGAAAAAGTCATCAAAACCGGTTTGCCATGGGTCATTTGGAAATCCGCGATGAGCCTCGACGGAAGACTCACGAGGCCGCCGGGCGAGGGTCAGTGGCTCACCGGCGAAGCCGCGCGGCATGATGTGCAAAAACTTCGCTCGCAAATGGATGCGATTTTCACCAGCGGCGAAACCGTGCGCCGCGATCATCCGGCGCTGACGATTCGTGTGCCGGAATTTCTCGAAGGCCGCACGCAGCCTTGGCGTATCGTGTTCACCGAAAAGCCATCATCATTGCCGCAAGACGCGCCCTTGTTTGCCGATGAATGGCGCGAACGGACTTTGATTCGATCGGGCGCCGATTTGGAATCCGCGCTGCGCGGCTTGGTGCGCGATCAGGGGGTTCTTTGCGCGATGGTTGAAGCGGGCGGGAATTTTTCTGCGGCACTTTTTGAAGCAGGCTTGATCGACGAGGTTGTCATCTACTCCGCGCCGATTTTGTGTGGCGGGCCGGTGACGGCACTGGCGGGCAAGGGCTTGCCACATTCATTGCGCTTGCATGAAACCAGCTTCGAGCGCTTCGGCGATGATGTCCGCATGGGTGGGGTTGTTGAGAGGCAGGATGCTTGAAATAGGGTTGAGGAACTGAAGGCGGAATGGACATACAAGGCGCGGAGCGCGCGGAGAAATCCGCCGAGGAGTTGTGAGCAAAACCACGGACTTGATGTGCAAGCTTCATCGAATCCATGACCGGAAAAAAATCAGATTTGGCTGATTATCAATGATTTACAAACCAAACGCTCGGTAAAGGGCCTGTCCCTTTATCATCAATGACGACGCCTAGCCCTCTCTTTTAAAGATGAAATTTTACACTGCCTGGAATTCATCTTGTCCGGATGTCCGGATGCGCTAAATTACAAGATGTGCCTCGTAAAATCCGCCAGCTCATTTCCGATCTAGAAAAAGAGGGATTTGTGAACCGCGGAGGAAAGGGGGGCCACCGGAACTTCGTGCATGCCTCCAGCGGCATTAGTTTGACATTGTCCGGGCAAACGGGAGCCGATGCAAAGATCTATCAAGAAAAGAGCGTCAAGGAAGCAATCAGGAAAGCAAAAGGCCAATGAACAGGAAAACAGACATCTATCACCGTTGGGTTGCTTGGTCCGAGGAGGATCAGACCTACATCGGCCGCTGCCCGGATTTATTCCATGGCGGAGTCCACGGTGACGACCCTCTAAAGGTGGCGCGTGAACTGCAAAAAGTGATCGATGAATGGGAAACCATTTTTGAGAACGATGCGCGCCAATTACCGCCGGCGCGCGTAAAACCGACCATGGAGCTTGTTTGACAAAGTCAAATAACGCGAGAGAGCCTTAGTCAGGTCGGGTGACGATTTTGAATCCGTGCTGCGCGGGCTGGTACGCGAACAGGGAATTCTTTGTGCGATGGTCGAAGCGAGCAGGCAAGGGTTTGCCACATTCATTGCGGCTTGATGAAACCACCTTCGAGCGCCTCGGCGACGATGTCCGCATGGGTGGGGTTATTGTGCGGCAGGATGCTTGAAGGTCGCCGCAGCGGAAATCTCCTGTTGACCGATCGATCGATCGGGATACCGTAAAACAAATGGAAACTGTCACAATTTCTCCCAAGTTCCAGGTCGTCATTCCTCAGAAAATTCGCGAGGCAATGGGTCTGCGCTCTGGCGAGAAAGCAAAAGTGATATCCTTTCGCAATCGCATTGAAATCATTCCGATGCGGGATGTCCGAAGTTTGCGCGGCTATCTCAAGGGCATTGATACCTCGTTTGTTCGTGATGGGGACCGCGTATGAATCTGGTCGATTCCTCTGCTTGGTTGGCCTATTTTGCGGATGAGCCGACGGCTGATTTCTTTGCCTAGGCTATTGAGGAAACCGATCTGCTGTTAGTGCCCTCGGTATGCATCTATGAGGTGTTTAGGGTTATTTTGCGCGAACGCGGAGAAGATGATGCTTTTTGTGCGGTTGCAGCGATGCAGCAGGGCATGGTGATTGATTTCGATGCTGATCTTGCGATGGAAGCCGCGTCCGTAGGTTTGGAGGAGGGCTTGGCATTTGCTGATTCGGTAATTTTCACAATTGCACGAAAGCATGATGCGACACTTTGGACGCAAGATGCACATTTCAGCGGTAAGGCCGGTGTACTTTATAAAGCGAAGGCGATTGGGCCCTGACCAGACAACCAAAGCCGAACAAAACGGCGGACTAAAAGGCTATCCGCATGAGTGACGGATGGGGAGAGGGTGAGGGGAGGAAGAAGGGGCTTTTCTTTGGCTTTTCAAAACTTGGAGCGGGACGCTCCAAGGACGGCCTGGATCAAGATGATCCAGCCACATGAAGAAATGGCTTCTTCATCTTCTTTCCCAATGACCAATCACTATTGACCAATGACCTTCTCTTTCTCTCCGCGTCGCCCTACCGATTGGCGAAAAAAGCAAATGTCGCGGCGAGGCCTTCTTCGAGGGTGAAGCGTGGCTTCCATCCGGCGGCGAGCAGCTTGTCGGCGCTGGCGCGTGAGTGCTTCACATCGCCGGCGCGTTCTGCGGCATGGATCACGCGTGTGCTGGTCCCGGCCTTGGCGAGGATTTCGCCCGCGAGTTTGTTGATCGTGATTTGGCCACCGTAACCGGCATTAAAGACGCCCGTGACGCCGGCGGTTTCGGCGGCGAAGGTGAGTGCGCCGACGATGTCTTTTACATAGATGAAATCGCGCGTTTGTTCGCCATCGCCGTAGACCGTGATGTCCTCACCCTTGACGGCTTTTTCGATGAAGATCGGCACGGCGGCGGCGTAGGCACCTTTCGGATCCTGACGCGGGCCAAAGACATTGAAGAAGCGAATCGCAGCCGTTTCGAGGCGTCCTTCGCGACGGAACATGTCGAGGTAGTATTCGCCATCGAGCTTGGTGATCGCGTAGGGGCTCTTTGGCTCGGGCAGCATCGACTCGATCTTTGGCACGGTCGGGTTGTCGCCGTAGATCGCGGCAGACGAGGCAAAGACCAATTTGCGCACCTTGGCAGCGGACGCCTCTTCGAGCACATTGAGCAAACCGTGGACATTGATGTCGACGCACTCGGATGGCTTCGACATCGACTCCGGCACGCTGACCAATGCCGCCATGTGGAAAATCAGATCCACTCCTTCGACCGCCTTGCGCACCAGCTCGCGATCGGTGATCGAGCCTTCGATGAAAGTGCAATCAAGCCCATCGAGGTTCTTGCGATATCCGGTGCGCAGGCTGTCGAGCACGCGGATTTCCGTGGCCTTGCCTTGGTAGTGTTCGACGATGTGGGAGCCGATGAAACCGGAGCCGCCGGTGATGAGAATTTTCATGGATGTGGATGTTGAAACGAAATGATGCCGCGGCGCTTAGGAAAGTTTTTCCGGGTATTCGCCGGCGGCGATCGCCTTTTGGATCGACTCGACCACGAAGGCTTTGTCGTCGGGATAGGTCACGCCAAACCAAGAGCCGGTGGTTTGCAGCACGGCGCAGCGGGCCTTGCCCTCGCGGATCAATTGATCAACGACCGTCGGGATGTAGCACTCGGATTTCGGCTGCGTGCCGGACTCGGCCATGAATTTCACGAAAGCCTCTTCGAGCTGCGCGAAGAAGACCGGGTTGAAGGCCCAAAAATTCATCGAGACCGGCGAGCCTGTGGGGATGACCCGGCGTTCGCCATTGAGCCCGACACCGCGGACATGGCCATCATCCTCGCGGCCGATGTTCACATATTCTTCGACCTCGGCAAGTGCGCCGCTTGCATCGACTTTGCAGATGCCGCGATTGACTGTGCCGTAATCCGAAAGGGTGTTCTCCAGCGGATAACCCACCATCGCCATCGCATCCGGATTGTTTGCTTCCTTGATGAGAAATTCCGCTGCGCGGGCATAGGCATCGCGGCCATAGAAGTCATCGGCATTGATCACTGCAAACGGCTCTTTCACCGCATCGCGTGCGGCGCGAACAGCATGGGCGGTGCCCCATGGTTTTTCACGGCCTTCGGGTACCGAAAATCCGGCGGGCAGATCGCTGAGTTTTTGAAAGACATAGTCGACCTGGATGCGATCGGCGAATCTTGCGCCGACGCTTTGTTTGAAGGCCTCTGCGAAATCTTCACGAATGATGAAGACCACGCGGCCGAAGCCCGAGCGGATGGCGTCGAAGACCGAGTAATCGAGCACGGTTTCACCATGCGGGCCCATGGGGTCCATTTGTTTGAGGCCACCGTAGCGGCTGCCCATTCCGGCGGCGAGGACGAGGAGAGTCGGTTTCATGGAAGTGCAAGTTGTGCCCGGCATGCGCGGGGCGGCATTTCAATGGCAGATCGCCCCTAACATGGCAATCACGGATGGCGGCCGATGGCTCACGGCTTGCCCGCATCGGCTGGCAAAATTTCCCCGACGAGTGCCTTCACGCCTTGCTCGGCAAACTTGCTTTGCGGGTGGATGCTGCGGGCCTTGAGGTACCATGAGAGCACGAAGTTGAATGGTGGGATGAAATCACTCGAGCGGCACGATGCGGATTTTTCCGCTGGGCTTGCGATGCATGTCCTCGCTGAGTGTGGAAGCCTTGCTTGGCGCGGGGCTGGTAGTCGCCGGCGTTGATTGATCGAGCGCATTGCGCAAGGCACCTTCGACCAACTGGCCGCAGTGGATCTTCATCGGCGGCAACGCACCAAGGTCACCGGCAAGATCCTGCGCGGTGAGATGCCTTGCTTCATCGGCCGTCTTGCCGCGAAGCAACTCGGTGGCCATCGAGGCAACGGCAATCGCCGTTTGACATCCGAAGGCTTGAAACGACGCGCGATCGATCACCTTGCGGCCATCCCTTTCGGTAAACTTGAGCCACATCCGCAGCATGTCGCCGCATTCCGGCGAGCCCACCGTGCCGACAGCATCGGCATCGCCCATCTCACCTTGATTGAGTGGCTGGCTGAGGGCTTCCCTAACTTTGGATTCAAATGAACTCATGATTGGCTGCTTGTGATGAAATGACCATAGGCCGAGGCTTTGCCGATTCAAGCCGCGAACGGCGATTCACTTCACGGCAAATTTGCGGCCGCGGCCGGATTCCCATGCCGCGCGCACGCTGTCGTAAAGTCCGGTGAGCTGGGCTTCGGACAAAAGGCGGAACTCGACCGTGTGGGCATGCGTGGTTTCGGGAAATTTTTTCACAACCATTTCATGCACCGCGGTGCCGGCTGTGCCTGCCGCCTTGTCGATCATCTCGCGACCGCGATCGACAGCCGATGAAACCACTGCCGCTGCGCCATTGCCTTTCACCGCATCGCTGATCGGCGTGATGAAATAAAAGCGCGCAAGCGATTGGCCGAGCGCATCGACAGTGACCTCATCGACAATCAAGGTGCCATCGAGCACATACTTGTGGCGGCTGACCGATGAAATCCGATCGAGCGCGACCATGTAGTGGCCGCCGTCGAGCGTCGCTTGCCAGAAACGGTTGGCGCCCGCCGAGTCGCTGGGTTTTTCTGGCGCGGTCGGTGTTTCCTGCGCGTGCAGCGCATGGCCGAATGCCAGCCACACGACCATGATGCCAAAAAGTTTGCTGTTTAATTTGAACATATCCGGAGCATGGCATG
>JAGWXY010000095.1 GCA_018969605.1 Verrucomicrobiota bacterium | reverse complement strand
AAGAAGCCCATTGTCGCGCCGTATTCCGGGGCCATGTTGGCGATGGTGGCGCGGTCGGGCAGCGAGAGTGCTTTGGCGCCGGGTCCATAGAACTCGACAAATTTGCCGACGACCTTTGTTTTGCGCAGAACTTCCGTCACGAGCAGCACCAGGTCGGTAGCTGTGACGCCGGTGGTGAGTTCGCCGGTGAGGTGTACGCCGATCACTTCGGGCACGAGGAAGGTGACCGGTTGGCCGAGCATACCGGCTTCCGCTTCGATGCCGCCGACGCCCCAGCCAACGACGCCGAGGCCGTTGATCATCGTCGTGTGCGAGTCCGTGCCAACGAGTGTGTCGGGGTAAAAGACGCCGTCTTTTTCGAGTACGCATTTGGCGAGGTGCTCAAGGTTCACTTGGTGAACGATGCCGATGCCGGGTGGCACGACCTTGAAGGTGTCGAATGCCTGCTCGCCCCATTTGAGGAATTCGTAGCGTTCGCGGTTGCGGTGGAACTCGAGGTCGAGGTTGCGGTTGAGCGAGTCGCCAGTGCCGGCGTAATCGACCTGCACCGAGTGGTCGACGACCAGATCGACCGGCACGAGTGGTTCGATCATTTTCGCATCGCGATCCATTCCATGGACGGCGGAGCGCATTGCCGCAAGGTCGACCAAAAGCGGAACGCCGGTGAAGTCTTGCAAGACGATGCGCGCGACCACGAAGGGGATCTCATAGTCGCCCGGATTTTTCGCGTTGTAGGCCGCGAGGTTGGCGATGTCTTTGTCGCTGACCTTCAGTCCGTCGTTGTTGCGAAGGAGTGATTCCAAAACGATGCGGATCGATATCGGCAGGCGGGAGATGTTTGGAAATCCTTGTTCGGCGAGAGCGGGCAGCGAGTGGAATTTGCCCTCGGTTCCTGCGCCGGTGGTGAAGGTGCGAAGTGTGTTCATGGTGGGTGGGAGGAATGCGCTGTAGCGGCGATCGTGCCAAATGTTGCACGGAGCGGACGGGCGGAGGCTAGCGGCAGGCGGGGATTTGTCAAAATCGTTTGATTGCCTTGTTCAGATGGCTATGTGGCGGGTTTTTTGGGGTTGGGAATTTGGTATTTTCCAAGATTCGGGCTTGCGTCGGCTGTGGCGGTTCTATTGACTCCCCCATGGCGGATATTTCACTCGGATTGTCATTTGATGATGTCTTGCTGGTGCCGGCCCTGAGTTCGGTTTTGCCAGGAGACGCGGATCTCTCGACTTTGCTTGCGGAGGGGATTCCTTTGTCCTTGCCGGTGGTTTCGGCGGCGATGGACACGGTTTCGGAGCATGACCTTGCGATCGCTTTGGCGCGCGAGGGCGGCATGGGGGTGATTCACCGGGCCTGCCCGATCGACGAACAGGTGGTGATGGTTTCACGGGTCAAGCGTTCGGAAAACGCGGTGATCCTCAAGCCGCACACCGTTCGCAAGGAAGACACGGTCGACCATGTGCGCGATATCATGGCGAAGAATGGATTTTCCGGATTCCCGGTCATCGATGCCGAGGGTCACCTTGAGGGCATGGTCACCGGGCGTGATGTCCGTTATCTGGATCGCACCGATGCGACGGTCGCCGATGTGATGACTACCAAAGAGCGTTTGATCACCGCGCCGCCCACGACCAGTTTGGAAGAAGCACGGAGGATTTTGTATCAGAACCGGATTGAGAAACTTCCGCTCATTGATGCGAATGGAAAACTTGCGGGACTGATCACCGGTTCGGACATCGAGAAGCGCGTCACCTTCACTCAAGCGGCGAAGGACGCCAATGGTCGCCTGCGTTGCGGTGCGGCGGTGGGTGTGGGGCCGGATTGCATTGATCGTGGCAAGGCGCTGATCGAAGCCGGTGCGGATGCTTTGTTCATTGATGCGGCGACGGGTCACACGCGCCATGTCATGGGAGTGATTGAAAAACTTCGGGGTCTTTCGGCGGTGCCTGTTGTGGCAGGCAATGTCGTGACCGAGCAGGGTGCACGCGATTTGGTGAAGGCCGGCGCGAATGCGATCAAGGTTGGCGTTGGTCCCGGATCGATTTGCACGACGCGTGTCATTTCCGGTGTGGGCATGCCGCAGTTCACGGCGATTCGCAATGTCGCCGATCATTGTCGCGAGAATGGCGTGAAGGTCATTGCCGATGGTGGCATTCGTTATTCCGGCGACATCGTCAAGGCGCTGGCGGCGGGTGCGGATCTTGTGATGCTTGGATCGCTGCTTGCTGGCACGCGCGAGAGCCCGGGTCAGACGGTTCATTTCCAAGGTCGTCGATTCAAAACCTATCGCGGCATGGGATCGATTGGTGCGATGCAGAAAGGTTCGGGCGACCGCTACGGTCAGAACAGCTCTGGCAAGCTCGTCGCCGAAGGAGTCGAGGGTCGGGTACCATACAAGGGTCCGCTCTCGGATGTCATTTTCCAACTCATGGGCGGACTCAAATCCGGCATGGGATATGTCGGCGCTTCGAACTTGAGCGAGCTTCGCGAACGCGCGCAGTTCACTCGCATCACTGCGGGAGGTCTTCGCGAGAGCCATGTGCATGACATCGTCATCACCGAAGAACCAACCAACTATCAGCCGATTGGTTGATGGGTGGTCCTGAAATTTCAACACACATTCCATTCATATTTCGATGCACGACAGCAACCATGTGGCGGTGATAGATTTTGGTTCCCAGTACACGCAACTCATTGTGCGGCGGGTGCGGGAGCTGGGTTTTTTCGCGAAACTTTATGCGATCGAGGATTTTCCCGAGATCGGAAAACCGGGAGCGATCATTCTTTCGGGCGGGCCGAAAAGCACCAGCGAGGCCGATGCGCCGGATCTGGATTTTGAAGCACTCAAGGCCTTCGGTGTGCCGGTGCTCGGTGTTTGCTACGGCATGCAATTGCTCAACATCAAGTTCGGTGGAACCGTCGAGGCGAGCAATCGTCGCGAGTATGGTCCGGCCAATCTTTTTCCCACCGAATGCAAGGGCTTGTACGAAGGAATTTCCAGTTCCTCGCAGGTGTGGATGAGCCATTCGGATACCGTCAAGGTGCTGCCCGATGGCGCGAAAGTGCTTGCGGCGAATCAGCACGGAACGCCGGTTTCGCTGCAATGGAATGACAGGTTTTTCGGCATCCAGTTTCACCCGGAGGTGACCCACAGTCACGAGGGATTGCGGATCCTTCACAATTTCCTGCTCAACGCCAAGAATCTGCTGCCGTTCCGGATCGATGACTTCAAGCGCGAGATCATCGACGGCATTCGCGAAAAGGTTGGCAACAAACAGATCGTGTGCGGCGTCTCCGGTGGTGTTGACAGCACGGTGCTTGCGGTTCTGCTGCATGAGGCTGGTGCCAACATCCGCGCGATTTTTGTCGATCACGGCTTGATGCGCAAAGATGAGGGTGAGGAAGTTCGCAACAATTTCCACCGCATGGGTGTGCCGATCGAAACGGTCGATTGTTCCGAGCGTTTCATGACAGCGCTTGATGGCGTTGATGACCCGGAGAAGAAGCGGGTGATCATTGGCAACCTGTTCATTGATGTGTTCTGGGATGCGGTCGGTGATGCCGAAATGCTTGCACAGGGCACGCTTTATCCGGATGTCATTGAGAGTGCATCGAACGCTCGATCGAAGGCATCTAAAATCAAGACCCATCACAACCGCGTGGACCGCATTCTTGAATTGCAGGCACAAGGCAAGGTGCTTGAGCCGCTTGCGGAGCTCTTCAAGGATGAGGTTCGCGCGCTCGGTGCTTCCTTGGGAATTCCGCACGACATTTTGCATCGTCATCCATTTCCCGGTCCGGGTCTTGCAGTGCGCTGCCCGGGCGTGATCACCGAGGACCGTCTGCGAATCATTCGCGAGTGCGATGCCATCTTCATCGGCAAGCTCAAGGAGCACGGTTGGTACGAACGGGTGTGGCAGGCCTATGCAGGCTTGATCCCTGTGAAAACCGTGGGGGTCAAGGGCGACGAGCGCAGCTACGAGTGGGCGATCTCACTGCGTGCGGTGGTGTCCGAGGACGCCATGACTGCCGACTGGGTCGAGCTCCCGCCGCAATTGCTGCGCGAGACCAGTCACCGCATTCTCAACGAAGTGAAGGGCATCAATCGCGTGCTTTACGACATCTCGACCAAGCCGCCGGCGAGCATCGAGTGGGAGTGATGGTGAGCAGTCGGATCAGACGCTGTTTCTAGGCTCGCTACCTATTATTTCTTCGTCCCTTGGTATTTCGCCCTCAGGATTTCGATTGCCATGGGGAGCAGTGAGAAGGCGATGATGCCGAGGACGACCAGTTCGAAGTTTTTTTTCACGATCGGGATGTTGCCGAAGAACCATCCGGCGGGGAGGATGGTGACGACCCAGAGGATGGCGCCGATGACATTGAAGAACATGAAGCGTTTGTAATCCATGTTGCCGGTGCCAGCGACAAAGGGCGCGAAGGTGCGAACGATCGGAACGAAGCGGGCGATGATGATGGTTTTGCCGCCGTAGCGTTGGTAGAATTCGTTGGTTTTCTCGATGTGCGATGGTTTTACGATGCGCGGGAAGGTGCGCAGCATCCAGCTGCCGAATTTTTTGCCGATCCAATAGTTTACCGTGTCGCCAAAGATGGCGGCGACGAGGATGATGATGCCCGCGAGCCAGATGTTGAGGCCGGATACGGGGTCGGCCGCGACGGCGCCGACGGCGAATAGCAGCGAGTCGCCGGGCAAGAAGGGGGTGACGACGAGGCCGGTTTCGCAGAAGATGATGAGGAAAAGCAGGCCATAGACCAGTGGGCCGTAGGCGCTGGTGAAGGTGGTGAGGTGCTCCTGGATGTGGAGGATGAAGTCGATGGCTTCTTTCATATGTTTAGCTGGTTTCAGGCCGCGGATCTCTGTTGAGAAGTTCGTGCATGGCGGCAGCCGCCTGTTTGTTTTGGTACAGCACCGAATATACCGCGTCGAGGATAGGAGTGCGGACGCCGGCCTTGCGGGCGGCATCGTGAATCGAGAGCGTGTTGGGTACGCCTTCGGCGACCATGCCAAGAGATTTTACAGCATCTTCGAGTGAATGGCCTTTGCCGAGTGCGAGGCCGACGCGGTGGTTGCGCGAATGCTCGGAGAAGCAGGTGACGATCAGGTCGCCGACGCCGGATAGGCCGGAAAATGTTTCAGGGTTGCCACCGAGCGCGGTGCCGAGTCGGGTCATCTCGGCGAGCGCGCGAGTGACGAGGGCGGCGACCGCGTTGTCGCCGAGGCCGAGGCCGTGGGCCATGCCGGCGGCGATCGCGTAAACATTTTTTACCGCGCCACCGATTTCCGCACCGGCGAGGTCGTTGCTGGTGTAGGAGCGGAAGTGCGGGAAGGTGAAAAGTTGTTGAAGTTCGGCGGCGAGTTGCGCGTCTTCCGAAGCAATCACTGCGCAGGTGACAAGGTCCTTGGCGATTTCCTCCGCGTGGTTGGGTCCGGTGAGGACAGCGATCGGATTATGGGGGAAAATTTCGCGAAGAATTTCGCTCATTCGCTCGCCGGTGTTGCGTTCGATGCCTTTCGCGCAGGTGAGAAGCGGCACACCGTAGGGAATTCCGGCTGCTTTGAGTTTTTCCGCCTCGCTACGAATAGCCAGAGTCGGCACGGCAAAAATCACGAGTGGGTGGCTGATTGCTTCGCGGTGGTCGGTGGTGGCGCGAATGTGCGAGGCCAGGGGGATATCGGACAGGTACTTTGGGTTGCGATGATCGCGGTTGATGCCATCGGCGCATGATGCCTCGTTGGAAACGAGGATGATCGGGCTCAGCTTTGGCGTGAGGAGTTTTGCAAGGGCGGTGCCGAGCGAACCTGCGCCGAGGATGGTAGCCGAAGTGATGGGGGTCATGGCCATGAATGCGTGAAGTGGATCGCTAATTTTGGTTTTTTGCTATCCAGATTTTTTTCCGAAGCGGTGTTCGGTGCCATCCTTGAGGCGGCGGAAATTCACGCGGTGTTTCCATACGGCGAGAATCGCGATGACGATGGTGAAGGCGAGCAATGGTTTGTTCCATGTGCCGTCCTGGATGCGGCCGTGGAACCATGATCCCCAGAGCGTGAGAAATGGCAGCGAGACTGCGGCGCCAACGCTGGCGATCGAGACATAACGCGTGGTGATGAACAGCAGGCCCCAAATCGCGAGGAGGATGATCACCGCGAATGGCATCAGCGCGAGCAGGACGCCTCCGGAGGTGGCGATGCCCTTGCCGCCCTTGAAGTTCACCCATGGCGAATAGTTGTGACCGAGCACCGCGCAGAGAGCGGTGATGACATGGATGAATTGGGCCTTCATGGCCGATGCGGCGGGTAGTTCCATGATCCATGATTCTGGCAATCCAAGTGGGATGCCTGGTGCGCGGCCTGCGATCTGGATGAGGTTGATGGCGATTACCACTGGCACGAAACCTTTCAGCACATCGAGCAGCAGGCAGGCGTAGCCGTATTTTTTGCCGACGACGCGCAGCACATTGGTGGCGCCGATGTTCCCGGACCCATGCTCGCGGATGTTGATGCCTTTGGCCTTGGAAATGATCAGCCCGAAGGGGATCGAGCCGAGCAGGAAGGCGAGGATCGGGCAGAACCAGAGTTGCATCAACAAGATGGGTGAGGCGGATGAATCGGTGGGTGGCTGTGCTGAGCGCGGGGTGCGTCACTCGAGCGTGGCGCTGAGAATCGTGACCGCGGTGTTGGGTACATCCTGGGCGGGCATATCGATGGCTTCGCCGGTGGCCGGGTGGAGCATTTTCATTTTGCCGGTGCCGGTGGAGGTCGACTTGATCTTGTCGACCACATCCATGCCTTCGACGACCGATCCGAAGACCGCGTAGCCACCGTTGTTCGGGTAGTCGAGCATCGCATTGTCCTGCACATTGATGAAGAATTGGGCTTTCGCGCTATTGGGATCGTTAGTGCGCGCCATAGCGATCGTGCCGCGGGCATTTTTGAGGCCGTTTTTGCCTTCGTTGATGATGGGCTTGCCAGCGGGCTTCTCGACGAGTGTTCCGTCCTTCGATTCAAAGCCACCGCCTTGGATCATGAAGCCATCGATGACGCGATGAAAGACCGTGCCATCGTAGTGTTTCTTTTTCACATAATCGACGAAGTTCGCCACGGTGACCGGGGCTTTTTCTTTGTTGAGTTCGAGGACGATGTCGCCGTGATTGGTTTTGAGTCGGACCTTAGTGGCGGCGGGTTTGGCGGATTTTTCGGCATCGGCGAAAACCGCGAGTGGAGCGAGCAGGGCGAGGAGAACGGTGAAGGTGCGTTTCATCGGGTTGATTTCTAGCCGAGGCCTGTGTGCAGGACAAGGAATGAGTTCCGATGATGATTGGGGGAAAAACAAAAAAGCCCCAAGGCCGATCGAGTGGCCCGGGGCTTGGATTTTGGTGGAAATTTCAGTGGCCTTGGTCGCCCAGGTTGACCGGCTTGTAACCGCCGCGGCTGCGGAAATAGAGGATCAGGCCGAGGTAGCAGATCAGCATGAAGGCGGGGAAGATTGCCATTTTGCCGAGTGCACTGAATTGCCCGGTGGTGGTGGCGGTCTTGATGGCCTCCGTGTCGGCTGTCTCGATGATCGCGGCACTTTTGACCGGATCGATGGCCTTGTAGGCGCCGAGCAGGTAATTTTTTTGGACTGTGACCGTCTCGTAAATTGCCGGGTTGCTTGACTGGAGTTTGGCGGTCGCTGACGACTCTTGAAGGAAGCCAATGAATGGGAAGCCGAGGATGCCGACGGCGAGCATGCCGATGCCACCCATGGCGTTCAGAGTGAGTGCGCCACCTTTCGGGCATTGCTCGCTCGTGACGCCCAGCATCGTTGGCCAGAAGAATGTTTTGCCGACCGCGTAAAGTGTCGCGGCGGTGAAGATCACCAGCATGCCGGCACCGTTGGTTTTCGATAGCCAT
>JAGWXY010000014.1 GCA_018969605.1 Verrucomicrobiota bacterium | reverse complement strand
AAGCGGCCGCTGCGTTCGTGAATGCGGTTGTGCCATTGGGTGTAGCGCTGCAGCAGGCCTTTCATGAATTCGCCGAGGTCGTGCATGCGATAGGTGTAGCGCGCGTGGATCTGCGCCACGACGACGGATTCCTCCGCGAGGCCGTCTTTTACGAGCTTGCGCGCGTCGGCAAGTTCCTTGGCGACAGTCGCGACGAAGGCATCGTTGTAGAGAGCGGAGAGGCGCTGCAGGAGCTCGGCGTCGCTAAGGCCGGCATTGGGCGGATCGGCATTTGCATTGGGCGGGCCTGGGTTGGGAAGCTCAGCATTTGCATTGGGCGGGCCATTTCTGGGCATCGGCGGGACCTCGATCAGGAGATGGAAGTGGTTGTCCATCAGGCAGTAGGAAGTAACTCGGCAGCCGGAGAATTTCTCGTACATGCGCATCAGGGCGCGGAATTTTTCCTTTTCCCTGGCCCCAAGCACAAAGCGCCGGTCGACGACGCGCGAAATGCAGTGGTAGAAGACCGGTTTGGACTCCGAATTGCGCCACTCCGCCAGCCAACGTGCCTGTCGCATGAAGCAGAGAATAGCCAGCCAAGACCAGATGGCAAGCAGAATTCGTATAAAAGGACTGTCCCTTTATAAAAATCAGTCTTAAAATCAGTCTGATTTTGCGGCGGGGTAGCTTGGCCTTCTCTGCTTCCCCGAGTTGCTTGATCTGCAGTTGCTTGATCTGCACCTATCGATCCATCACATCAAGGTCGTTCATAAAGCCGAAGAAAACAGCTTTCCGGGCTGGAGAGTTGCTGACGCTGAAGTTCCGGCTGCTCGTTAGGCCGTTCAAGCCGCTGCTAGGCTTGTTTGAGAAAGCTGGCAAACTTGCCGCCGAAGGCCAACTTGCCGCCAAAGTCCAGTTTGAGGATCTTGGGGTGTCCGCTCAGTGCGAGTTTGGCCGTAATGAGCAGCAGTTCGTAGCGGGCCTGTATGTGCGGATGCTCAAAAACCGAGGCAGCCACACCTAGGCCATCAAGAGGTCCCCGATTTTTTCGCAAGGCTAACCTTGCCGTTGAGGGGCTTGATCGAGTGCTTGCGCTCACAGCCCAGCGCATCGCTGACCTTATCGATCATCAGGCTTTTCCCAGCCGGATTCCGACCCATAGCCGCTACGGTGAAGCAGGCGCATTTTTATTCCGTGGCAATGTGCGTTCACACGATTCCTTGTCTCAGCGCTTTGGAGACGGCTTCGGTTTGTGAGCGGACATGGAGTTTGCGGTAGACTGCGCGCAAGTGCATGTCGACGGTGTGCTGAGAGATTGAGAGTTCGTCGGCAATTTCCTTTTTGATGAGTCCACGCACGAGGTGGTGGAGGACATCTTCCTCACGCGAGGTGAGTGGTTCGATCGCTTCGACCGGACCGTAACGCGAAAACCCGTCGAGGATCATTTTGGAGATTGGTCCGCTGAGTGCCGAGGTGCCATCGATGACATCGCGGATGCCTTGGATGATGTCGTCGGGGTCGGCGGTTTTGAGAAGGTAGCCGGAAGCTCCGTTGCAGATGGCGCGGTAGACTTTGTCGCGATCGTCGGAGGCGGTGAGCACGAGGATTTTTGAGTTCGGCATGATCTTGCGGATGTCGGGCAAGATATCGAGCCCGCTGCGGCGCGGCAGTCCGAGGTCGAGCAGAAGGAGATCGGGAAAATCGCGTGTGAACTGAAGTTTCTCGAAGAGGTCGGCGGCCGAGTTGAAATTTTGGGTGCATTCCATGTCGGGTTCCGGCTCGATGAGGCGGCGTATTTGTTTGGCGAAGACCTCGTGGTCGTCGACGATCCAGATTTTTGTAGTCTTGGTGGCGGTATTAGTTTTGGTGGTATCTGCGGTTGCAATCATATGGCGGGTTGTGTGTTGAGATGAGAGTGTTTGACGAAGAGTTGGATGCGGGTGCCGTCATCGTGGTTCGAAGCGATTCGAAGCAAGCCGTGAAGGGTATGGGCGCGGTCCTGGAGTTTGCTGACTGCGGGCGTATGGTTGCTGTTCGCGCCGGGGAGCCCGTTGCCGTTGTCGCGGATCTCGATGGCAAGTTGGTCGTTTTCGTCCCAGACGCGGACCCTTACCTGATCGGCGCGCGAGTGCTTCATGATGTTGTGGAGGGCTTCCTTGAAAAAAAGAAAGAGGTGGCGTTTGGCCTCGATCGAGAGGTGGGTGTTGATCTCGCAGGCTTGGCATTCGAAGCTGAAGCGCATTTCGCGCAGCATTCGGTTGGCGGTTTGGCGCATGCGTTCGATCAGATCGCCGACTGAGTCGTTGCTGCGTTCCCACATCCAGACGATGTCGCGCATGGCGAGTGAGCATTCGCGTGCGATGCTTTCCATTTCGCTGAGGTCGTGCGCGATTTCCTGGGGCCCCTCGAGTCGGATCAGGTCCTTGCGCGCGCTGCGGGCGATGAGTGAGAGGCTGCCGAGATTGCTGCCGATGTCGTCGTGGAGATCGGCGGCGATGCGTTGGCGGATTTGTTCGACATGTTTTTGTTCCGAGCGTCGGCGTTTGTGAATGCTCGAGATGCTGAGTAAAAGTGCGGCGCCGAGGATGGCGGCGCTGGCCCAGCCCGATCCGCGGCTGGCGAGAGATTCAAGCGTGTGACCGGCGATGGATTGATGCGGCTTAGTCGTTGCTTCGAGTACAGGCAGGCAGAGCCATGCCATGCCTGCGGTCATGGACAAATGCGCGCCGAGGCGACGGCGCCAACCGTTGGGGGGAATTTTCATCGGGGGGAGATGAGATGTGGTGCACCTTGGAAGCGTTTTTAAAAACAATCAACGAAGAAGATGAAATTTTTGCAAAATTTTCCACAGAGCGTTTTTTTCCGGTTTTTTTTGAACGGTTTCACGATTTTTGGGTCCAAAAAAACCGTATTTTATTTTATCACAAAAAGGGTTTCCGCGATATTTCCCGGTTGTGGTGATGGAATGCCGCTTGAGGTGGTGGCGACTTCGGGTGAGATTGCGGCGTTGGCTGTGGCCTCTTGCGCGGCCGTGTTTTGTTTTGTTGAATGGATTGGATCATTTGAATCATGGCGCAATCATCTCCGTCACCGAGAGTTCCTATTCCCGAATCGCTGCATGAGCGGTTGGCGGAGTTTCGTCGGCGCTTATGGCGTTTGAAGGTGATGGAGGCGGTGGTGGCAGGACTGGTGGGATTGCTTGTGTCTTTCTTGTTGGTGCTCGTGTTGGATCGCGTGTGGCCGACGCCGGCGTGGTTGCGTTTGTTGATTTTGGTTGGCGGGGTTTCCTTGTTTGCGGTTTTTGCGCCGTACTGGTTGCACCGTTGGGTGTGGGGTCAGAGGCGTGACGCGCAGTTGGCGCGCTTGATTGCGCGGCGCTATCCGGGCTTGGGGGATCGCTTGCTGGGTGCGATCGAATTGCAGGAACAGCTTGAGGGTGAGGAGACTCTTTCGCCGCGATTGCGTGAGGCGGCGATGCAGGCGGTGTCGGCGGAGGTGGCTTCGCGATCCTTGGATGAAGCCTTGCCGCCATCGAATCACCATCGATGGGCGATGGTGGCAGGGGTCTTGGCGGCATCGGCGTTGATGGCATTTCTTTTCATGCCTAAGGCCGGGTGGAATGCATTGCAGCGATGGATTTTGCCGCTTTCGAAGACCGAGCGATACACCTTCACGCGTTTGGTTGATGCGCCGGAGCGGATGGTGGTGCCTTTGGGCGAGGCCTTCGAGGTGAGCCTGCGCTTGGCGGATGATTCCGAGCGCCGGCCCGGGCGTGCGAGTGGGGTTTTTGAAAATCAGCAAGCCGTTTCGGCGGATTTGAAAAACGGGGTGTATCGATTTGTTTTTCCGGGTCAGCAATCGGTGGGGACGATTGATTTTCGTGCGGGTGACATGCGGCATGCCTTGCGGGTCGAGCCGCGGGCGCGTCCGGCGGTAAAGAGTCTCGAGGCAATCGTGACGCCGCCGACGTATTTGGGGCTAGGCGAGCGTGTGGTGGATTGCGCGGCGGGGGTGGTGAGTGCGGTGGCGGGTAGCAAGCTGCGCTTTGTGCTGAGGATGGATCGCGAGTTGCGATCGGGCGCGTATGGTCCGGCGCAGTTGCTTGGCGCTGGTGGAGATGATGGTGGCAGTCTTGCGCCGTATGGCGGGGGCTTGATCATGGATGGGGAAAATGCGCGAAGTGGGGAATTCGAGCTAGGGGCATTTTCCTGTGAGATTCCGTTTTCATGGGTCGACAAGGACGGGCTTGAGGGAGCGAGTGGGTATCGCTTGCGGGTTGATGGGGCGGAGGATGCGCCAGCGTTGTGTTATGTGCAGGGGATCGAGCGGCAGAGGGTGATGTTGCCTGAGGAGAGTGTGGATTTTGAATTGCTGGCTGAGGACGATTTCGGTGTGCGGGTGGCGGGCATCGAGTGGGTGGGTGAGCTGACGCGGCCGGGTGTGGGCAAGCCGGCCAAGGGGGAAATGCAGTTGGCGGCTGGCGCGGCGGGGATCGAGCGTTTGCTTGAGAGCGTGGCATTTTCTCCGGCGGCATTCGGCATTGGCCCGCAGAAGATTTTGCTGCGAGCGTATGCCGAAGATTTTTTTCCAGGTCGCGTGCGTTCGTATTCCGAGCCTTTGATTTTGCATGTCTTGTCGCGCGATGAACACGCGCAGTTGCTCAAGAGCCAGTTTGATCGTCAGATCGGCGATCTTGAGGATCTTGCTCGGCGCGAAACCGGATTGCTCGATGAAAACGAGAGGCTTGGCCAACTGGATGATGCCAAGTTGGCGGATGAGGAAAACCGTCGCAGGCTTGAGACCCAATCGAGCGAGGAGGCCGAGACGCGCCGTCGTGCGGATGAGCTTGCGGCGCGAATGGAGCAGCTGATGAAAGATGCCACGCGCAATGGTCAGATCGACAAGGAGACGCTGCGCAAGCTGGCCGAGGCCCAGGGGGCGATGCGCGAACTTGCCGCGCGCGACATTCCTGGCGTGGAGGAAAAATTGTCCGAGTCGCGTGAGAGTTCCAACTCGCCGGAGAAGACTGCGAAGGATCTGGATGGAGCGATTGAGCGTCAGCGCAAGGCACTTGAAAAAATGCGCGATGCGATTGCGCGCGCCAATGATGCCAACAAGCGGCTTGAGGCCGGGACCTTTGTCAATCGCTTGAAAAAAGCTGCGGGCGAGCAGGCGGGCATTGTCGATTCGCTCAAGGAAGGATTTGAGCGCATGCTTGGGCTTTCCTCCAAACGGCTTGATCCGGCCGATGCGCGCAAGATCGAGGAGAGCTCGAAACAGCAGGCGGATACGGCATCGGATTTGCGGTGGTTGCAGGAGGACCTCGCGCATTATTTTGCGCGCACCAAGGCCGAGCCGATCCAGGTATTGATGGATTCGATGAAGCAATCGGACATTGATTCCGGGCTTGAGGATGTGCGCACGCGGCTTGCGAAAAACCATTCGTTTGGCGCGGCCGAGTTGGCGAAAAAATGGGGGGATCAACTGACCCAATGGGCGGCGCAGCTTGGTGATGAGATGAATGGTGGTGGAGGCGGTGGAAGCGGTGGTGCGCCTGATGCGGAGGACGAAGACTTTGAGTTCATGCTGCGTGTGATGAAGATGATTCAAAGCGAGCAGGACCTGCGGGCGCAGACCCGCGTCTTGGAACAACTGCGGCGATCGACTGGATCGCTTCCCACATCACCGGACCAATGATGAAATTTTTCCATTCCATTTTTGCCTGTGGCATCGGCCTGCTTTCGACAGCGGGCGCGGATCCCGAATCGTTTGAGAACAAAGTCGCCAAGCACATCGATGGCGCCTCGGTGGTGGCCGATGCGCAGGACGAGCTTGCGGCGGATGTGCAGCAACTCACGATCGAGCAAACCAGGCCGGAGGTGATCAAGTTGCTCAAGGAGGTCGAGAGCCTGATGGATGAAGCGACCAATCGCTTGGCCGATGGCGACACCGGTGGCGAGACGATGGCGGTGCAGACCGAGATCATTGAGAAGATTCACGCTGCGGCGAAGGAGCGTCAGGCCCAAGGCGGTGAAAGCGCGGCGAGCGGTGCGATGATGGACATGATGGAGCGGATGATGGGTCGCAAGCCTGAGGGCGAGGGGAAGGGCAAAGGCAAGGATGGCAAGGCCGGCGACAATGCGGGGGCTGGCAACGGTGGTGATTCGGATGCCGCCAACGCGGTGGAGGGTGGTGCAAGCGGCGGTAAGGTTGAGGAGCGGCGGGTGCCCAAGGCGGCGGGTGGTAGCGGGGTGGAGATCCCCGAGGAATTCAGAAAATTGTTCGATGCTTACAACCGCGGCGCCGAAACCTTGGTGAAGTGAAAAACCATTTTGCCATCAACACATGATGAAAATTTTTCCAAAGCTTATTCGCATCAAGCGTCCCTGCCTTCTGTCGCTTGCGATGGTGGTCGGATTTTCCGGTGTTGCCTTCGCGCAGGATCCGATCGCGCGGCGCAACGATGTGGTGCCGGCATTGGCGGAAATTGTTTATGAAAAGGGCATGAAGTTTCTTGCCGCATCGCAAAGTGCTGAGGGTTCGTGGAATGACAGCGTGGGCGAGGAGCCGGGAGTGGTCGGCTTGTGTGTCGCGGCGTTTCTCGCGCATGGCGAGGATCCTGTTGATGGTCGCTATGCCGTGAACATCCGCAGGGGCATTGATTACATCATCAAGCAGCAGGACCCCACGAACGGGTACATCGGATCGAGCATGTACAATCATGCCTTTGCAGCCAAGGCCTTGGCAGAGGCGTATGGTCAGGTCGACAATCCCGCGATCGAACCCGCGCTGCGCAAGGCGGTCGATCTCATTCTCAGCGCGCAGCAGCGCAATCGCAGCGGTGGCTGGCGCTACACGCCCGATAGCCGTGATGCGGACACCACCGTCACCGGATGCCAGCTCGTCACGCTTTATGCCGCTCGCAACGCGGGCATCGCGGTGCCCGACGATGCGATTCGAAAGGCGCTTGCCTATCTTGCCGGCAATCGCGCGCAAAACGGATCCTATGGGTACACCTCGCTCACGGGCGGCAAGCCGACGCTGACGGCGATCGGGCTGCTCTGCCAATCGCTGGCCAAGGAGCGTGATTCGAAGGGATATCAGGCAAGCCTCGATTACCTCAGGGACAAGCTCGATTATCGCGATCCATATTATCCGTACTATTTCGAGTACTACATGTCGCAGGCATTGTTTCATGCCGACGATGCCTTGTGGCGGGAATGGAATGAGCGCAACATCCGCTACCTTTCGATCATCCAGGCATCGGATGGATCCTTTCCCGGCAATCAAGGGCCATCGTTCAACACCGCGGGTGCCTTGCTTTCCTTGGCGCTGAATTTCCGATACCTGCCGATTTACGAAAAATGAAAACTGCGATCATCATGGTTGGGTGGATGAGTGCCGCGAGCATGTTGCTGGCTGGTGGCGAGGATCTGATTCGTTTTTCCGAGGGTGATCAATTGCGTGGGAAGTTTGAAGGCATTGGCAAGGGTGGTGTGGTGAATTGGCGGCGTGATGATGTGGATGCGCCGGTTGAATTCAAAGCTGGTGGTGTGCGTCATGTGGTGCTTCGCGGTGGCAAGGCGAGTCCGCTGCGGACGGTTTCGCATCTGGGCCTTGCCAATGGCGACCGCTTGCCGGGAACGATCAAATCGATCGATGCCGATGCGGTGGTGATTGATACTTCGTATGCCGGCGAGTTGCGGGTGCCGCGCGATGTTGTGGCCTTGTTGGCGCCGAATCCTTTGGGGGGCAGGCTGCATTATCACGGGCCATTTGCCGAAGATGAATGGAAGCTTGCGAAAGCCGAGCCAGCGGTCGATGCGGCGGCCGATGGCAAGCTTGCGCCGGAAGCGGGGCGTTGGCAGTATTCGGGAGCGGCATGGTATTGGCAGGGCGAGCGCGGTGGTGGCGCGTTGTATCGTGAGTCGTGCCTGCCGCAACGCTCGGTGCTGAAGTTTGATCTGGCATGGAGGAGCCGGCTTGGACTGGCGGTTGGATTTCATGTGGATTTTTCCAAGCCGGAGGCTGACGAAAAAACGCCTGCCGCATCGCGTCTTGCGGCCGATATCGCCGACTTCGCGCGCTTTTGCGGCAATGGCTACATCCTGCAGCTCTATCCCAACTATGTGATGCTTTACCGCTGCGATGTCGGCAAGGATGGCAAGCCAAGGCTCGAGCGTTTTCAATCGGGCAACCTCAGCGCGCGCATGAGCGAGACCGGTCGCACCAGCATCGAGATTCGCAGCAACCTTGCGCAGGGGTCTTTTGCGTTGTTCATCAATGACGAGTTTGCGATCCAGTGGAGCGAGGCGGGAATGATTGCCGGTGAGCGCGCTTCGACGCGTCGCACGGGTGGGGGCATCGCCTTTGCGGCGAGTGGTGAAAACCTTTCGATGCGGATATCCGACATCACGGTGTCCGAGTGGAATGGCATGCCTGATTCGGCGCGCAGCATGGAGACCGAGGATCAGGATGTGGTGTTGATGGCCGATGGCGTCGACCGTTATTCGGGCAAGGTCGGGCTGCTCGATGAAAGCGGCAAACTCACACTGGAGGCGAGGCATGGGAGTTTTGCGTTTCCATTGCGCGATGTGGCCGAGATCCGCTTTGCGAAAAATCGACTCGCACGCAAGAGCGACGAGGGATCCGCCGCATCGATGGTTGTGAGGCTGTCGCCGATCGGCTCGATCACCGGACGGCCGGAGTCCGGCAACCGCGAAAAAATCGAGATAAGAAATCCGCTGCTGGGGGTGATCGGTCTGTCGCTTGAATCGGCAGTGATGCTCGACTTCAATGGCACCAAGCAAGTGGTCGACGTCTGGGATGATGAATTTTGATTTCAGGTTTTTGGTTTTTGGCTTCGTGTTCGCAAGCATGGCGGGCGCGGGTGGGCTGCGTGCCGATGGGGTGACGCTGACGAGTGGTGCTGAGCGCTTGACGGGGGTTTTGCGATCGATTGGTGAGGATGGGGTGATGGAGTTGCAGAGCGAGCTTTCGCATGAGCCATTGCGGTTGCGCGGGGCGATGGTTGAGAAGGTTGAGTTTGCGGTGGGTGCGGAAGATTCCCAGCCGCCGACCGTGAGGGTCGAGTTGGTCAATGGCGATGTGATCCCGTGTGCAATTGTTGAAATGGACGGGCGCGGGGTTTTGGTGGATTCGCCGGTGTTGGGAAAGCTGCGCATCGAGCGTCGGCACTTGGCGGCAATGCAATTTGGCATCCATGCGCGCAAGGTGGTCTATGAAGGGCCGCGCGATGGCGGCGAGTGGGCGCACCCGGATGACGATGAATCCACATGGAACTTTGAGGATGGGGCGCTGGTTGCGGAGGGTCAGGCCTATGCCAGCCGTGATTTAAAGTTGCCGCAGCATTTCATTTTGAAGTTCGAGCTCGAGTGGGAACGAAATGCCATGCCGAGTTTGCAGGTGTATTTTTGCGACCCCTTGGTGGCGGCGGGTGAGCGTTGTGATCGGTATTATTTGCAATTTGGGTCGGCGGGATTGGAGCTCAAGCGCGAGTCGGCCACGGGCAAGCGTTACACCACCATTGCCTTTGTAAACCGGATGCCCGCCGAGTTTCCGGACCGCAAGTTGCGGGTTGAGTTGCAGGTCGACCGACGAGATTCGAGCTTGCGGCTCATGCTTGATGACAAGACAGCGGGTGAGTTCAGGGATCCGGTCGGTTCAGTGCCTTCGGGTGGTGGCATGGCCTTGGTCAGTCAGGCATCGGATGGTGTGGTGCAATCGCTGCGCGGGATTGGGGTGAGTGAAAGTGATGCCACGCTGCAACGGCACCGAGCTGAGCGACGAGCCGCAGCGGATCGCGACAGCGTGATCACTCGCAAGGATGAGCGATATACGGGTGAGCTTGTGGGGATCGCCGCAACGAATGCCGGGCGGGTCTTGAGTTTCAAGAGCGACTATGGCGACAAGTTGGTCGATTTGCCCGAGGCTGATGTTTCGACGGTCTTATTCTCGCAGTCGGCTGATGATGCCGCAGCGGCATCGGAGGTTTCTTATCTTTTGCGCGTTGCCGGTGGCGGGGTTTTGCGCATTGCATCTTGTCGATTTGCGGAGGATGTCGCGATCGTGAATCATCCCTTGCTTGGGTCGCTCAAGTTCGGACGCAAGCAACTGCGAGTGATTGAAAAAGCTGTTCCGAAAGAAAACAAAGCAGGCGAATGAAGGTGATTTTCCATATTGCATATGTTGCTTTGGCGAATGCCATGCGTTTGGTGATGCTTGGTTTTTTCATCGCCGGCGGCTCGCCTGTGACAGCAGCCGATGCAGAGATTCGTTTTGCCAATGAGGATCGCCTTACCGGATCGCTTGAGTCGATGGCTGTCGATCACTTGATGTGGAATTCGCCGGCATTGGAAAAAGCGGCACCATTTCAACTTTCAAAAATCGTCGAGCTGCGTTTGCCCGGCAATCCCGCGCCGGGTCCGGCAGACTGCGAGTTGGTGCTTGATCTGAGCAATGGTGATGTCGCGCGAGGGAAGTTGGCGACGGTGAACGAGCGGGCAGTGGTGCTCGACACGGCATTTGGCGGCCGCATGGAATTCAATCGCGCGATGATCGCCGCCGCGCGCATCGAGGCAACGAGCGAGGTCTTGTATCGTGGGCCGACAGGGATGGACGGGTGGCGCCAGAGCGGTGAAAAAGAGGTGTGGAGTTACGAGCGAACCGCATTCCGCAGCATGGGCGTTGGTGGCATTGGTCGTGATGATCTTTTGCCGGAGGCATGTTCGGTTTCGTTCAATGTCGAGTGGAAGGGTGATTCCTGCGGCATGAAGATTTTCATTTTTTCCAATGATGCCGGTGCTGATGCGACGGACATTGGCTATGAGCTGATGATTCAACGCGGAAGCTATCGGCTGCGGAAATGTGCGACGCAGAATTTCCTCGGAAGTGGCAACTCGCAGTTGCTGATGGTGGCGAACAAGGCGCGCTTTGAAATTCGTGCCAGCCAGCTTACTGGGACCATTTGTTTGCTGATCAACGAGCGGCTTTGCGAGGTGTGGACGGATCCGGATTTCAAAAAGAACGAGTTTGGCAGCGGGTTGCAATTTTTCTCGATGAGTGACCAGGCGCAAAAGGTTTCCGATATTCGTGTGGGCAAGTGGGACGGAGTGGTCGAGGGTGTGCCGGAAGGGCGTGGGGGGATTGCCTTGCGGGTGCCGGGCGGGTGGGATCCGGCCAAGGGGGCTGCGACGACGGATGCTGCGAGGGATGGAATGCGATTGGCGAATGGCGATTTTGTGTCGGGCGAGTTGGTGGCGGTCGATGATGGCATGGTGACTGTGAAATCCGGACTTGGTGAAGTGAAGTTGCCGGTCGATCGCTTGCGGACGCTGTCTCTTAAGGCATTGAATTCCGAACGGGCGATTCGTCGCAATGGCGACATCCGGCTTTACACCAAGAGCGGCTCGCGATTGGTGATGCGTCTTGAGGCGGTCGAGCAGGGGAGGCTGATTGGCTCGAGCCAAAACTTTGGCCAGGCACCGATCGTCATGGATGCGGTCGAGCGGATTGAGTTCAACATTTACGATCAGGCGCTCGAGCCGATGCGGACGAAGAGCGATTGGTGAGGGAACTGCGGGCGCGGTGGCTTTTTGGGAAATCCGCTTGATTTGGCGGGTAAAGGGCCGCAGAGTGGTCACCACCAAGGCGGCTTGGCGGAATTGGTAGACGCGCTCGACTCAAAATCGAGTTCCAACGAGTGTGGGTTCGAGTCCCACAGCCGCTACTTCCCGTTTTACGCGGGCGCCGGGTTTCACGCATCATTCGGCATGTCCCAACCGCGTATCATCGGAATCATCGCAGGCAGCGGGGTCTATCCCGCGACATTTATCGCTGCGGCTCGACGCCAGTGCCCGGGAGTGAAGCTGGTGGTGGCTGCGTTTCATGGTGAGACCGATCCGCACTTGGCCGAGCTGGCCGATGCCGCCGAGTGGTTCCGTGTCGCGCAGCTTGGAAAAATGATCCGCTTCTTTCGCGGTGAGGGAGTGACCGAGGCGGTGATGATGGGTCAGATCTCGCCGAAGAATCTTTTTGATCTGCGGCCCGACTTGCGGGTCTTGTTGATCCTTGCCCGCGTGAAGGAGCGCAATGCGGAAACGCTGTTTGGGGCGATCGCCGATGAGCTTGGCAAGGAGGGCATCGAGGTGCTTTCGGCCACGACTTTTCTCGATGACCATTTGCCTGCTGCAGGTCATGTGTGCGGGCCGGCCTTTGGCAAGCGTCAGCTCGTGGATGCCGATTTTGGATTTCGCATCGCCAAGGAAACCAGCGCGCATGACATTGGCCAAAGTGTGGTCGTGCGCCACGGAACGGTGCTTGCGGTCGAGGCCTTTGAAGGCACCAACGCCTGTATCCGTCGTGGCGGTGAGCTCGGGCGCGGCAAGGATGTGATGCTCGTGAAGGTCTCCAAACCGAATCAGGATTTCCGCTTCGATGTGCCGGTCGTCGGGCCGCAAACGCTTGAGACCTGCGCGGCAGCCGGCGTGAGCGGCATCACCATCGAGGCCAAGCGCACGCTGCTTTTGGAAAAGGAAAAAGTCGCTGAGCTCTGCGCCAAGCATCAGATCGGGATCCACGCGCTGGATGCCGCCGCTGGGGTGGGCCGGTGATTTCCCGCTTTCATCGGTGAGGTGATTGTTCAGGATCTTGCCTGATGATGCGACGCAAGGAAATGGTGCAGACTCGGTATCAGGCATTGGAGATTTGGAAGTCCGATCGGGCGACTGAGTTTCGGGTGGCGGGGGCGGTGCATGCGTTTTATCATCGTGATCGGTTTTTGACGGGTTTGGCGTGGGACATGATTGCGGCATCGGCCTTGATGGGTGTGGCGCATCCGCCGCGTTCGGTGTTGATGTTGGGATTGGCTGGGGGCACGGCGTTTCGCGTGTTGCGGCATTTGTTGCCGGATTGCGAATTGGTGGCGGTGGACATTGATGCGGAGATTGTCGACTTGGCGCGTGAGCACATGGACTTGGACGCCTTGGGTATCGAGGTCGTGCATGCAGATGCGTACGGGTGGTTGGCGAAGAATCGGCGGAAGTTTGATGTGGTGATTGATGACATTTACCTTGCGGGAAAGACCGATGTGTTTCGGCCGCAGGCGTGGGATGAAAAATTGATGGGGTATTTGCGGCGGGCGATGGCGCCGGGTGGAGTTTTGGCGGTGAATTTGGTGACTGGGGTGGGTCACCGCGCGATGCAGGTGGCGACGCGGCGGGTCTTGCGCAAGGAATTTGGCGAAGTGCGCACAATTCGCTCGGAGGAGGCGATGAACGAGGTCCTGGTTGCTGGTAAGGTCGTCGCCGGTCGGCAGCGTTTGCGCGAGTACGGGGAAATGTTTCGGGACCGCAGGGACCGCGAGTATTGGGATCGATTGGAGCTGCGGCGGCTCACATGATGGCGTGATTTTCCGCATTTCGCTTGCCACGGTTTGGGGGAAGCCCCACAAAAGCGCCCGCTTGTCCGGAACGGAGGGTGCACAGAGCGTCGTTCCAACCGGACCGGTGCAAACATACCCATTCTCGACCCCCTATGGACAGCATCTCATCCCGCATCGCAAAGGTTTCTCCCTCCCTTACATTGGCCGTCACCGCGCAGGCCAAGGCCATGATCGCCAAAGGCGAGGAAGTTTACGCGCTCGCCGGTGGCGAACCGGAAGTTGATACCCCGGACTTCATCAAACAGGCAGCGATCAAGGCCCTCAACGAAGGTCGCACCAAGTACACTCCGGCCGGTGGCATTCCCGAGCTGCGCGAAGCGCTTTCGGCGAAGTTTCTGAAGGACAACAACCTCAACTACGCCGCCAATCAGATCTGCGTGACCGCTGGCGCGAAGATGGCCTGTTTCAATGCTATCCTTGCGGTGATCGAAGAAGGAGACGAGGTCATCATCCCGACGCCGTACTGGGTTTCCTATCCTGAGATGGTTCGTCTTGCCGGTGGTGTGCCGGTCTTGGTCGAGACCAAGGAATCGACCGGTTGGAAGATGACCCCCGAGCAGTTTGAAGATGCGATGACGCCGGCGACCAAGATGGTGATCATCAATTCACCCGGCAACCCGACCGGTGCGGTGTACACCGCCGACGAGCTTCGCGCCTTGGGTGAAATCGCACTCGGCGAGGACATCGTGATCCTCTCGGATGAAATTTACGAGAAGCTCGTGTACGGCGAGAGCAAGCATGTCTCGATCGCATCGCTCAGCGATGAGCTCTACAACCTCACCATCACGGTCAACGGATTTTCCAAGGCTTATTCCATGACCGGCTGGCGTTTGGGTTACACCGCCGCGCCGAAGCCATTGGCCGATGCGATCGACAAAATCCAGAACCACACGATTTCCAACGCGAGCAGCTTTTCGCAGTACGGTGCGCTGGCTGCGCTTGAGGGAGATCAGTCCTTCATCGAAGACCTGCGTGGCGAGTACGATGTGAAGCGTCAGTTCATGTTTGCGCGCTTGAAGGCGATTCCAAACATTCGCGTCGTTGAGCCGCAGGGTGCGTTTTACTTCTTTGTGTACACCGGCGGCATGCAGCTCAAGTCGGTGAACCTTTGCGACAAACTTCTCTCGCGCTACAAGGTGGCCGCCGTGCCGGGCATTGCGTTCGGCTACGACGAAGGCATTCGCCTCAGCTACTGCACGACGCTCGACATTTTGAATGAAGGCCTGACCCGCTTCGAGCAGTTCTGCCGCGAGCATTGATTTGCCCGCTTATAAGCGATTTGCAGGACGCCGACTTTGATAGGTCGGCGTCCTTTTTTGTATCTTTTTAGATTTTTATGGAGCAAGGTAATGTTTGCCACAGAAGAAGAGAATTCGGGTTCGGTATTTTTTGAAGTTTCTTAGGCCTCGGGCATTGGAGTTGATGGCTTAGATTTTGGAGTTGATCCCATTCAAGTGGGCGTTGGTGTTGTAGATGTTGAAATGGGTCGGAATGTTGGCCAGATGGTTCCCGAGCAACCTCGCCAGTTGCTTCGGGTCCGCCATGTCGCTTCGCTCCATGAGCGCAACGCCTTGCCATGGCCAAAATCCTTTTGCTTAACCGGCTACACCTTTTGGCGGACTGCGCTAGGGGGCGCTCAATCGTTTCCGGGGGAGCGGCGCAGGGATTTCTTTTGGGAGAGTGCGCGTTTGTCGGCGATGGAGCGCTGTTTGGAGCGTTGGGATCGCGGGCGTTTTTGGCGGCGCAATTTTTCGATCGCTTGGGTTTTGGCGATCGCCTTGCCTTGGCGGATGGCGTCGAGTTGATCGCAGAGTTCGCGGCGTGCGAGGAAGCGGTTCATTTCGCGCGAGCGGTCGACCTGGCATTTGATGCAGACGCCGGTGGGCAGGTGTTTGAGAAAGACGCAGTTGGAGGTCTTGTTGATTTTTTGTCCGCCCGAGCCTGAGCCGCGCACGAATTTTTCCAGCAGGTCTTCTTCGCGAATCCCGAGGGAGGCCATGCTTTGTTCGAGCGCGGCGATCTTTTCCGGTGAAACGGGGGAAGACATTAGAGAATCAAGAATGCAGCGGGAGCGTTAGCGACCCGCAATGAAAGCGAAGCCAGACTGGCATGGCCGGAGCGAAGTGAAGGCAATCAAGAAGTAAGAAGCAAGAGGAAGAGAAAAGGTGGGTACTCCGCGATCAGGTGGGGGAGGGTTTCTCCTTATCGGAATTTTTTGGTGTGAAGCGGCTCCAGATGGCGGCGAAGACGCTGCCGATGAGGCAGTGGGTGACGCCTGAGACGGCGCCGACGACGGGCGCGAGCGGCAGGTTGGGGAAGCCTTGTTTCGCGAGCACGATGGCAAGTCCGGAATTTTGCATGCCGACTTCGATGGAGATGGTCCGCGCGATTTCCTCTTCGAAACCAGAGAGGCGGGTGACGAGGTAGCCGATCACGAAGCCGCAGAAATGAAGCATGAAAACGCCGAGGACGAGTTCGCCGCCGTGGGCGAGGATTTCTTTCGACGAGGCGGCGAAGGCTGCGCCGCAGATCATGCACACACCGAGGACCGAGAGGATTGGGGCGACGGGCAGGATGCGTTGCACGAGCTTGGGAGCGCGGCTGTTGAGGATCACGCCGAGCAGGACGGGAACGATCACGACTTGCAAAGTTTGTTTGAAGAGGAGCCAGCCGTTGACCTCGACGATCGATCCGGCGAGCAGTTGGGTGAAGAGAGGAGTGAGTACCACGGCGGCGAGGGTCGAGCAGGCGGTCATGATCACCGAGAGCGCGACATTGGCGCGGGCGATGAGCGTGATGAGATTGGATGCGGTGCCACCTGGGCAGCAACCGACGAGGATGAGGCCGACTGCGTAGGCGGGTGGGAGGTCAAGAAATTTTGCGACGCCCCAACCGAGGGCGGGCATGGTGGCGAATTGGGCGATGAAGCCCATGAGGACCGCGCGTGGCATGCGGCCGATGCGGCGGAAGTCTTCGACGCTGAGAGTGAGGCCCATTCCGAGCATCACCACGCCTAGAACGCTGACGGTGATGGTGGGGTTGTTGAGTGGCAGCCATGCCTTGGGCATCCAGAGTGCGTGAGCGACGCTGAGGCACATCCAGAGCGGGAAGAGGCGGGTGAGGTGGGAGAACATCGGGTGATGGTGTGTTTGCATGAAAAAGCAAGAATCGCGGGACGCTGGCAATCGAAATGCGCGGCGGGATTTTGTGCTTATGAATAGCGGGCTCGCCGTGTATGGTGGCCGCATGAGCGACGCGACGCGGGATCATGGGGTGCAGCCGGTGGAGGCTTTGATGGAGCGCTGGGGGCTGACCGCGCACCAGTTGGTGGAGAACTCCGAAGAGCAGTTGAACCACAAGCAGGTGCAGCGGGCTCGCAAGGGGCGTCAGCTGACCTTGCATTTGATGCAGAAGGTGACGCGCGCGGTGAATGATGCGATTTTCAAAAGTTTGCCTGCGGCGAAGCGTGCGGATTTTGTGCCTTACCTTCATCGGCATTTGTTCAACTATGCCAAGGGTTATGATTCTTCGTGGGTTGATCCGAATGATGCCTCGTGTCTGAAGTGAGTGACAGCGGTGTGGTGTGGACGATTGTTGGGCAAGGTTTGGCTGGCAGCTGCCTTGCGTGGGAGTTGTGGCGGCGCGGTGTGGATTTTCAAATGGTCGACCGTGAGTGTGGCATTGCCGCATCACGGGTAGCGGCGGGCTTGGTGAATCCGGTGACCGGAAAAAATTTCGAGCCCAGTCCGATGATTGGCGATTTTTTGCCGGAGGCTTTGGAGTTTTACCGCTGCATTGAAGAACGCCTTGGGATGGTTTTGTGGCATCCCATGCCGATCATGCGGCTGGCGGGAAATGATGACGAGTGGGCAAAGATGCGTGCGAAGGTGGCGCGTGCTGATGTGGAGGTGTGGGTAGGCAGAGAACTTGCGAAGCAGGAGATCGATGGGTGGTTAGGAGGTTTTGAAATCAGCGGAGGTGGTCGCTTCGATGTAAAAATGTTTGTCGATCGCTCGCGTGAATTTTTCCAAGCGCAGGGGGTCTATCGCAAAGATGAGATTCGATTTGATCGCGATGAGGTGACGCGGGTGTGGTGTGATGGCGCAGCGGGATTGGTGAGTGGCAGGCATGGTGAGTCGCGATGTGCGAAGGGCGAGATTCTCACTGTGCGCGCAGCGGGGTGGGATGAGGAGCGGATTCGCGTTGGAGCGGGTGGGTGGTTGGTGCCTCTGGGTGATGGGTGTTACAAGCTCGGCTCGACCTACGAATGGGAGCGGCTCGATATGGAGCCAAGCGAAGCGGGCTTGGAGCGCTTGCGGCGGATCGCGACGAGGTTGGGTGGTGCGGATTTCGAAATCATCGCGCACGAGGCAGGTGTGCGGCCGATCCTGAGGCGCAGTGAGCCGCTCATTGGCCCGATGCAAGCCGGAGGCTGGATGTTTAACGGCTTGGGCTCAAAGGGTTCGCTTTACGCGCCGGGCATGGCGCGGCGACTGGCGACTTGGATGCTCGATGGGAAGGGGCCCGAGGAGCATTTTGACATTCGTCGTTTCATCGAAAACAGAGCCTGAGTTTGATTAAAACACACATTTTGATTAAAAATTTGACAAAATAAATATCATCTTGTCAAATTAATCATCCAAATGAGCCTGTACACCCAAATCCTGCAACTTCATGACCTGGCGGTGGGCGAGGGGAAAAGGCGCGTCCTAAAGCGAGATTTGTATGCTGAGGTGATCGGATCCAAAGGTCGGCATTTTGTTGGCATTGTTGGTCCGCGAGGTGCGGGGAAAACCATATTGCTCAAGCAGATTGCGGCGTCTGATCCCACCGCTTTATACCTCTCGGCGGACACGCTGCCTGATGATGCGGATTTGTTTGTGGTCGTGAAGGATCTCGCGGATCGCTACAAGTATCAGGTTTTCCTGATTGATGAGATTCATTTTCTGCCGGGTGCCATGGCATCGCTCAAGCAGATCTACGACTTCCTTGAGGTACGGGTTATGTTCACCAGTTCCGTTGCGCTTGCCATGCAGGCCACGGCGCATGATTTGTCGCGTCGGGTTCGCATGCATGCGCTGGACTATTTCAGTTTTCGCGAGTTTCTGCATTTTGCCCACGGGGAGGATCACGCGCTGCTGAGTCTTGATGAATTCCTTGGAGGTAAAGTATCGCCCGGTCATCTGCGGGCTGGCAGGTTTTTTGTGTCGTATTTGTCCGGTGGATTGTTGCCCTTTGCGATGGAGGAAGCTGACCCAATGCCTTTGTTGGCAGCAACGCTTGAAAAAATCATCGAGCGCGACATTCCCCAGACACTGCGACTGCGCGTTGATGAGTTATCCATCATTCGCAAGCTCGTGGCATTCGTCGGACGTTCTGCCGTGGATGGAATCAATTACTCATCGCTTTCGACGAACCTTGGAATCACCAAGTACAAGGCCGAGCAATATGTGGATGCGCTGGAAAAAGCCTTTGTGTTGCAGCGTATATTACCGGCGGGCACCAACTTGTTGCGTGAGCCGAAGGTGTTGTTGATGCCGCCCGTTCGTCTGTTGCATTTGCCTATCGAGCAAGCGACGGGGGGATTGCGCGAAGACTTTTTTGCGTTCGCGATACGGCAGGCTGGAATTGCCATTCGTTATCTCAAAGGCACACGGGGGCAGAAGACCCCGGACTTTTTAATTGAGCACAGGGGGCAGAATATCGCGCTGGAGATTGGTGGAAGAGGCAAAGGGCGAAGTCAGTTCAAGGGCATCAGTGCTGACCGCAAGATCGTGCTCGCGCCCGACATTGTTCCGCAAGACAACCGCCTTCCTCTGCATCTTTTGGGCTTTCTTTCGCGATAGCCCAAGTGTGTGAATTTGCGGATTCGCTGCCTATTCGGATTGCCGGGCGATGAAGAAATGCCAGCCGAGTGCTTTGGATTTTTGGAAAATGGCGCTGATGTTTTTTCCATTCAGCTTGTAGTCCAGCTGGCCTTTTTCTTTGGCAAGCGCGCTGGTGAAAATCGGGCCGAGGCTTTCATCGCCGATATCGGTCGGATGTTTGAACATGCGGTCGATGTTTCGATGTGTCGAAATTAGTGCATCGGAGTTCATTGAGTAAAAATACATGTCAGTCGGCAGTTGTGTGTTCTTCTCGATAAATTGCGTGAGGAGGCGCAGGCGTAGTGAGACTCCGATGGCGGCCACGACCTTGCCGTCCACTTTGACAGGCGTTGCCACAATGACGGTGCGGTGGCCTGTGGATTTGCTCACTACCAGATCGCCCTCGACATCCTGACCTGCCATCAGTCGGGGGAAATAGGAGCGGTCGCCGAGGTTTTGCTCGGTGAGCCCTTCTGCACTGGTCGAGTAGTAACTGCCGTTGGGCATCGCGTACCACACGGAAGCGTCGGTCTCGAGATCCTTGTCGAGGCGGTCGAGCATCGGTCTCGTGCGCTCCCAGTTTGCGGATTTCGCTTCGGGGCTTTCAGCGACGACCTTGATGCTGCGCAGCACGCCGGACAGGTGTTCTTCGACCAAGCCCTGGTAGGTGTTGAGTACGACTTGGGCATCTACGGTCGCCATCTTGGTTGATGCCGCAGGTGCTTCGGCATGGGCGGGCAAAGTCGCAAGCATTGGCGATGCAAAGGCGATCAAGGCCATCACGCGAGACACCGTATTTCCGGTGGTGACGATCTTCATGGGAGCCGTTTGTTTCGATGTGGTAGTGGTCATGGCATTGGATTGTGGGATTCCACATCATCATTCAACATGCGGCGGGGGCTTCGTGCCATGCGGGGAAACGCGGTCCTTGCCTCGCTGATGATGCGCGGACGGCGTCGCGGAATTCTGTAATTCATCATCTGCGGAATCCCGGGGCTTTTGCGGGTTTCGGGTTTGAATGCGATTTCAGAAGTTAAAATGCAGTCAGAGCAGATTTGACCACTGATTTCACTGATTGCACAGATGAAGAAAAGTCATGAATGACGCCCTCTCAAAAATCAGTAAATCTGTGAAATCAGTGGTTCAATTCTCCGATGTGATGCCGACATCGGATTTCGGGTTGAATGGGGTCGTCGGTTTTCGCATCTTTGGGTGATGATGGATTTTCCGCCGAGGCCGACGCGGTTGGCGCAGCAGACGATTGGTGAGTTGTTGCGCGAGGGAGATGTGGCCATTGATGCGACGGCGGGCAATGGGCATGACACGCAATTTTTGGCGGGCTGTGTCGGGGCGACGGGTCGGGTATTGGCCTTCGATGTGCAGGAGGCGGCGATGCGTTCGACACGCGAGAGGTTGCGTGAGGTAGGGCTGGAAGAGCGGGTTGTATTTCATCTCGCGAGTCACGCGCGGATGGCCGAATTTGCCGAGGCTGGCAGTGTGGCGGCGGTGGTGTTCAACCTTGGGTACTTGCCGGGCGAGGATCATGGCTTGGCAACCGAGGCGGCAGAGACCATGCGCGCGCTTGATGCGGCTGGTGTGGTTTTAAAGTCCGGTGCCGTGTTGTCGGTCGTGTGTTATCCGGGTCATCCACAGGGAGCCGTGGAGGCTGCATGTGTGGAGCGGTGGATGAACGGGCGTGCAGCGGATGCGTGGCGAGTGGCCAAATACGCGATGGTCGGCACGAAGGCGCCGGCGCCGTTTTTGATGATTGCCCGCAAGCCCTGATCGGGCTTGGGAATTATTTCTTGTGAACCTTGAGGGCCTCGTCGGACTGGGCGGTGGCCCAAGTTTCGAAGGCCTTCGAGTCGACCACTTCCATGGTGCCGATCATGTTGCCGTGGCCTTCGCCGCAGAGCTGGCCGCAGACGACGTAGGTTTCGAGTGTTTTGATCGGAGTGAACCACATGGGGATTTCGCGGCCTGGGATGGCGTCCTGTTGGATGCGCATGGGCACGATCGAGTAGTTGTGAATGACATCCTTGCTGCCGATGTTGAGGACGGCGGGTCGGTTCACAGGGATTTTGAGGATCGGGCTGGTGAAATCGTCCCATGCGTTCGGGTCTTCGAAGTCGATGCCGAGGTCGTTCGTGCCGGAGATGAGGGCGGGGTCGACGCGGCCGAATTTGCCGTCGTTGCCGGGGTAGTGGTAAGTCCAGCCGAATTGCCAACCGACCACGCGCGAGCGAACCGGGTTGAGGTTTTGAACTTCCTTCCAGCTATCGGTGCGTTCGGCCCAGAGCGGGAAGGCAAAGCCGAGGAGGAGGACTGCCTCGATGATGATCACGCCGACTTCAAGGTGCGTGGAGAGGTGGCTTTTGACGCCGTGGTAGGAGGCCTTTGGGTTGTTGCGGTGCCAGAAGCGCACGATGCAGTAGAGGAAGAAAATCGTCCAACCGATGAAGAGCGCGAACATGAACCAGTGGACCACATCGATCATGTGGTCGACCTGGCCTCCGTGGGCGGAGAAGTTTTCAGGAATGCCGAGGAGTTTCGAGGGGCTCATGGGTGGGAGGTGGGAAGTTGCGTGGTGGGAAATTGAAAATTGGCGCGGGCGGGATCAGCCTTCGTAGTGATCGTTGAGCGCGGGATCGAGGTGTTCTTTTTCGCGGCGTGCGATGCGGAACATGAAAAATGCGATCGTGCCGAGCATGGCTAGGATGACGATGAGCAGGAAAAAGATCGACCATCCGGCAGCGTCGCCGCCGCCTTCGATCATCGAGACGCGGCAGGTTGAGCAGGCGAGCATGGAGAGGTGGATCATGGCGGATGGGGCTTGGTTTGAGGCTAAGATGTGGCGGTTCAGTTTTCCAGTTGGCGGGTTTTGCGGAGGAAGTAGATGCCGTAGGCGAGCATAAGGACGAGGCCTGTGATGCCGGTGATGCCGATCGTGTGGGTGAGGCTGGATTTTTCGGGGGCGAAGAGGAACGACCAGAGGGTGAGGAACGCGAAGAGTGCAGAGCTCACGCTGACGAAGACGATGTGGAAGTTCCGGAGTGACATGGTGGTAGTGGATTGATGTCAGAGTGCCATCGGTTTCACGGCAGTGCCAGTGGGGTCGTAGAAAAAGTTGTCGAAGATCGGGTCGTATTTTGCGAGGGCGAAGAGGGCGAAGAGTGCGATCACAAAAATGAGGCCGGAGCCGAAGATCCAGTAGACCGCTTTTTTCTCGTGGTTGAGGTGCATGAAGATGAAGGCGACGAGAGCGGCCTTGGTGGATGCGATGGCGAGGCCGAGGATGGCGTCCCATACATCGAAGCCGTGATGGCCGATATCGAGTGCAGGTACGGTGGCGACGAGCACGGTGAGGACGGTGCCGACGAAGAGGACGGCGCCGACGAAGAGGTAGGTGCGGATGGATTTGCGGACGGCTTCGGGGGTGTCGGCCATGGGATGAAGGGGGTGGTGGTGAAATTGGGAAGTTGGATTACATCAAATAGAAGATCGGGAATGCGAAGATCCAGACCAGGTCGACAAAGTGCCAGAAGAGGCCGGCGACTTCGACGCGGTTGGCGAGCCATTCCGGGTTGGTTTCGTACATCTTGCGACCGAAGAACAGGTAGTAGGCCAGCACGAGCGCGCCACCGATCACATGGAGGCCGTGGAGGCCGGTGACGGTGAAATAGATCGCGTAGTAGGTGTTCCAAGCGGGGGTGAATTTTGATGCGAAGCGGATTTCGTTTCGTGGGACCGAGAGGTGGGGGAAGGTGTGTTTTCCTTCGCGGCCTTGGTAATCGGGGCCCATGAATTCTTCCTTGATCGTGACCTTTTGTTGATCGCGGTTCACGCCATCGGCTTTGGCGACGAGCTCTTTCCAACCGATGCGGTAGCGTTCCTTGGCGGTTGGTTCGCGTTTCGGTTTGCCGGTTTTTTCATCGACGCCGTATTGTTCGAGCAATTCTTTTTCGAGGCGTGCGGTTTGGAGTTTGTTCCATTCCCATGCTTCGCGTGCGGCTTGGTCGTTTTTGATGAGCCAGGAGTTTTCGATTGCGACGATCGGGTCGACGCCTTTTTTCACGGCGCGCATGGCGAGGTGGCGGAAGTCGATCGCATCGACATAGTGGAAGACCATCGGGCTATCGAGGAGCTTGCCTTCGACGCTGGTGTCGTCGCGCAGGCGCGATTGGGTTTCGCCGTGTTTGATGTCACGGGGCTTGAAGTCGAAGCGCGATGGTGGATCGACCTTGAAAGCGACGGAGGGGATTTCGGTGAGGAGTTGGGGTGCGAGGGCAGCGGTGTCGATGTTGACGCCGGAGGAGATTTGCCAATCGCGTTTGCCGGGGTTTGCGGCTTTTGCTTCCTTCCATTCCTGGCGGAGTGCGCTGGTGCGCAGCTTGCCGTTGTGGGCGCGGGCAGCGAGGTGGGCGGTTTTGACGCGTTCGAGGAGGGCGACGCTGAGTTCGTCGCCGGCCTTGGCGATGGTTTCAGCCGGCTGGCCGGGTTTGGTGACGGCGCTGACATCGGCGCTGAGGAAAATCTTTGAGCCGCGGTGTTTGGCCTGGGTGAGGGCTTCCTCGATCCATGGTTTGTGGAAACGGACCGTATTGTAGGTGAGTCCGCTGGTTTCGATGAGAATTTGGTTTTCCTCGATTTTTTTGCCGTGATGGTTGAGGACCGGCTTGCCGTTTTCCTTTTCGTAGCCGAGGTGACCTTCGATGACCGTATAGTCCTTGAGGCGCACTCCTTGGTGGTGGAACTTCACGTTGTACTCGATGCCTTTGAAAACCATGAAGATTGCGGCGCAGGCGACCGTGATGCCCATGAAGATTTTGAAGCGGCCCCAATGGCCGAGTTTGAGCGAGGCCCATGCGAAGACCACGGTGACCGATGAGCCGATGAGGATGAAGGTGTTGATGAGGCCTGGGAGGACGGGCAGTGTGCGTTCGGGCCAGGGGTAATCGGCGCCGAGGCGGAGGAAGACATAGGCGGAGAAGAAGCCGCCGAAGAGCATGACTTCCGAGGCAAGGAACAGCCAGATGGCGATCTTCGAGTTGAAGAGGCCGGTGTCCTTGCGTGGTTGGACGACGAATGGAATTTCCATGGAGAGGGTTGGCTTGATTGAGGTTGTCGGTTTAATTGGAAAAAACCGGAATCAATGTGAGGGCTTGGTGGGGGCTGAGGAGTCGGTGCGTTTGGGTTCTTCCCATTGCGGGATGAAGTCCTCGGCGTGATCCGGGCGGCTGTATTCGTAGGGTCCGCGATAGACGGCGGGTTCGAATTCGAAGTTGCCGTGGCCTGGAGGGGTTGGGGTGGCCCACTCGAGGGTGGTGGCATTCCATGGGTTGTCGCTGGTGACCTTGCGACCGAATTTCCATGAGGTGAATAGGTTGATGATGAAGGGGATCTGCGCGACGGCGAGGGTCCATGCGCCCATCGACATGAGAATGTTCATGTCGATGTATTGGGCGACCGTGTTGCCGAAGACATTGGTGCTGTCGGCGGCCTTTGAGAGGTAGGCATCGCCACCGTTGTACCAGCGGCGGTGGAAGCCGGCCATGCCTTGCAGGAGCATCGGGAAGAAGATGATGTTCATGCAGATGAGGCTGGGCCAGAAGTGCAGCTGGTTCAGGAACGGGCTCATGAAGCGGCCGGTAATTTTCGGGTACCAGTGGAGGATGCCTGCGAAGAAACCGAAGAGGATGCCCGGTGCCACGACATAGTGGAAATGGCCGATCACGTAGTAGGTGTCGTGCAGGTGGAGGTCGGCGAGGTTGAAGGCGAGCGGAAGGCCAGTGAGACCGCCGATGCCGAACATCGGGATGAACGCGCAGGCCCACATCATGGGTGGGGTGAAGCGGATCGAGCCGCCCCAGAGTGAAATGAGCATCGCGGTGATGATGACCACGGAGGGCACCGAGATCAGCACGGTGGTGGTTTGGAAGAAGGTCGAAACTGCCGGGCCCATGCCGGTCATGTACATGTGGTGCGCCCACACGATGAAGGAGAGGAAGCCGAGCACGAGGACCGAGTAGACCATCGATTTGTAACCCCATAGCGGCTTGCGGGTGTGGACGGGGATGATTTCCGCGACGCAGGCGAATGCTGGCAGGAGAAGCACATAGACCTCCGGGTGGCCTAGGAACCAGAAGAGGTGTTGGAAGAGCAGTGGCGAGCCGCCACCGGAGAGATCGGCGAGGCCTTCGCTCTTGGTGAAGAGGCCGGAGGGCATGAAGAAGGACGAGTGGACCACGCGGTCCATGAGCTGCATGATGCCGGCGGCTTCGAGCGGCGGGAAGGCGAGCAGGAGAAGGAAACCGGTGACGAGCATCGCCCACACGAAGAAGGGCATGCGCATCCAGGTGAGGCCGCGGGCGCGGAGGTTGATGATGGTGGTGATGAAGTTTACCGAGCCGAGCAGCGAGGAGGTGATGAGCAGGACCAGGCCGATGAGCCATTGGGTTTGACCGGCAAGCCATTGGTTGACGATTTGGCCGTCGGCGAATCCGGCGAGTGGTGAGTAGTTTGTCCATCCGGATTTCGCGGCACCGGACTCCATGAAGAACGAGGCGCACATCACGAGGCCACCGGCGAGGTAGATCCAGTAGCTCATCATGTTGAGGCGGGGGAATGCCATGTCGGGCGCGCCGATTTGAAGAGGGGTGACGTAGTTGCCGAAGGCGCCGAAGCCGAGGGGCACGATGCCAAGGAACACCATGATCGTTCCGTGCATGGCACCGAACATGTTGTAAGTTTCACCGGTGACCTTGCCGTCCTGGAGCCAGCGGGCTTTCCAGTTGTCGGTGAAGATCCAGCTCATCCACTCGGGCAGTGGTTGGTGCGGGTAGGCGATGCTCCAGCGCATCACCATCATCAGGTAGAAACCGAAAGCGAGGAAAAGCAGGGCGGTGATGCCGTACTGGATGCCGATCATTTTGTGGTCGGTGGAGAACACATATTTCGAGAGGAATCCCGGATTGTGATGATGATCGTCGTGATGGTCGTTGGAGTGAGCGCTCATGGTACCTGTGTGGTGGATCGAGTCGTGAGATAAAGGGTGTGTTCGAGGCCTCAGGGCTGGGCGGCGGGTGCGGTCGCGGGAGCGAGGGTGACGGGATCGACCATGGTTTTCGGGTCGAGTGGTGCGCCGGGGAGGGCCTTGTCGTGATCGGCGACGAGTTCCTCGCCGGTGACTTGTTGACCGGCTTTGGCGCGGGCGGCGGAGATGTCGAGGGCGGCTTTGGCCATCTCGGCAGTGATCACATCGCCGGTGGTGTTGCCGAAGTTGTTGCGAATGTAGGTCATGATTCCGGCGAGGTCCTCGGCAGTGAGGCCGGCGGCTTGGGCGGGCATGCCGGCGCCGTAGGTTTTGCCGGTGCTGGTCGGGCCTTGGAGGCCGTTGAGGATGATCATCGAAAGTTTTTCCGAGCTACCGACGACCCACTTTGATCCGACGAGGGACGGGTAGTTGGCACCATCGCCTTTCGCATCGGCGCCGTGGCAGCCGTTGCATTTGGCCGAGTAAATTTTTGCGCCTTTCGCCATGTAGGCGGCGAGGGCTTCTTTCGGTTGAGGTCCGGTATCTTCGGCGCCGGGTGCGGCGGAGCGGACATAGCCTTCGCGGAAGGTAGCCTTGTAATTGAACCAGTCGCCGGCACCGCCGAGAATGCCCCCGGCGATGAGGACGACCACGCCGCAGAGTGCGATGACCCAGAGTGAGATTGGCTCTGAGCCGTTGGCGGCAATGCGTTTTTCGCGGACGCAGGCGGCGGCCTCGCGAACCAGGCGGCCGTGGGCCTCGCTCACATTGATCGAGTCCTCAAGGTCTGGCTTTTGTTCGGGAAGAGACATGATGGGAGGGGTGGAATGGAATGAATAGTATCAGCTGCCGGCTTTTTTCGCTGGGGCGAAGTTGAGCACGGCGGGGACCTTTTGATCTTTCTTGAGTGAAAGCAGGTAGGAGACCAGGGCCTTGGCGTCGGGGCCTGGGACGATTTCGAAGCCTTCGCCGGCATTGACTGGCAGGGCATCGGGCGAGGGGTTGCCTTTGATTTCGCGTTTCACGAAGAGGAAAGGTTGTGGCGGGCAGGTTGACTTCCAGTGCTCGGGATTCGAGCGCGGGTTGTAGAGGAAGCTGTAGAGCCATGCTTCGGGGCTTTCGCCTTTGGCGTGGAGTGCGTCGAGGCGGCGGCCGAGGTTGGAAAGGTCGGGACCCATGCGGGTGACGCCAATTTGGGCAAATTTCTCGCCGGTGAAGTCGTAGGCGTTGGTTTCGCGGCGGGTGTCGCCGCGGTCGCCGTCGGACTTGAGGCCTCCCCAGTCCGGGCGGAAGAGGTCATTGCCGGCGTAGGTTGGGCGCACGAGTTGCGAGTGGCAGAGGTAGCAGCCGTTTTGGGCATAGACGCGCGAGCCATCGGCGATGCGGCCGGTGCGTTTCGGGTAAAAGATGCCGGTGGTGCCGTCGGCGACTTCATCGAGCTGGATCGGCTCGAGGTTGCGCATTTTGAAAAACGGAATGACGACGATGGCGAGCCATGCGACGCCGAAGCTGGCTGAAAGGCCGAGAATGAAGGTGCGAAGACTCATGGGGTGAATCGGTGATGGGGCATCAATGGGTGGTGGCGGGTCCGGCGTTGTCGATGTCGCCTTCGGCTCCGTGCGGGCTGGAGGCGTGGGCGCTTTGCAAGAGGGTCGGATGCGAGCTGCGGCGGCCGAGGCCTATCCACATCAGGGCGAGGTGAAGCAGGAAGAAGAGGTTGGAGAAAAGGATGAGAATCCAAGCGACCGTGTTGGCGACTGCGTAAGGGTAGGCGCGGGAAGCGGCGGCGGCCCAGGGTTGTTTCCAGTCTTCTTGGCCGATGCCTTGTTGGAGTCCGCCGAACAGAGTGATGAGTGCCACGGTGATGATGCCGTAGACTGAGAATAGGAAGTGGATCTTGATGAGGCGGCTGGAGAGCCATTCGCGGCGGGTGACGCGTGGGACAATGAAGTAGGCGGTGCCGAACATCACGAGGCTGAAGAAGCCGTAGATCGCGAGGATTTCGAAGCCGTAGCCGGAGAGGGAAAATTGCGTGAGTGGGAGGGTTGAGCCTGGGAGGTTGAGGAAAACCGCGGCGGCGGCGAGTACAACCAGACCGGTGATGCCGGCGACGGTGAAGCGCAGCGAGGGGCTGACGGCGAGGGTTTCCTCGGCTGAGAGCATGGTGCGGATCGTGTTGTAGGCGGCGGTGGCGGCGGGCACGAAGATTAATGCGGTGGCGGCGGCGCCGAGGTAGGGGAGGAAGTAGGGGATGGGTGCGCCGGTGAGTTTTTGCATGCCGGCCCATGGGGCGATGATCGCGAGCGACCAGAAGCCGAGCTTGGCCAGTGAGTAGCTGAAGATCGGGCGGCCGGTGACCTTGGGAGCGAGGTAGTAGGCAGCGCCGATCGCGACGGGCATGAAGAAGAGGAAAATGATGGCTGAGCGGAACCAGGCGCTGATCGCGGCACCCATCACGGGGTGGCCGGGGATGCAGTGAAGGAGCGTGTTGGCGGTGATGAAGATCCAGGGGAACCAGATCATCGCCGCAAGCAGGTACCATTGCGAGATGTAGACATGGCCTTCGGGGCGGACGCGGAATTGGATGAATGAGCCGATGAGGATGGCGATGTAGCTGATCAGCAGTACGGGCCATGCGAAGGTCGGAAATTCCATCCACGGGATGCCCGTGCCATTTCCTGAAAGGATGCCGATGACTCCGAGCGAGACGCCGAGGTTCCAGAGGTGCCCGGCAGTGAGGATGGTACCGGTCATGGTGCATTCCTTGCGGGAGAGGCGGGCCATGAGCCAGATGATCACGGCGAAGGCCGCCTGCATGCCCCAGCCGTAGACCAGTGCGTTGAGGTGAGCGGGAAACACGCGGCCGTAGGTGAGCCATGCGCAGCTCGAGAGCAAACCGGGCGAGTGGACCTTGGCCGAGGCGATGATGCCGAGGAGGATCGAGACCGCGAGCCATGCGGCACCGCTGGTGAGGAAGAACATCACCGGGTGGCGCAGTGAGCGGTCGATCCCGGCGCGCAGCAGGGCGTCCTGTTCAGAAGATGAGGTGGTGGCGGAAGACATCGGCTTGCGGGTGAAAGGGGGGCGTCAGTTGGCGGCTGGGGTGGGTTCAGCAACAGCGGGAGCTGCCTCTGGGGCGGGAGCGGCCGGAGCCGGAGCTGCGGGGGCAGCGGCGGGTGCTGCTTGAGGTGCGGGGACTGCCTGCTCGGGTTTTTCCACGGCGGCGGGTTTCGAAGCGGCGAGTTTGGCGGCGACGGCCGGGATGGCGGCATTGATCGCCTCGGGTGTGAGGCTGCTGGCTTGGGCGGCGATCACCTCGGCCTTGGTTTTGTAACGCGCCTTGGCGGCTTCGTCCTCAAGGGTTTCGGGAGCCTTGCGGTTGAAAAGGATGACCAGCGCCAGGATCAATGCGAAGGCAAAGAAGGTGGCAAGCCCCCACCAGAATGAGGCAAAGCGGATCAGCGGGTTGTCGCGTGACGGGTCGATGGACATTGGCGGGATCAGTTGGAGAGGTTGGCGGATTCGAGGATGCGTGGGTCGCGGTTCGGGTAGAGCGAGTGCTGGCCGATGGCGCGGAGGAGGAAGAAAACGAAGGCAGCGCCGATGCTGACAAAGGCGAGGATGTCGCCCCAGAAGGCGCCGGGGATGGCGACTTGGATTTCACCGAAGACCTCGGGCTTGATGTTGCCGAGTGAGATGCCGCGTTCGGGGATCGTGATCAGGTAGTGGTCGAGCACGTGCATGCAGAGCGTGTAGGCGGCCATGATCGCGAGAGCTTTTGGATTTTTCTTGAGCCATGCTTGCAGGAGGATGACGAAGGGAACCACGAAGTGGCCGAAGACCAGAGCGATCATCGCGATGTTCCAGTTGCCGGTGTTGCGGATCAGGAAGTAGGAAGTTTCTTCGGTGATGCCGGCGTACCAGATGAGGAAGTATTGTGAGAAAGTGATGTAGGCCCAGAACACCGTGAAAGCGAAGAGCAGCTTGCCCATGATGTGGAAGTGCTCACCGCTGGTGACATGTTTCAGGTGGCCGGCGCTTTTGAGCCATGCGCAGACGAGGATGATGACTGCCATCGAGTTGAGGGCGGACCCTGCGAAGAGGTAGACGCCCCACATCGTGGAGAACCACTTGTAGTCGAGGCCCATCATGAAATCGAAGCCGGTGAAGGTGATCGTGAGGGCGAAGATGATGAGCGTGTAGGTCGAGTGAAAGCGGGCCTTGAGTAGGCGCGAGGTGCCGGGGTTTGGGTCGGTGTCTTGGGCGGTGGAAAGTTTGCGCAGGCCGATGATGACAAGCGAGAGGCCGAGGCCCCAGAAGATCACGCGTCCGTACCAGAATGGCAGGTTCATGAACCAGTACTTGTTGTAGAGCAGGTGGTCGACGTGGTGGAGGTGCTCCTTCACATTGCCGTGGCCTGCGCGGTGGATGTTCATCCACTCGTAGAGGTATTGCTGAACTTGCGGGAAGAGCAGCGGGATGCCGAAGAGGAACATCCACGGGTAGGTGGAGCCGAGGTTTTCGAAGGTGCGGCGGACGGAGGTGCCCCAGCCGGAGTTCGAGACATTGTGGAGGAGGGTCCAGAAGCATCCGCCGATGGATAGCGTAAGGAAGAAGTAGAATGCAAATAGCCAGGAATAGGCGAAGGAGCCGCGGGTTTTTTCCGGGGCGAGGAAAAGCAGGTAAAGGCTCGCAGCAGTGCCGACGAGTGCGATGAAGAAGGCGATGCCTTTCACGCGGGCGACCTTGGAGCTATCGAGATGATCGCCGTGGATGGCGATTTCTGCGGAAGTGACGGGATGGTGGGCCATTTCTGGATGGGGAAATTATTTGGAAGATGCCTTGGCGGCCTGGAGCGTGCGGACATAGGCGACAATCGCCCAGCGGTCCCTGACCGGGATGTTGTAGCCATAGCCGCTCATCATGCCCTTGCCGTTGGTGATCGTGTGGTAGAGTCGGCCGTCCGGGTAGGATTCTTCGCCGAAGGTGGGGAGAAGGAGGTTGGCAATGCCGGGGACGCCGTAGCGGCTGGTCATGCCCAGGCCGTTGCCGGAGGATCCGTGGCAGACCGCGCAGTAGATGCCGTAGCGTTCTTTGCCGCGGGCGATGAGTTCGTGGGCGTTCTCGGCGGTGAGTTGGAGTTGTTCTGGCATGCCGGTGCCGAAGAAGCCGTTGATTTGGCCGGTGTGGTAGTAATCGGGCGTGCCGCCGAATTCGTATTCGGGGATGCCACCGATGCTGGACTCGCCGGCGGGGTTGAAGCCGCGGGGTTGGGTCTGGGGCACGGGGAGCCTGCCACCATGGCCGTCGGCGAAAAACGCGGAGGGCTTTTGGGCCTTCAATTTGTCCTGCTCATCCATGTCAGGGAAAATTCGGACGGGAGGCTGAGAGAACTTCTGGCCGCGGATGCCGAAGATGCCGACAACGAGGAGTGCGATGATCGCGTAGGCTAGGAAGAAATAGCGCATCAGGAGAAGGTTGTTGGATTCAAGGTTTCAGATTTCGGCAATTTGGCTTGGCCATCAGGCATCCTCTTCTTCGACGAGTTCGATGTTGTCGCCGCCGATTTCGGCGAGGAGGCTGCGGGTTTTTTCCGGGTTGAATTTCGGGTCGCGTGCTTCGATGGCGATGAAGAAACCATCGTCGGTGGCGCGGTGAAATTGTTTGCTGGCGAAGAGCGGGTGGTTGAGGCGCGGGAGTTGGGTCAGCGCGAGCAGGCCGAAGAGTACCGTGAAGCCAGAGAAGAGAATGGTCAGCTCGAACATCACCGGAAAGAAGGCCGGGATAGTGAAGATATTGGCGGGCTTGGCCTGAACGATGGTCGGGTAGATCACCACTTGGGTCGAGTAGGCGAGGGCGAAGGCCGTGGCAGTACCGGTCATGCCGCCGAAGAACACGAACCATGGAAGGATCGAGCGTTTCATGCCCATCGCGCCATCAAGGCCGTGGATTGGGTAGGGCGAGTAGCAGTCCCATTTCCGAAAACCGGAGTCGCGGATTTTTTCCGCTGCCTTGTAGAGGGCGGAGGCGCTCTTGAATTCGGCGAGGTAGCCGTAGACGCGTTTGCGGGTGGTGCTCACGGGTGAAATGGTTGGGTGATGGTTGTTGGAAATTATTTCGAGGAGACCAATTCCTTCTGATAGGCGGCTTCACTGGCGATGCCGTGGTCCGGGTGGTGTTCCTTGTCGTCGTGGTGAGGATCGGACTGCGGGAGTGTCCATTTCACCTCGGCGATGTTGATGCAGGGGAGGAATTTGAGGAACAGCATGAAGAGCGCGAGGAAGAGGCCGATCGTGCCGACAAAGGTCATCATTTCCACGCCGCTGGGGCTGTAGGTTTTCCAGTCGCCGGGGAGCCACATGCGGGCGAGGGTGGTAACGATGATGACGAAGCGCTCGAACCACATGCCGACATTGACGCACATCGCGACGGCCATGATGACCCAGAGGTTTTCGCGGCAGGCTTTGAACCAGAAGAGCTGTGGCGAGAGCACGTTGAGCGACATCATCGCCGCGTAGGCCCACCAGTATGGGCCGGCGATGCGGAACTTGAAGGCATCCATTTCATAGATCGCGCCCGAATAGAATGCGACGAAGAGCTCCATCAGGTAGGCGTAGCCAACGATCGTGCCGGTGAGCAGGATGATCTTGGCCATGTTGTCGATGTGCTTCATCGTGATCAGGTCCTGCAGGCCATAGATGAAGCGTGCGGGGACCATGATCGTGAGCACCATCGCGAAGCCACCGAAGATCGCGCCGGCGACGAAGTAGGGTGGGAAGATCGTCGTGTGCCAGCCGGGGACCACTGAGGTGGCGAAGTCGAAGGACACCACCGAGTGCACCGAGAGCACGAGCGGGGTCGAGAGGGCGGCGAGCAGGAGGTAGGCCATTTCGTAGTGGCTCCACTGGCGGTTGCCGCCGCGCCAGCCCATCGCGAAGATACCGTAGAGGAATTTGCGCAGCCCGGGTTTGCAGCGGTCGCGGATCGTGGCGAGGTCGGGGACCATGCCGAGGTACCAGAAAATCAGGGAGATCGTGAAATAGGTCGAGACCGCGAATACGTCCCAGAGCAGGGGGGACTTGAAGTTTTGCCAGATCGCGTTGGCGTTCGGGATCGGTGCGAGGAACCATGCGAACCAGACGCGGCCGACGTGGAAGGCTGGGAAAATGCCGGCACAGATCACCGCGAAGATCGTCATCGCCTCGGCGGCGCGGTTGATCGAGGTGCGCCAGTTTTGACGGGTGAGGAAGAGCACGGCGGAGATCAGCGTGCCGGCGTGGCCGATGCCGATCCAGAAAACGAAGTTGGTGATGTCCCAGCCCCAAAAGACGCGGTTGGTCATGCCCCAGACGCCGACGCCGCTGGCGACGAGGTAGGTGAGGCCGCCGCCGACGCCGATGAGGGCGATGAGGGCGGATGGGATGAAGAGCAGCCACCAGAGGAGCGGTTGCCGGTTTTCAAGAACGCCGCAGATCCGCTCGGTGATCCAATTGTAGGAGCGGTTGTTGAGGATGAGCTGTTCGCGTTCGAGTACCGGGAGTTTGATCTCCGGGTGGCTTTCGTTCGCGGTTGGGGTTGAGGATGCCATGGTGGGTAAAATGAGGGGCGTTAGGAGAGATGGCCGGAGATGCAAGAAGCAAGACTGCAAGAATCAAGAGGGAAGAGAGTGCTTCCCTTGCGCGCGACATTGGTCTTGCTGGTGTTCTGTTTCATTCTCTTGCGTCTTGTGTCTTGAAGTCTTGTGTCTTCACACCATGTGGATGGTGGCTTTGCCGACGAACTTGGCATCGGGCATTTCCGGGTTCGGGTTTTTGACCCTTGCCAGATAGCTGGTGCGTGGGCGGGTGCCGATGTAGTTGAGGAGGTCGTAATTGCGATCGATGTTCTTGCTGCGGCCGAGGGCGGATTTTTCCGCGTCGAGCAGGTTGCCGAAAGTGATCGCATTGGCGGGGCAGGCGTCTTGGCAGGCGGTTTTGACCGAATCGACCGGAATGCGCAGGGTCGAGGTCGAGACCTGCATTTCGGTGGACGGTTTGCCGGCGACGAGCGCTTCCTGTTTTTGGCCGCGTTTTTGGCGGATGACCGAATCCTTGAGGCGCTGCACGCAGTAGGTGCATTTTTCCATCACGCCGCGCATGCGGACGGTGACGTTCGGGTTCTTTTGGAGGTGGTCCGGATCTCCGACCGCTTTCTTGCCGAGGGGGCCGTGGTAGAGGTTGTTGGTGATGAGCGGGTTGCGCTTGTTGTAATCGAAGAAATTGAAGCGACGTGCCTTGTAGGGGCAGTTGTTTGCGCAGTAGCGGGTGCCGATGCAACGGTTGTAGGCCATCGCGTTGAGTCCGTCTTCGGTGTGGACTGTGGCGTTGACTGGGCAGACCACTTCGCATGGGGCGGATTCGCAATGGACGCAAGCGACCGGTTGCGGAACGAGCGCCGGATTGTCGGCATCGAAATCGTTGTCCTTTTGCGTGGCGAAATAGCGATCCATGCGGATCCAGTGCATTTCGCGACCGCGTGCAACTTGTTCCTTGCCGACGATCGGGATGTTGTTTTCCGATTGGCAGGCGACGAGGCAGGCGTTGCAGCCCATGCAGGACGAGAGGTCGATCGACATGCCCCATTGGTGGAGCGGGTCGTTGATCAGTGCTTCGCCTTTGCGGTCTTCCGGCTTGTAGAGATAGACATTCGGCGGGGCGTGCGAGTCGTTGCCCTGCTTTTTGACATTGGCGAGTTGTTGTTTGAATCCGCCTTTGTCGTCGTGCGAATCGATCGTGGAAACCTCGCGGGCGAGGGCGCGTCCGTACATCGCGCTGTGCTCTTGGGTGACGGCGATCGGGTAGCGTTTACCGGTGATGGCGATGCTGGCGCCGGTGGCGAAGTAGCTCGTGGATGTGTCGCGCAGCGGGTAGGCGTTCACGCCGCGGTTGATGCCGACGAGGCCGACATGCGAGGTGTTGCTGGGGCTGCGGCCGAGTTGGTCGTCCTTGTCGGTGCCTTGGCCGTAACCGAGCGGAATGATGATCGTGTTTTCCGCCTGACCGAAGGAGATCATCACGGGGATCTCGATACTGCGGCCGTTGAGGGTGACCGAAATGACCGGATGCTTGCGGTGGTTGGCTTCGCCGTCGGGTCCGACATCGGCGTATTTGCTTTCGACACCGAGGACTTTAGTGACTGGCTCGGGGCTTACGATGATGTCGTAGATGCCGAGTTCCTTGGCGGTTTTTGGCGCGATGAGAGCGGCGTTGTCCCAGGTGATTTTTGAAATTGGATCGGGTGCTTCCTGGAGCCATGCGTTGTCGATCCAGCGGCCGTCGTAGATCGAGGCGTCGGTGGCGAAGACCACTTCGAGGGCCTTCGGGGTTGGGTCGCTTGCCTTGCCGGCGAGGATGTTGGCGGCAGCGATGTCTGCTTCGGCCGAAGCACTGAGACTTGGATTGGCGAGCGGGTAGGTCGACTCCGCGTGGAAGCCGTCGCGCAGGAGTTTTTTCCATGCCGCATCGCCGGCGCTGCCGAGGGCGGTGAAGGTCTCACGCACGGCTTTGAAGGCAGGCGAGGGGGCTGCGTTCGGGCCTTCGCCATTGAGCAATTTGCCATCGGCGGAGAGCAGGGCGAGGAGGAGTTCGATTTCCGAGACGCAGTCCGGGTAAAGCGGCAGGATCATCGGCTGAACCACCGTGTAGGTGCCGCGGGCGCTGCGGGTGTCGGTCCATGACTCGAGGTAATGGGCGCCGGGAACATGCCAGGTGGCCGCGTGGGCGGTCGCGTCGGTGCGCTCGCCGAGGTGGATGCTGGTTTTGAGTTTTGCCAGCGTGGCGGGGAAATCGAGGTCGACGGGGGCGTCGTAGATTGGGTTGGCCGGGGTGGTAATGACCAGCGTGTCGACTGCGCCGGAGTCGATGTCCTTCTTGAGATCGGCGAGGGTGCCTTTGCCGGTGGCTTCCGTTTGCAGGGCGAGCAGCGGCTTGCCTTCGCCGATGTTGCCGAGGGCGAGGTTGATCGCGAGGGCGAGGTGGTGGACGGCGGCGGGCTGGCGGGATCCGGCGAGGACCATCGATTTGCCTTTGTGGGCCTTGAGGTCGGCGACGAGAGGCTTGATCCAGGAGAGCGTTTTGGCGTCGGTCACTTTGTCGACGCCACCGGCTTGTGGGATGCCGAGTTCGCGGGCGATTTGGCCGGCGATGTGGAGGATGCGGCTCGGTGCCGAGCGCAGGCGGTGGTCGGCCATGCCGCCGGTGAGCGAGTAGGCTGCCTCGACCACATAGAGGCGGTTCATCGAGGACGCGTCGGGGGCCTTTTCATAGGCTTTTCCTTCGGGTTTGCGGCGATCGAAGAAAGGTGTGACCGGGCCTTGCGGGTCGGTGCCGGCAAAGTCGCAATCGAGCGACACGATGCGGTCGGCTTTGGAGAAATCGGCGGCGATTTTAACGCCATCGCCGAGGGCTTTGACTGCCTCGCCGGTGAGGGCCTCGTATTGGTAGAACTTCGCGGCGGGGAATTTTGCGGCAAGCGCGCGCTGAAGGCGGTTGCGGGTTGGTGAGTCGTCGTCGCCGCTGAGGAAAGCGATTTTTGCCGCGGAGTTGGTGGCGAGGGCGGCGAGGGCGGCTTGGAAATCGGCGCGTTTGGAGGTCTTGCCGGACTTGAGAAATTGGCGCGAGCGGTTTGGCGCGTAAAGGTCGAGGATCGAGGCTTGAGCAAAGGCATCGGTGCCGCTGGCGTCTGGGTGGAGCGAGTTGGGAGCGAGGTGGGTCGGGCGGCCTTCGAAGGTCGTGATCACCAACGGCGTGGCGCCGCCGCTGCGCGGCATCGATGACGCGTAGTAGGTCGCCTTGCCGGGAATGACCCATTCGGGTGCCTTGGTGTAGGGGACGATGTAGGTTTCCGGGCGGCGGCAGGCGGCCATGCCGAAGCCGGCGAGCGCCGATGAGGCACCCATCAGCTTGAGGAACGAGCGGCGGGTGTTTTCCGCCTCTTCCGGGCCGGACATTTCTGCGGTGCCGTTGGGGAATTCGCGATCGAGCCAGTCGCGGAACATCGGGCTGTTTTCGAGTTGACCGGGACTGCGCCAAGCGGTGGTGGTTTCGCTTGCGGGGACCTCGGGGTGATGCCAGATGCGCTTGCTCATGGGTGACTGCGGAAAAAGGGGTGGAAAATCGGGTTGGGGGGCGGATCAGTGGTGGCAGGTGGCGCAGCTTTCCTTGGGTTTCACATCAAACTGCTCCTTGAGTTTCAGGCCGAGATCCTTGGTGGTTTTGACGCCCAACTGCGGGTTGTTGGAGATGTAGGTCTCCGCGTTGTAGTCAAAGTTGTACACTTCTTCGAGCGGGCGGAGGTGCTTTTCGGGGGCCCGGTGGCACTCGAGGCACCAGCCCATCGAGTGGCTTTGGTCCTGATAGACCACTTCCATTTTGTTCACATCGCCGTGGCAGCTTTGGCAGGAAATACCGCGGTTTACGTGAGCTGAATGGTTGAAATAGACGTAATCAGGCGATTTGTGGATGCGGACCCACTCGATCGGCTTGCCGTCGTAGCCGGGAAAGGCCGGGTCCATCGAGCGATGGAGCGGAGCGAGTTTCGGGCTATCGCGTTGCACATGCTGGTGGCAGTTCCAGCAGGTGTTGCTGGTTGGGACATTCGAGTGGCCGGAGACATCGACGAACGAGTGGCAGTAGCGGCAGTCGAGCCCGAGTTGGTCGACGTGGATCTTGTGGGAGAAGGGGATCGGCTGGGAGGGTTGATAGCCGACAGTAAGGGATTTTGGCGTTGCGTAGTAGTTGAAGGCGAGGGCGACCCCGGCCACCGCAGATCCGATGCAGACGGCAATTTTGAGCGGCAACAGATTGGACCAACGGGGAAAAATATTTGCCATGGTATTGACGGAGCGTGTGCTTCAAAGTTCGTGGTTTTAGCACGAATGAACCTGCGGATTTAGGGTGCCGCCGGTGCGGGGCGAGCATGCAAACCGACAACGCGCATGCAATCGAAAAAAAGAAATTCCTTCGGATTTTTTGAATTTCAGCCTTGCGGTTCGGAACTGCTTTGTGGCGGTGCCCAATTGAGGCCTTTTTCCTTGCGCCAGATCCGATAGAGTCTGAAGCATTCCTTTTTCGGCAATTTGAGCCGTTCGGGGTCTTCGTTGAGAAATGTTTCGTATGCGCCCAGGCTTTCCTGGCGGGTTTCGATCTCTCTCGATGACGGACCATCCATTCGTTTGGTGACATCGTTCAGGTGTCGCGAAACGCGTGCGAGGTTGTTGGAAATGCGGGTGAGGATCAGTGCGAGCAGTAGCAGCACACCAAGGATCGATGTGAGGAGAATCAGTTGGGTCGATGAGATCGCATCCGGCATGGCGAAAAGGTTTCACTCCCGAGGCAAAAAAGAAAGCCGTAAGAGCAGGGGATTTGCCGCGCTGGTTTTGTCGATCGGGCGACGCGAGGGTGGGTTGGTTTCCCTCTGGGCGGACAGTGGTGGCAGAGGGCGGATTTGAACCGCCGACCAAAGGCTTATGAGTCCTCTGCTCTACCGCTGAGCTACTCTGCCGAAAATTTCCTTGCGCTGGGGTTGGGTCCGCGGCGCGGGGCGGCGAGGGTTAGCTTGCCGGCGTGGGAATGTCCACCGAAATTTTGCTCCGCCTATCTACGCATCGCGCAGTTTTTATGTTGGAGATATGACGCGATCAAGTGGCTGGGGTCTTGACCCGGTGGGGATCATTCCACAGCTTCGGCGCATGTCCGATCGGATTGCGCGAGCTGCGAAGCAAAAACATGTGGTGGTAGTGGGTGCCGGGCCTGGTGGTTTGACCGCCGGCATGCTGCTGGCGCACCGGGGATTCAAGGTCACGATTGTCGAGAAAAACGATCGGGTTGGTGGCCGCAATTCGGAAGTGCGATTGGGTGATTACTCGTTCGATCTGGGGCCGACCTTTCTGCACCAAAAATTTTGCCTCGATGAGATTTTTGCCGAGTTGGGTGGCAAGAGCGAGGATCATCTGGAGTTTGTCGATCTCAACCCGATGACCAAGTTGAGTTGGGGGGAGACCTCGATGCATACCTTCAGCGACAAGCAGAAGATGGCGGGTGAGATCGAGCGGGTTTTTCCCGGAAGCAGTGGCGGGTTCTTGCGCTACATGCATGAGCAGGGTGCCAAGTTCCGCGCGATCTATCCGTGCTTGCAGTATCCCTATCACAAACTCAGCGCGTTTTTGCGTCCGCATCTGATCAAGGCGTTGCCGCATGTGCTCACGACTCGGAGCGTGCACGATGTGCTCGGCGATTACTTCGAGGACGAGCGTCTCAAGCTCGCGTTTACCTTTCAGGCCAAATATCTCGGCATGTCGCCGTGGCATTGCCCGGCTTTGTTCAGCATCCTTTCCTTCACCGAGTACCGCTATGGGGTTTATCATGTGCAGGGTGGTTTGAATCGGATTTCCCGGGCGATGGCCGATGTCTTCACCGCGATGGGTGGCGAGCTTCGCTTGCAGTCGCCGGTGAAACATCTGATCCACCAAGGTCGCGACATCAGTGG
>JAGWXY010000094.1 GCA_018969605.1 Verrucomicrobiota bacterium | reverse complement strand
TCGGCATCTGGATCGGGCCACCAAAAGCACTGCTCGCACCAAAGCCGATGTCATCAATCAACACAATGACCACATTCGGTGCACCTGCCGGAGCTTTCACTTCGAAACGCGGCGGTGCCTTGGCCTCGCGGGCATCCATAGTCTCGATCGGATCATGCGCAGGCTCGGGAATAGGAAGCACGGTCCGCTCAATTCCGCCAAGCTGCTCCGCACCGACAAGCGGCAACGCAGAAAGGATCATACCAAAGGCAAGCGCAGACGGAGAAAACCATCCTCGCCACAAAACCGTGAAATACCCTGCACAATCGATCATCTTTTTCATGATGTATGGATACACAACTTCATTCACTTTGGCAAAACCGCATAAAAGTCAAAATCGCGTCGACCATCATGAAATCTCTCACTCCATGCCATCCACACACACACCTTCAAATATTCATGCCACGCAATGATGTGTGTTTATCGGAGTTGTAACACCCCAACACAGACCGTCCACATCGAGCAATGGGACCTCGCTGCGCCACAACCATCGCCGCAGTCACCAAAGCGGGCAAGATGCCCGCACTCCCATTTGAAGAAGCGCCTGTTCAATAACCAAGCATTCAACAACGGACCTTTGGGACAAAGGTCCCTGCCTGAAGAGGCCGCTTCTTCATTTTCTTCCACTTCGATGTTCGATGTTGGGCGTTCGATGTTCGATGTTCCATCCCCCTCTAACCAATAACTCTTAACTCCTGCTCCTCACCAGCGCCAGCACCGCACCAAGCGCCACCGCCCAATCGCCGATCAACGCATACAGCGAGAAAGACGCGTTCTTCGGTACCGACACATCGACCCGAAGCGAACCGCGCGTGAAATGACTGCCCTGCGCATCAACCAAGACCTGTGCTCTGCCGGTCGTATCGACCGCCGCACTAACCCCGCTGTTGGCACAACGAATCATCGGCCGCCTCAGCTCGATCGCGCGAAACTTGGCGTTGGCAAAGTGCTGCGCCGCCGCCGGTGATTCCTTGAACCAACCATCGTTGGTTACATTCACAATCACCTGCGGACCCGGCCTCACAAATTTTCGCGCCAGGCGCGGCACGGTGTCCTCGAAGCAAACCGATGGCATCGCACCAATCACCTCGCCCGCAAGATTCGGCACCGGCAAGGGCTCAAACGATTTCCCCGGCGTGAAGGATCCTCCATACTCCACACCGGCCTGTTGCGCGTAAATTTTCTTCAACCAAGGAATGCTCTCCACGAACGGAATGGTCTCACCAAAAATCACCAGATGCTTCTTGCGGTAAGTTTGCAATTCATCCTTCGGCGACATCACGGCAATGGAATTCCACGCGCGCCCCCTCGGCTTCATGACCAACTGACCATCCTCGATCGTCTCTGCCTCAAGCTCGTTGGTGCCATGGATCAAATGAAACGGACCCGCCTTGCGAACTTGCGAAATGGTCTCGATGTTTTCCAGCCACATCCCCCAATCGCCGTTATCCGTGCGCAAAATCCTGCCGGTCAGTGCCGACTCCGGCCAGACAACCCAATCAGGCCATGACGCGCCACTCGGATCAGCGGCCTTGATCGACTCGAGCGCCTTGAGCGTTTCCTGCTCATAGGCCATGTGCACCGCAAGCGGCTCCCACAAAACCCGCGCGGCATCCTGAGGGATGTTGATCTGTACCAAGAGGGCCTTGAGCGAAATGCACTCGCGGTTTTTTTCGATGCGAATCCGCAAAACTCCATACGCCGCGCACACACCAATCGCCAACAGCGCGACCGCGATCGGGCGAAGATCAGCGGCCCGCCACACCCCGCGATTCGACACCACCCGCGCCATGAATTGCACCAATACAGACTGCACAAACACGATCAATACCGACAAACCGCTCACCCCAAAAAGATCAGCCGCCTGCGCCATGACCGGCGTTTCATGAAACGCCACCCCAAGACCATTCCAACCAAAGCCGGTAAACACCCACCCGCGCAACAACTCCAAGCCACCCCACACCGCACCATGCACCAATGCCAGCGACAAACACCCGAGCCGCGATTTCGACGGGTTTCCCCAGGTCGCGCAAAACCACCCGAAAATTGCCGGATACACTGCAAGATAAAGCGCCAACACCACCGCACCCAATGACGACACGACCGACAACCACGAAAATTGAATCCCAAAACCCAACACTCCCGCTAGCCAGCCAAGCCCAAATCCTTTCCACCCCCCACGCCGACCCTCAAGCGACCACATCACGGCCAGCATCGGCACCAATGACACCCAGACGAGCCATGTTTGATCAAACGGCACAAAAACCGCAGCAGTCAACAGCCCGCTCGCGACGACCGCCATTGCCTTGATCCATCCCATGCTCCCTGACATGCCGCAAGCATCCACAGGATCCCCCGCTCGGTCCATCGCGAAACATCCACAACCATCATTGCTCAAGCAAACGGGTTGATCGGCGTGATGCCTTTGATGTTTAAAAAATCGTTGTCGTTCTCGGTCACGATGACGGAATCAGTCGCCAGCGTGGCGCAAATGAGCACATTGGTATCCACCAAAACCCGACCCGTTATACTCTCAAAGGTCATAAGTTTCCTATCGGCTGAAGCGGCCTTGGAACTGACCTTCCGATGTGACGATTTCGTCATTTAAATCCAATCGTCTGCGCAAAAACTCCTTCAAGGCCATTTCGATGACCTGACTGCGCGAGCGACGCTCTTCTAGGCCATAGCGATTCAAATCTTCCACGAGCTGCTCGTCGATGGTGGCACTGATATGAGTTTTCATGGCACAAAGATGTTACAATAGGCGCATCCGTCAAGATGGCGATTCAAACCCAAATCCAAAGTCGACCTATCATTCGGAATATTCAAACAGCGCTGAAATTTTCAAAAGTCGCATGTTTTTGCAATTTTTTCTTTATCTGTGCAATCTGTGTAATCAGTGGTCAAAATCTCCTTGCTCACAATTCAACTTCCGAATTCGGGTTCAGTCGAGCGCGGTTTGCATGCAGCGGCCATGATATAAAGGGGCAATTTCGCTTGGAAGAAGCGCCCTCCCACCCTTTGCTGTTGCCGTGGAAACGATCCGGATCCGCGGCGCACGACAACACAACCTAAGGAACATCGATGTCGATATCCCCAAGGGCAAACTCGTGGTCATCACCGGCCCTAGCGGATCAGGCAAATCCTCACTCGCCTTCCACACGCTCTACGCGGAAGGACAGCGCCGCTATGTGGAGTCGCTCTCGGCCTATGCGCGCCAGTTTATCGATCAGCTGGAAAAGCCCGACGTCGATTCGATCGAAGGCCTCAGTCCCTCGATCGCGATTGAACAACGCGGTGGCGGGCTCAACCCGCGCTCGACCCTCGCCACCACCACAGAGATCCACGATTACCTCCGCATCCTCTGGGCCGCCGCCGGCATCCCGCACGACCCAAGCACCGGCATCGCCCTCCAACGCATGGGCCCAGCCGACATCCTGCAAGCACTCTCCGCACTCCCTCTAGGCAGCAAGGTCACGCTGCTTTCCCCGGTGCCAAAAGAAGAACTCGCCGACCCAGAGCGTTTGCTCGGCGACCTCCAACGCCAAGGCTTCATTCGCGTGCGCATCGATGGCGAAATGTTCGAAATCGAAAATGCCAAGTGGCCGCAAGGACCGTTCACATTGGAAATCGTCGTCGACCGCTTTGTGGTCCGACCCGACTCGGAATCGCGCATCGCCGACTCGGTCGAAACCGCCCTCCGGCTCTGCGGCGCGGAAACGATCGCCTCGTATCAAACACCCGATGCCGAAACATGGCGCGACCTCTCGTTCCAAACATCCTACCGCAACCCGCACACCGGCGAACTGATCGGCGAAATCACCCCGAAACATTTTTCATTCAACTCCCACCTCGGCGCATGCACCACCTGCGAAGGCCTCGGCACCGAACGCTACTGCGATCCGCAATTGCTCATTCACGATCCAAACTTGCCAATTCTCAAAGGCGGCATCCGTGGGTGGTGGAAGGAAAAATCATCTCGCGAAAGCCAATTTCAACGCGAAACAAAAATCATCCTGCGCGGATGCTCGCTGCCCGACGATGCGAGCTTTGCCCAACTCAACAATCCCGCAAAACGCCTGCTGTTTGACGGCGGAAAAATCGACACCGGCTGGACAGTCGGACCCGATAAAAAACCACAAAAAATCGACACCGAAGGCCTCGCCAATGAAGCGATGCGCCGACTCAGCGAAGCAAAATCTGAGATCACTCGACGCAGCCTCTCACGCCTCATCGCCCACCGACCCTGCAGCGCTTGCCAAGGCCGCCGACTACAAGCGCAATGGCTCGCGGTGAAGGTCAGCGGCACGAATCAACAATGGCTCGGCATCACGGATTTCTGCGAACTTACCGTGACCGAAGCAATCCGCTGGCTCGATGGCTTCAGCACCGATTCCGCCAAGGCCGCTGTTTGCCAACGCCTCGTCGCCGATGTCACAAAGCGCCTCCACTTCCTCGAAGAAGTCGGCCTCGGCTACCTCACACTCGATCGCGCCAGCGGCTCACTCTCTGGCGGCGAAGCTCAACGCATCCGCCTCGCCACCCAACTCGGCGCCGGACTCTCCGGCGTACTCTATGTGCTCGACGAACCAAGCATCGGCCTCCACTCCAGTGACACCCGCCGACTCATCACCGCCCTTCAACGCCTGCGTGACTCGGGAAATACGGTGGTCATCGTAGAACACGACGAGGAAATCATCCGCGCAGCCGATCATGTGATCGACATGGGACCCGGCGCCGGATCCGCTGGCGGGTTGATCCTTGCGTCAGGAAATCCGCTTGAAATAACATCCGCCACCGGCAAATGGCTGCGGTCGAAAGAGAAAGTTCAATCTGCCGCAAAAACCAAAAAATCCACAATTTCAACTACGACAAACATCGTAGAATTGAAAATTCGAAACGCCCGCGAGCACAACCTCCAAAATCTCGATGTCAGCATCCCGCTCGGCAAGCTGGTCTGCCTCTGCGGTCCCAGTGGCAGCGGCAAGTCCACCCTCGCCGATGACATCCTGCGCCGCGCGATGGCCCGCCATTTCCACCACGCCGGCGAAACACCCGGCGCCCACGATGGTATCGACGGACTTGAACACCTCGGGAAATTCATCGTCGCCGACCAATCACCCATCGGCCGCAGCCCACGCTCGAACCCCGCGACCTTTACCGGTGCGTTCGACCTGATCCGCGAACTCTTCGCCAAACTCCCGCTCGCCCGCCAACACGGATTCACCACCTCACGCTTCAGCTTCAACGCTCCGGGCGGACGCTGCGAACGCTGCCAAGGCAATGGGCGACTCAAAATCGAAATGCATTTCCTGCCCGACGCATGGGTCACCTGCCCAGCCTGCGACGGTAAACGCTTCAACCGCGAAACGCTCGCCATCACCTACAAAGGCAAATCCATCGCCGATGTGCTCGAAATCCAAGTCTCCGAGGCACTCGCGTTTTTCCAACCCATTCCCAAACTCCGCCACATCCTCGCAACCCTCGACGGACTCGGCCTCGGCTACCTCCCACTCGGCCAAGCTGCCAACACGCTCTCCGGCGGCGAAGCGCAACGCCTCAAACTCGCCCTCGAACTCGCCAAGCCCCCCGCCACCCACACACTCTATCTTTTCGACGAACCCACCACCGGGCTCCACTTCGGCGATGTCCAACTTCTCATCAAGGCCTTCCTCCAACTCCGCGACGCGGGCCACAGCGTGCTGGTCGTCGAACACCACCTCGATGTAATCGCCGCCGCCGATTGGATCATTGATCTCGGCCCCGGCGGCGGATCCCAAGGCGGTCAACTCGTCGCCCAAGGCACACCGAACGACCTCCAAAAAATCCCGAACTCCCCCACCGGCCAAGCGCTTGCCCTGCGCCAATAACCCATAACTTTTACCCCCACCCCAACATCCGCTATTGCGACAAGTCCACCCCTGCACCACCCTACAGCGCCGCCGCGAACCACCACCATGTTTTCACCTGAATCGATACTCGCCGACTTCCCGATCCTCGACCAGTCGATCCATGGCCGTCGTTTGATCTATCTCGACAACGCGGCGACCAATCAAAAACCGCAGTGCGTTCTCGATACCTCGCGACGCTACTACGAATCGATCAACTCAAATATCCACCGTGGCACCCACCAACTCGCCCGCGCCGCGACCGAAGCATTTGAAAATTCCCGCAACAAGGTCGCGAAACACCTCAACGCCGTATCAAGCGATGAAGTGATCTTCACTTCCGGCACCACCGGCGGCATCAACCTTGCCGCCAATATTCTCTCACTCTCCGGCCGCATCAAAGCCAACGATGAGATCCTGATTTCCGCACTCGAGCACCACTCCAATATCGTGCCATGGCAAATGCTCTGCCAACGCATCGGTGCGAAACTCAAAATCATCCCATGCAACGACAACGGCACCCTCGACCTCGATGCCTTCCGCGAGGCGCTCAAAGGGCCGGTTAAAATACTCGCTCTCACCGCGATTTCCAACGCCTTTGGCACGGTCAACCCGATCACTGAAATGACCCGAGCCGCGAAAAGCGTCGGCGCGATCGTACTCATCGATGCCGCGCAATCGATCGCTCACCTGCCAACCGACGTCCAATCGATCGGCGCCGATTTCCTCGCGTTCTCCGGCCACAAACTTTATGCACCCACCGGCATCGGTATCCTCTGGGGGCGCAAAAACTTGCTCGAAGAGCTCCCACCCTGGCAGGGCGGCGGCGAAATGATCAAGGAAGTGACCTTCGAACGCACAACTTACAACGATCCACCCTTCAAATACGAGGCAGGCACCCCAAACATCGAAGGCGCCATCGCACTCGCGGCGGCGATCGATTATGTGAATCGCATTGGGCTAAAAAACATTCACGAACACGAGGCCTCCTTGATCCGTCACGCAGCCGATGCCATTTCCCACATCCCCGGCATCCGCCTCTACGGCCCCGCCGACCGCTCTGGCTCGCTCTCCTTCAACATCGAAGGCCTCCACCACTACGATGTCGGCACGCTGCTCGATCAAATGGGCATCGCCGTCCGCACCGGCCACCACTGCTGCCAACCACTCATGAAACGCTTCGGCATCACCGGCACCGTCCGCGCCTCCTTCGCCCTCTACAACACCCAACAAGAAATTAACACCTTCGCTAAATCCCTCGAAAAAGCCGTCGGCATGCTTAGGTGAAATAAGGGATATGGGAAGTCGAGAGACTTGAGCCTTGGGTACGAAGACACAAGGCTCATCAGGCGAAGTCGAAATCACGGGCAATAATCCTTCAATCGGAGATCCGAAGTCGAAATGTCATTCGAATCATTTCAACCGCTGATTTCGCGGATTTACTGATTATCGAGGAGCGCATTTTTTTGTGATTTTTACTTCACAGTCATCCCACAGGAAGACTTAGATTGGAGCGGAAAAATGGGCTGGTGTTGAGTTGAAATCCCTGCCACTCGGTAGGGTATATGTACAAAACTATACCAACCCGTGCCAATGTGGTCGTCCTTAAGCAAATGCTCAACCTTATTCCTCGCGGAATGATCAACCGTCACGCTCCGGAGACCGGCGTGGAAGCCAAGGCCCGCAGCTTCAGCGTGGTGAGCCATCTTTCGGCGATGCTCTTTGCCCAACTCTCCCACGCCATAGTAAAAATTACAAAGGGACAATTATAAAGGGACAGTCCTTTTATACGAATTCTGCTTGCCATCTGGCCTTGGCTGGCTATTCTCTGCTTCATGCGACAGGCACGTTGGCTGGCGGAATGGCGCAATTCGGAGTCCAAACCGGTCTTCTACCACTGCATTTCGCGCGTCGTCGACCGGCGCTTTGTCCTCGGAGCCAGGGAAAAGGAAAAATTCCGCGCGCTAATGCGCATGTACGAGAAATTCTCCGGCTGCCGAGTTACTTCCTACTGCCTGATGGACAACCACTTCCATCTCCTGATCGAGGTCCCGCCGATGCCCAGAAATGGCCCGCCCAATGCAAATGCTGAGCTTCCCAACCCAG
>JAGWXY010000093.1 GCA_018969605.1 Verrucomicrobiota bacterium | reverse complement strand
GGCCCGGAACTTCTCGCGCTCGGCCTGCTCAAACACAAACCGCCGATCCACCACACGGCTGATGCAATGGTAAATCGCCGGCTTTTCCGCCGAATCCTTCCACGGCGCCAACCATCGCTTGCTGCTCATGCTGCACCTCCTGCTACTGCATTTGCTGCCTCTGCCTCTGCCTCACTTCGCATGTGTCGCCTGCTCATGCTCATGTTCATACTCATGCCCCACCCATAAACGCGGCCAACCCAGATCGCAAGAAGAATCTTTACAATTTGTCTGGGAAATTGTGAATCAATTGACTAAACCTAATGTCCAAATTCATCGGTCAGTCATCCTCACTGGTTGCCGACATCTTCCACATTTTCGTCCATCACCTCTTCATCTTCTTCCGCTGGCAACGCAGGCATCGCTGTTCCTTCACCGGAACCAGTAAAATCAGCATCAGACGGTGACATTGCACTGCCCCCCTCCAACAGGCCATCCACCGGCAGCGCCCGCATCACCCCACGCTCTTTGGGCACTGCGTCAATCGCATCATCGATTTCCTCACTTTCGTTGTCGCTTTCGACATCATCTGTCTTTGCAATTGGTGCCGTCTGCTCGACCGCCTCACCAGTCTCCTCATCCACCACCAAGGCTTTCTTCGGCGGCGCGATGATCTCCTTGATGTCTCCTTTGATGCCTTGGAAAAATCTCTGTACCATCGGTGCAGCCATGCGCCCCCCCGACACTCCCTCACCCGGTCGGCCTTCATAGAGCACTGCAAACGCATAACGCGGATTTGCCCGCGGCATGAATCCCGCAAACCATGCAAGTCGCTGATTTTTGGACTTCGGTCCCCATTGAGCCGTGCCCGTCTTGCCACACAACTCGGCATAACCAAGCCCCGCACTGCGGCCCGTGCCACCACCGGCATTGACCACATCCGACATCCCCTGGTGCACCACCTGCACGGCCTTTTCACTCAAGCCCAGGCTGTTCTTGCGCTCAGGCACCGGCGCCTGCACAACTCGGCCGCGCGTATCCTGCACCTGCGAAATCAAACGTAACTTCGGCAAAGCTCCACCATTCGCGATGCCAGCCATCGACTGCGCAACCTGCAGTGGCGATGCCAACAAGCTCCCCTGCCCAATCGAAAGGTTGGCAGTATCGCCATCAAGAATCCGCCGCTTTTCATTCTTCAACATCCACTCGTCATTAGGCACCAAACCCGGCGTCTCGCCAACCAAAGGCAAACCGGTCTTCTCACCAAATCCCAACCTACGCGCCAAGCTCAAGAATGAGGTTGGCCCGATATCGATGCCAACCTGATAAAACCAAGTGTTGCATGATCTTGCGATTGCACGTTTCACATTGATGCTACCCTCGGGAGACTTGCTCCAATTTTTAAAAACCGTGCGGCCTATGCTGATTGCTGCCGGGCAATAGAGGGTCGAGTTCTCCGACACCAGACCATTGTTAAGAGCGACCAAGGCAACGATCGGTTTGAATGACGAAGCCGGTGGATAAGCCGATTGAAATGCCCTTCCAAACAAGGGCTGCGAGGGGTCGTCTTGAAGTTGCTTGAATGCCTCCGTGCTGATTCCCGGAATGAAACTGTTCAAATCAAACGACGGCCGCGATGCCATCACCAGCACCTCACCGGTCACGACATCGACCACCACGAAGGCACCGCGACGGCAGCCACCGCGCAAAATCTTTTCCGCAAGCCGTTGCCATTTCAGGTCGATCGTCGTCACTAGGGTACCACCCGGCCGCGGACGCTTGACCTGCTCCTCCAACAACTTGTTGCCGTTCTCGTCGAACAACAACTTCTTCATGCCTGCATCGCCGGTGAGCTGCGCATTGTAAATTTTTTCCAAACCCGAGCGACCTTCCGATTCCTCCCACAGCGGCTCATTGAAATTGATCGGTCCCGTTGGCAGCTTGCCCACGCTGCCCGCATATCCAATCACATGCGCAGCCAACTCTCCCTCGGGGTAATACCGGCGGTACAAGGCATTGAGAACCACCCCACTCGGCAGCTTGCCCTCCAGCGCCAAGGCCTCCTTCTCGGCAATCTGCCCGCTTACCAACAAAGGCAACCAACGCCGGTGAAGATAATGATCGTAAATTTCATCGTCCGTCTTGGGCTCAAGATCCTTTCGCGTTTCCGCCAAGGCATTCAAACGCGACCGCGCCCAGTCGATCACAAACGCTCGATCGGCTTTTTCAAACTGACGAAACTGCAGCGCAATCTGGTAGGCCACGACATTCTGCGCCAGCGGCTCGCCATTGCGATCAACGATCATGCCACGCGGCGCGGGAATCTTGAGCGTGATCGTCCGCGCGTCCTTGCGAGTCATGATCGCGCCATCCGAGGGACCCTTCGGCACCGCCCCAATCTCATCCGCCGCGTTCGCTTGCGTTTCGGCATGCGCCGCCATAACAGGCCACAGGCAGGCCAGCAGCCATCCTTTTAAAATCAATGCACGGACCATGTGTTCCGGGCGAAATTAACCCCAGCCCCCTCAACCTGCAATGTTCAATCCCACCCCGATTTCGCTACTACCCATGGCTAGGCCTTGCCGTGCGCCAGGCCACATGCATGATGCTTCCAATGACCGAATGGAATTTCATGACCCTCCTGATCGTTGCAGCGCTCTTTCTCCTCTGGAAACTGGAGTTCATCGCGACCCTGCTCAATCTCAAAACCTTCCCGGAAAAAGTGCCGCCGGAGCTCACTGGCGTGATGGATGAATCAAAACTCGAGCTCGGCCGCGACTACCAACGCGTGAACGCGAAGCACGACCTCCTCCAGTCCGCTGTTTCGCTCACCGCCTTGCTTGTCTTCTGGTTCGCTGGCGGCTTCGGCTGGCTGGACACATTTGCCCGCTCACTCACCCATTCAGAACTTGGCGCGGGTCTGATTTTTCTGTCGATATTTTTTTTAGGCCAATCGCTGCTCTCGCTGCCATTTTCGATTTACGAAACCTTCGTGATCGAAAACCGCTTCGGTTTCAATCGCTCCACGCCTGCGACCTTCATCGCCGATCGCCTCAAGGGCCTCGCCCTAGCCGCCCTCATCGGCCTGCCACTCGCCGCAGCCGTATTGTGGATCTTCAACCGCGTGCCCAACGCATGGCTTTGGGCATGGATCCTTCTCACCCTCGCGCAACTCATCCTCACCTGGCTCGCACCGACCTACATCATGCCGCTCTTCAATAAGTTCACCCCGATGCCTGAGGGCGAACTAAAATCGGAAATCGAATCACTCGGCAACCGCTGCGGTTTTCCCGTGAAGGATGTCTTCGTCATGGATGGCTCGAAGCGCTCGACCAAGGCCAACGCGTTCTTTACCGGCTTCGGAAAAAATCGTAAGATCGCCCTCTTCGACACGCTCATCGAAAAAAGCACCACGCCCGAACTCATCGCCGTGCTCGCCCACGAAATCGGCCACTTCCGCCGCGGCCACATCAAGCAACGCCTAGCCGCCGGCATCATCCAGACCGCCGCGATCTTCTTCCTCATCGGCCTCGCCACCAACCCGCAAGGCCACTTCGCCCGACTCCTCTTCGATGCCTTCGGCGTCACCACGATCTCACCCCATGTCGGCCTCGTGCTTTTCTCCATCCTCTTCAAACCAGCCGGAAAAATCCTCTCGGTCATCCTCAACGCCTGGTCACGCCGCCACGAATTCGAAGCGGACGACTTCGCCAAACAACACACCGGCGATGCCGCTCCCCTCGCCACCGCCCTCACCAAAATGACCGCCGACCACCTCTCCCACCCCTCACCCCACCCCCTCCGAGTCTGGCTCGACTACTCCCACCCACCCCTGCTCCAGCGCCTAAAAGCCCTCGCTCAGAAAAACCTCTAAGGCAGGGACCTCTAAGGCAGGGACCTTTCTCCGAAAGGTCCGCCGCAAATGAAAAAGCAAAAGAGATCGTAGATTGTGGATTGCGGATCGAAGATGATGCCGCTTCTTCATCCTCTCCTCCTCTTCTCTTGAAACTTGAAACTAAAACCTTAAAACTTTGAAAAAATGTTTTCCCCAGATCGCTACGACGGACGCATGCCCTACCGCCGCTGCGGTGATTCCGGCCTGCTCTTGCCCGCCATCTCCCTCGGCTTCTGGCACAACTTCGGCCACATCGACAATCAGGACGAAGCACGCCTGATGATGCGACGCGCCTTCGACCGCGGCATCACCCACTTCGACCTCGCCAACAACTACGGCCCCCCACCTGGCAGCGCCGAAGAAAATGTCGGACGCATCCTCGCACACGATTTTGCCGCCCACCGCGACGAACTCGTGATCTCCACCAAGGCCGGACACGACATGTGGCACGGACCCTATGGCAGCCACGGCTCGCGCAAACACCTGCTCGCTTCGCTCGACCACTCGCTCAAACGCCTGCGACTCAACCATGTCGATATTTTCTACTCCCACTGCCCCGATCCACACACGCGACTTGAGGAAACGATGTCCGCCCTCGCCACCGCCGTCTCAAGCGGCAAGGCAACCTATGTCGGACTCTCAAAATACCCGCTCAAGACCCTCAAAAAAGCGGTCAAAATTCTCAAGGAAATGGGTGTCCGCTGCCTGATCTATCAGCCACCCTACTCGATCCTCAACCGCGCGGTGGAATCCGCCGGCATTCTCGATTGGCTCCACGACGAAGGCATCGGCTGCATCGCCTTCAGCCCGCTCGCCCAAGGCATGCTCACCCCCAAATATCTCAACGGCATCCCTTCCGATTCCCGCGCCGCTCGCCCCGAAGGCTTCCTCCAATCCGATCAGGTCCACCACCACCTCGATCAAATCCAAGCCCTCGGCCAACTCGCCGCGCAACACCACACCGAGCTCCATCACCTCGCCATCCAGTGGACCCTCCAGCACCCAGCCGTCACCTCCGCCCTCGTCGGCGCCCGCAATGTCGCCCAACTGGATCAAATCATCGATTCGTTGCAGACTCCCACACCCACACAAGAACTCCTCCAAGCCATCAATGAAATCTGCCCAACGTAGAGGTAGAGACACAGGACAGAAGAAAAACGGCTCCACGATCTACAATCGTTTTCTTGGCGTTCATTCGCGGTTCAAAAAATCCGTCTATCAAGTCGCTCACATCTAAATGGCAGCATCCCCCCCGCAAAAAAAACCAAAGTCACGCCTTCCATCGACCGCAAAATTTTCCAATACTCCGCCCATGCTCAAAGGTATCCACCCCGCCATCAGCCCCGAACTCCTGAAGATCCTCGCCGAAATGGGCCATGGCGATGAAATCATTCTCGCCGATGCCCACTTCCCCGCTCACAGCGTCAACCCGCGCGTGATCCGTGCCGACGGCCTCGGCGTGGGCACCCTGCTCGATGGCATCCTGCCCCTGTTCGAACTCGATAGTTACGCAGAGCCTCTCATGATGATGCAAGCTGTCGCCGGCGACCAACTCGACCCCAGAGTCGAAGCGCAGTACATGAGCGTGATCAAACGCCATGTACCCAATGCCAAGTCCCCCACCCGCATCGACCGCTTCGCGTTCTACGACCGCGCAAAAACCGCCTTCGCCGTTGTCATGACCGGCGAAACCGCCAAATACGGCAACCTCCTTCTCAAAAAAGGCGTCACGCCAGTGGGCTGATTAAAAAGCCAGCTCCATCTTCACCGTTGCTGGAGCATCCTGCTCCAGGCCGTCCATGGAGCGTCCCGCTCCATGTTTTGAGAAGGCAAATGAAACCGCAGTTTCTTCTCTTGTGTCTTGCTTCTTCAAGTCTTGCGTCTTCTCCAGCAGGCGTCTCTTCATTCTCCTCTCTTGAAACTGAACGCTTGAAACTTGAAACTTCCTCCAATGTTCAATGTTCAAATCCTCTCTCATCTCTGCGTCACCGTCACCTTGATGATCTTGCCAGTGAAGCTGCTGGGCAGACCAGGTTGATAATCAGGCGATACATTGGTTTCCGAATCGATACCGACATCGGCACCCTCATCGGCAGAAAACAAAAAAGGTTGGGTCTTCGGAATCTGAGCTTCCGCGACTTTCTTGCCGTTCACACTGAGGATGGATTTGCCGCCCGTGCCGGGTTTGTCCGAATCGGGGATGAATTCATATCCGATCGTGTGCTTGCCGGCAGCTAATGCGACATCGCCACCGATGTTGGTGCGCTCGAGCGCAAAGAAGTTGTACTCGTGGCGCGGCTTGCCATCCTTGAAGTAAAGCGTCCAGCCACCAAAATAGCCGGCTTGGGCAATGATGACACCGGAGGTTTTGTCGTCACTCAATTCAAGCTCGGCCTCGACCGTGTGATGACGGCCTTTCACATTGATGAAAGCATTCTCCATCATCCCGGTCATCCCCGGATAAACCGTGAGTGACTTGCGTCCACCAAGCAAATCTGGACGCCCCGCGATCTCGGGGTCAAAGCGCTCAGAACGGCGGTCATCAATGGGAAAGACATTGTTGCGAATGGCTTCCTTTTCAAAAACGGCCTGGAGTTCCTTGAGCTTGGCGGGATTCTGATCCGCGAGGTTCTCCGCCTGGCTGAAGTCCTCATCCACATGGTAAAGCTCCCAAACATCGTCCTTGAGCGGTGGATTTTGCGTCAGCAGCCAAGGGATCGAATGCCGCGTCGCCGCCACCCAGCCTTCGTGGTAGATCGCACGGTTGCCAAACATCTCAAAATACTGGGTCTTGCGACGCCCCTCGGCCTTTGCGTCGGCAGTGGAGTAAAGCATCGACACACCGTCCATCGGACGCTGCGCAATCCCATCCACCGACTTCGGCTGCGGAATCTTCGCCGCCTCGAGCACAGTGGGAGCGACATCAACAACATGGTGAAACTGGCTGCGCACACTGCCGTTGCCATCAACACCCTTCGGCCAATGCATCACCATGCCGTTGCGCGTGCCGCCAAAGTGCGATGCAACTTGCTTGGTCCACTGAAACGGAGTGTTGGTAGCCCACGCCCAACCAATCGCGTAGTGCGGGAAAGTGGTCGGGCCACCCCACTCATCAATGTGCCCCATCATCTGCTCGGCTTTGCCGGGAATGCCGTTGAGCGCCATCATCTCGTTGTAGGTGCCCTCGGGACCACCCTCGGCCGACGCGCCGTTGTCGCCAACAATGTAAAAAAGCAGCGTGTTATCCAAGGCACCGATCTTTTCAAGCTGCGCGACAAGCCGCCCAACTTCGTGGTCCGTGTGCTCTGCAAACCCTGCAAAAGTCTCCATCTGTTTTTCAAAAAGACGCTTCTGCTGCTCACTCATATCGGCCCATGCGGGAATCTCCTTCGGCCGCGGCGTGAGCTTTGTCTCCTGCGGAATCACACCCAGTTCCTTCTGACGCGCAAAAATCTCCTCGCGCAACGCATCCCAACCTGCAGCAAACCTGCCTTTGTATTTTGCCGGCCATTCCTTGGGAACATGATGAGGCGCATGCGTCGCACCCGGCGCGAAATACATGTAAAACGGCTTGTCCGGCGTCAGCGATTTCTGCGCGCTCACCCATTGGATCGCCTTGTCAGTCATGTCGCTTGTAAAGTGGTAACCGGGCGTCGCCGGCGGCTCCACACGCGTCACACCATCAAAGATCGCTGGCGCCCATTGATTGGTCTCACCACCGATGAAACCATAAAACTTGTCGAAACCCGAACCTGTCGGCCAACGATCATACGGACCCGAAACCGAAACCTCCCACGGCGGTGTCTCGTGGTATTTGCCAAACGCCGCAGTACTGAAACCATTGTGACGCAAGATCGAGGCAAGCGTCGTGATGGTTCGCGGCCTGATGCCGGTGTTGCCGGGAAAAGCAGTCGCCAGCTCCATGATCGCCCCCGCATTGTTGGCATGATGATTGTGCCCCGTCAGCAATGACACACGCGTCGGCGAACACAGTGCGGTCGTATGAAAGCGGTTGTACTTGAGCCCCTGCGACGCAAGTTTTTCCAAGGTCGGCATCTGGATCGGGCCACCAAAAGCACTGCTCGCACCAAAGCCGATGTCATCAATCAACACAATGACCACATTCGGTGCACCTGCCGGAGCTTTCACTTCGAAACGCGGCGGTGCCTTGGCCTCGCGGGCATCCATAGTC
>JAGWXY010000092.1 GCA_018969605.1 Verrucomicrobiota bacterium | reverse complement strand
TGCTCCGGGGGGGAGACGCCGGCGTTCGTGTGCCCGGCATGGGCATGGACTTGTCGGATTGTTTCTTGGAAGTGGTATCATTCATCCGTGCGAAAGGAGGCGCAAGGTGATGACTGAAGATGAAACCAAGGAACTGATGCTTGAATGAGTGTTGGAGCAAGCATACATCCGGGCCGCATGGCAAGCGATGAAAGCCAATGGCGGCGCGCCCGGAGTCGATGGAATGGACATTGAGAAGACGACCGAACACCTTCGGCAACATTGGAAAAAGATCGAAGCCAGACTGCGCGCCGGGTTCAACCGCCGAATGCGGAAAACCGCATGTCCGGTGGTGTGGAAGGGTCGAGGGGTGCCATACCCGTGACCTCACCCGATCGTGAAGAAGCCTCTTCTTTTCTAGCGTCTTCTGTCTCTTTCCGCAGGAAGGCCGCTTCTCTTGCAACAAAAAAAACCGGCGCCCTTGATGAGGACGCCGGTTTGTTTGATGTTTTGCTTTTCGCTTTGATCATTCGGCAGCGGCGGTGCTTTCCGCATCGGCGGCGGCTTGATCGCGGAGCCAGGCGCGGCGTGACATTTTCACGCGGCCTTTCTCATCGACGCCGAGGCACTTGGCGGTGACGACATCGCCTTTCTTGACGACATCTTCGACTTTTTCGGTGCGCCCTTCTGCGAGTTCGGAAACGTGAATGAGTCCGTCCTTGCCGGGCAGCACTTCCATGAACGCGCCGAAGGCGGTGATGGAAACAACCTTGCCGGTGTAGACCTTGCCCACTTCGATTTCTTGGAACATGCGATCGATCATTTCCTTGGCGCGGTCGAGACCTTGCTGCTTGGAAGCGTAGATGTGCACGGTGCCATCGTCCTCGATGTTGATCTCGGCGCCGGACTCGGCCTGGATGCCCTTGATGTTTTTGCCACCAGGTCCGATGAGCTCACCGATGCGATCGGCGGGGATCTTGAGGGACACGATGCGCGGGGCGTGCGGGCTGAGCTCGGCGGGTGCGGAGATCGCCTCGGCCATCTTGTCTAGGATGGTGCCGCGAGCGTTCTTAGCGATGGTGATCGCTTCCTCGAGGATCGAGAGCGGCAGGCCGGGGAGCTTGAGGTCGAGCTGGTATCCGGTGACGCCTTGGCTGGTGCCGCAGAGTTTGAAGTCCATGTCGCCGTAGAAGTCCTCGGAGCCGATGATGTCGAGAAGGCACTTGTGCTCCTTCATCGTGTCATCGTCGTTCCATTCGGTCACAAGTCCGACGGAGATGCCGGCGACGGGGCGGATGAGCGGGACACCGGCGCTGAGCAGCGACATCGTGCCTGAGCAAACGGTGGCCATCGAGGTCGAGCCGTTGGATTCGGTGACTTCCGACGAAACGCGGATCGCGTAGGGGAAATCCTCGACGGCGGGGATCACCGGTTCGATCGAGCGTTCGGCGAGGGCGCCGTGGCCGATCTCGCGGCGGTTGATGCCACCCATGCGGCCGGTTTCGCCGACGGAGAAGGGAGGGAAGTTGTAGTGGAGGATGAAACGCTTCTCGGTTTCGCCGCCCGCGTAGTTGTCCATGAACTGCTTTTCATCGGCAGGTGCGAGCGTCGCGATTGCGAGGGCTTGCGTTTCGCCGCGGGCGAAAATCGCCGAGCCGTGAACGCGTGGCAGCGGGCTGTTCTCTGCATAGAGCGGGCGGAGATCGCCGATCTTGCGACCGTCGGCACGCACGCCTTTTTGCATGATCGAAATGCGGAACGCTTTCTTCTGCAGGTATTCGAAGGCTTGCTCGACATCGAAGTCGGTGGCTTCCGGGGCACGCTCCTTGATCGCGGCTTCGACTTCGTCGCGCAGGGCGCCGACTTTCTTCGCACGCTCGGTTTTCGATGGCGCGTAGATGGCCGACTCGATGCGGTCGCCTGCGATTTCGTAAGCGATCTCAAGCAGGTTGTCCTTGGCGAGCACTGGCGTGAAATCACGCTTTGCCTTGCCGGCAAGCTTCACGAGTTGTTCTTGCACCTCGACGAGTTTTTGCACCGCCTGTTGCGCGTGGTGCAGCGCCTGCACGAACTCCGCTTCGGGAAGTTCGTCGGCCTGGCCTTCGATCATGATGACATCGGTTTTGTTGCCGACATAGACCAGATCAAGGTCGCTGTTTTCGCGTTGCTCGTGGGTCGGGTTGATTACGAATTGTCCGTCGACGCGGCCGACGCGCACAGCGCCGATCGGGCCGGCGAAGGGGATGTCGGAAAGGCAGAGCGCGGCGGAGGCGCCGTTCATTGAGAGGATGTCAGCGTCGTTCTCACCATCGGCGCTGAGCAGGATGGCGATGATCTGCGTGTCGTAAAAATAACCCTTCGGGAACAGCGGACGCAGTGGGCGGTCCGTCATGCGGCAGGTGAGGATTTCCTTTTCGGTTGGGCGTCCTTCGCGCTTGAAGTAACCACCGGGGAAAACACCGGCGGCGGAAGCCTTTTCCTTGTATTCCACGGAGAGCGGGAACCATGTCTGGCCGGGCTTCACCTTGGTGGCGGAAACAGCGGTGACAAGGATGATGGTGTCACCGCAGCGGACGGTGACGGCACCGTCGGCGAGTTTGGCAAGTTTGCCGGTTTCGATCGTCATCGGATTGGTTCCGACATCGGCCGTGAGTGTATGGATGTTCATTTCTTTCTTCTTTCTTCTGTTGTTCTTCTTTTCTGTCCTGCGACCCGTACGGCGGGATTGCCGCGCGGGCATTGGTGGGTTGTGACCGCCGCGTCTTGGCGCGAAGAAATTTCGCGAGCGAAACGGGGTGGGTCACGCGGCCTGCGGGAAGCCACCTGGCTTCATGATGCGAGGGCCGTTTTGCGCGACAGCCACGGGTGTATTCCCATGGCTGCCGTGCGGAGAGTGTCAGTGGCGAAGTCCGAGGCCTTGGATGACCTGCTGGTATTTTTCCTCGGAGCCGTTTCTGATGAAGTCGAGCAACTTGCGGCGGCGCGATACCATGGTCAGAAGACCGCGGCGGGACGAGAAGTCCTTCTTGTTCGCGTTGAGGTGCTCGGTGAGGTGTTGAATGCGCTGGGTGAGCAGTGCGACCTGATAAGGTGCGCTACCGGTGTCGCCTTCGTGGAGTTGGTAATCCTTGGTGTTGATTTCTTTGGTACTCATGGTCGTAGGGGATGGATCCAGCCGTGGCCAGGTCGTCCTTGCTTGGTTGGGGGGCGGATGAAAGGCCCCAGAGGGCCAGAATGCAAGAAAATTGAGCCCGCCAAGGGGGTTTTTTGAAATTTTACCCTGCTTCCGCCCGCCCGGGGCTTCTTCAAAGGGGAGCGCCAGCGTCTCGCTGGCCGTGTCACGCATCTTGCGGGACACCTCTTCAATCGCGACAGGGCGACGCGGCCTCGCGGAGCCCTACCCGAGGCGGACCTTTTGGAAAAAAGTCCCTGCCTAAAGAAGCGGCATCTTCTGCCTCTTTCCCAATGACAAATGACCAATGACTACTGACCTCTCTCACGCTCCACGCATGAGGGAGATCTCAGCAAGTGAGATCATCGCTTTGAAGAGGTCTTCGCGGGGGGCTGTTTTGAGGTCGGCGACGGTGACGGCGCGGTCGAGGGTGAACTTGCCGGAGCGGGTGCGGCGCAGCGCGCTGAGGTGGGCACCGCAGCCGAGTTTTTCGCCGATGTCGTGGGCGTAGGTGCGAACATAGAAGCCCTTGGAGCAGTTGACGGTGAAGTCGACATCGGGCAGGGCGATGCGGCTGACCTTGTATCCGGTGACGCGCACCGGGCGTGGCTGGCGTTCGACGACTTCGCCTTTGCGCGCGAGTTTGTAGAGTGGCACGCCGTCTTTTTTGATGGCGGAGACCATGGGTGGCATTTGTTCGAACTCGCCAGTGAAGGCATCGAAAGCAGCATGGATTTGGGCTTCGGAAAATGCGGGCACTTCGCGAGTTTCGAGCACTTCGCCCTGGCGGTCTTGGGTGCTGGTGACGCTGCCAAGCGTCATGGTGCCTTCGTATTCCTTGTCCTCGCTCATCAGCAGGTCTTGGATCTTGGTGGCGCGGCCGATGACGAGCATGAGCAGGCCGGTGGCCATCGGGTCGAGTGTGCCGCAGTGGCCGATTTTTTTCGTGTTGAGCGCCTTGCGTGCGATGGCCACGACATCGTGCGAGGTCATGTCGGGTGCCTTGTCGATGAGCAGCACGCCGCTAGGGCCGTTTTGTTCGAGGGGATTGGATTTCATGAAGGGGGAGTTTCTAACAGATTGAATGCGCGGGCATGGCGGGGATCGATGATCATGCCGCTAGTGGTTGCGGTCGATGAAATCAGAGCCCGGCGGATTTCACTTCATTGACGCGTTGGGTGATGGCCTCGAGCACGAGGGCTTTCGCGTCCTTGAGCGGGCCTGGCATGCGGATGCCGGCTGCGAGTGCGTGACCGCCGCCGCCAAAGAGCATTCCGATCTGGCAGACATCGATGCGTTTGTCTTTCGAGCGCATCGAGACGCGGATTTTTCCATCGGGCAGTTCTTCGAAAAACACCGCGATTTGCACGCCTCGGATCGCACGGATTACATCGATGAGTCCTTCGCTATCTTCGGGGCGAAGGTCGAGATCAATGCGCGTTTGGTCGTGCAGTTCCCAGTGGGCGACGATGCCATCATCCGAGCGCTCCAGCGTGTTGAGCAGCGCGCGCATCAGCTCGAGGCGGCGGTAGGGTGAGTCGTCGTAAGTTTTCGAATTGATCTCACCGACATTGAGCCCCTTGCGGATGAGGTCGGCGGCCATCTCGTAAGTTTTCGCGGTGGTCGACGGGTATTGGAACGAGCCGGTGTCGGTCGAGACTGCGACATAGATCGCGTCGCGCGACTCCGGCGTCATTGGCAGGCCGAGTTCGGTGATAAGGTCGTAAAGGATTTGGCCGGTGGCCGGGCTGGTGGAATCGATGAGGTTGTGGTCGCCGTATTTCGGATTGGAAATGTGGTGATCGATGTTGAGCCAGAGTTTTGCTTTCGATGCCGCGTGCAGGGCATTGTCGCCGAGGCGTGGTTTGGTGGCGGTGTCGAGTGCGATGGCGACTTCGACATCGAGCGGCTCGGCGGGTGGAGTTTCGATGCGATCGCTGCCTTTCATGAAGGCGAGGTTTTCCGGCAATCCGTCTTCATTGATGAGTCGCACGGATTTGCCGAGGGCCATCAGCGCGAAGCCGAGTGCGAGTTGGGATCCGATCGCGTCGCCATCCGGCCGGATGTGGCTGAGGATGATGAATGATTGATGGGCTTTGAGGATTTCGCCGATTTCAGCGATGCTCGCATCGACAGGAGTATTTGCTGTTTCGCTCATGGGTTGGAACCGCGGCGCGGGGGGCGGATTCTTCCCGCGGGGGAGATCCGTGCAAGGACAAAACGCCGTGGCTGCCGCGATCGCGCGGGTCACTCGGCGCTTTCGAAGATGCCACCGCCGAGGAGGCGTCCGCCATCGTAGAAGGCGCAGATCTGGCCGGGGGCGATCGCGCGTTGGGCGCGTTCGAAGTGGAGCTTCACGCGGTTTTCGCCGAGTGGCTCGACGCGTGCCGGCTCGGCCTTCGAGCGGTAGCGAGGTTGGGCGGCGACGAGTTTGAGCGATGGGATCGGCTCGTTGATCGATGAGATCGTGCCGACCGTGCAGCTGCGGGCGTAGAGGCCGGGTGTGTCGGACTTGTCCCAGCCGACGATGAGTTGGTTGCGTTCGCGGTTTTTGCCGACGACCACATAGGCCATGCCTTCGCGCGGTGAAGCGACGCCGTGACCTTTCCTTTGGCCGAGCGTGTAGAGGTGGAGGCCGTGATGAGTGCCAAGCACCTTGCCGCTGGTGTCGACAATTTCACCGGGCGAATCCGGCACATAGTGGCGCAGGAAATCACTCATCTTTACCTGACCGAGAAAGCAGATCCCCTGGCTGTCTTTTTTTTCCGAGACCGGCAGGTGGAAGCGTCGCGCGACATCGCGGACCTCGGGCTTGAGCATCTCGCCGGTGGGAAACATCGCGTGAGCCGCCTGCCACTGCGTCATCAATGCGAGGAAATAACTTTGGTCCTTGTTGGGATCGGCGCCGCGAAGGATGGCCGCTGAGCCATCGGCCAGCGATCTACTACGAGCATAGTGGCCGGTGGCGACCTTTTCGAATCCTTGGGCGAGCGCGTAATCGAGAAACACGCCGAACTTCATTTCGCGGTTGCACCACACATCCGGGTTGGGCGTGATGCCGGAGCGGTAGCCTTCGACGAGGTAGTCGACGATGCGTTCGCGGTAGGCGTCGATGAGGTCGATGACGCGAAGTTCGACGCCAAGAGTTTTGGCGATCGCGTGCGCGTCCTCGATGTCTTTTTCCCACGGGCAATCGCCGGGGATGCCCTCGGCGTTGATCCAATTTTTCATGTAGCCCGCAGTGACCTCGTGGCCTTGCTCGATCAGCAATGCGGCGGCGACCGCGCTATCGACGCCGCCGGAGAGACCGACCAGGACCTTTGCCATGCGCGGGGATTCTAGAAATTGTCGAGCAGATGGTTGAGCGTTGCGCTCGGGCGCAGTGCGGCGGCGGCCTTGGTGTCGTTGGGCGCGTAGTAGCCGCCGATGTCGACCGGCTTGCCTTGCACGGCGAGCAGCTCGGCGACGATCGTTTGCTCGTTGGCACCGAGTGCTTCGGCGAGTGGTGTGAAGGCGGCCTTGAGTGCGGCGTCGTCATTTTGTGCGGCGAGCGCACGAGCCCAATAGAGTGCGAGATAGAAATGCGATCCGCGGTTGTCGATCGTGCCGAGCTTGCGGCCGGGCGAGCGGTCGTTTTCGAGGAACTGTCCGTTGGCGGCATCGAGCGCATCGGCAAGGACTTTGGCCTGCGGATTTTTTGCGGTTTCCGCAAGGTGTTCGAGCGATGCGGCGATGGCAAAAAACTCACCGAGCGAATCCCAGCGCAGGTAGTTTTCTTTGATGAATTGCTCGACATGTTTCGGCGCCGAGCCGCCGGCACCGGTTTCGAAAAGCCCGCCACCATTCATCAGCGGCACGATCGAAAGCATCTTCGCGCTGGTGCCGACTTCGAGGATCGGGAAAAGGTCGGTGAGGTAATCGCGCAGCACATTGCCGGTGACGGAGATCGTGTCTTCGCCCTTCACGATGCGCTCGAGGCTGAAGAGGCAGGCATCGGCTGGCGCGAGGATGCGGATGTCGAGGCCCTTGGTGTCGTGGTCCTTGAGGTAGGCCTCGACCTTGGCGATGAGTTGCGCGTCGTGGGCGCGTGCGCGATCGAGCCAGAAGACTGCGGGCGATCCGGTGGCGCGCGCGCGGTTGACGGCGAGCTTCACCCAATCCTTCACCGGTGCATCCTTCGTTTGGCAGGCGCGCCAGATGTCGCCGGCTTCGACTTCGTGCGAGAGCAGGACATTGCCTGCGGCGTCGGTGACGCGGACCGTGCCGGCTGTTGGGATTTCAAATGTTTTGTTGTGCGAGCCGTATTCCTCGGCGGCCTGCGCCATGAGGCCGACATTCGGCACCGAGCCCATCGTCTTCGGATCGAGCGCGCCGTTGCGTTTGCAGAAATCGATCACCGTTTGATAAACGCCGGCGTAGGACGAATCGGGAATGACCGCGAGGGTGTCCTGCAGTTTGCCAGCGGCATTCCACATTTGTCCCGAGCTGCGGATCATCGCGGGCATCGAGGCATCGACGATCACATCGGAGGGCACATGCAGGTTGGTAATGCCTTTGTCGGAATTGACCATCGCGAGTGCGGGGCCTTGCGCGTAGGCCGCTTGGATGTCGGCTTCGATCGCGGCCTTTTGATCGGCGGGGAGCTTGGCGATCTTTGCGACGAGGTCGCCGAAGCCATTGTTGAAGTCAACGCCGAGGGCATCGAGCGTGGCGGCGTGTTTGGCGATGAGGTCCTTGAAGAATACCTTCACCGCGTGACCGAAGATGATCGGGTCGGAAACTTTCATCATCGTCGCCTTCATGTGTAGCGAGAGCAGCACGCCATCGGCCTTCGCGGCGGCGACTTGCGCGTCGAGGAAACTGGTGAGCGCCTGCTTGCTGATGAAGGTGGCGTCGATGATTTCACCGGCCTTGAGCGGCGTGGATTCCTTGAGCGTGCGGGTGCTACCGTCCTTGGCGATCAAC
>JAGWXY010000091.1 GCA_018969605.1 Verrucomicrobiota bacterium | reverse complement strand
ACCGCGGGCAAAAATCATCGGATCCCCACCCTTGAGCCGCACCACCGATTTTCCGGCCTTGGTGTGCTCGACGATCAGCGCGTTGATCTGATCCTGCGGCATCGTGTGATCCTTCGCGCGCTTGCCGACATGGATCTTGACGCAACCGGGTTTGGACCAGTTGATCAACTCGGGATTACTAAGAGCATCGTAGACCAACACATCGGCATTTTCGATGCACTCCTTGGCACGAAGCGTGACCAAACCGAGGTCACCCGGACCCCCGCCCACGAGATAACAAATTCCGGAATTTTTCATTTCAATGATTGGAACAAGGCCTCTGCCACTTCGAGAGGATCGCTGCCTCTGGCTTCACCCGATTTTGGCTCGCCGCCAGTTTCAGGAAACACCAAGGCCTTGAGGTGAAGGACATCATCCACCAGTGAGGAATACACACCGACTGGCGTGTGGCAACCCGCATCGAGCAAACGCAGGAATTCGCGCTCGGCGCAGATGCGTTGCCAAGTGGTCTCATGGTTGAGTGCGCGGGCAAATTCATAGGTTCGCGCATCGCCCGCACGAATTTCGAGCGCGATCGCCCCCTGCCCAGCTGCGGGGAAAAATTCTGACTCAGGCAAACGCCGCACGCGCAAGCCGGGCATATCTTTCACCAGCTCCGATTCATCACCGCTCGCAGTTTCCGCCTCAAGATAACCCAGCCTCTGCATGCCCGCCTCGGCGAGCACGATCGCATCATACACATCGCCATCAGCCAACTTGCCAAGTCGCGTCGGCACATTGCCACGCAGATCAAGAATCTCCAAATCGGGACGCAAAAACGCCACCTGTTTCGCCCGCCGCACGCTGCTCGTGCCCACCCGCGCACCCTGCGGCAGCGATGCGATGTCGGATCCATCCTTGCTCACCAACACATCGCGCACCGCCGCACGCTCGAGCACCGCCGCCAACTGAAATTTTTCATCCAGCGTGGTCGGCATGTCCTTGAGGCTGTGCACCGCGATGTCGATCCCGCCACTTTCCAGCTCAAGCTCGAGCTCCTTGATGAACACGCCCTTGTCGAAAACACCCTCGACCTTCGCCACTTCGGCCAAGGCGACATCCGTGCGCCGATCACCGGTCGTGCGGATGATCCGCCGCTCAACGCGCAAATCCGCAAATGCCGCCCGTAGCAAATCCTCGGTCGCTGCCGCCTGCACCAATGCCAACTCACTGCCGCGCGTTCCAATCACAAGGGACTGCGGCAAGTATTCGGACATCCTAGTGGTTCTGGTGTTGATGGTTTGCTTGCGGCCTCACGCGGTCACCGCTCCACGATCATCGTTGAGGCCGGATTTCTCGAGGAAATAATCATAACCACCGGTGTACTTGGTCACGACGCCATTGTTGATGTGCAAGGTGGTCTCTGCCAATGCGCGGATGAAGTGCACATCGTGCGAAATAAAGACCAGCGTACCCTCGTAGCCTTTCAAGGCATTGACCAAGGAATCGATCGAAAGAATGTCCAAGTGGGTCGTCGGCTCATCCATCAGCAGAAGGTTGGGCGGATCAACGAGGAACTTGACGAGATTGAGGCGGGACTTTTCACCACCGGAGAGCACGCCACAGCGTTTCTCAACATCGGCACGGCGGAACAGGAATGTTCCAAGGATCGAGCGTGCGTCCTCTTCCCGAAGCGTCGGGCAGGCACCCATCACTTCCTCTAGCACGGTGTTGTTTTCATTCAGCGCCTCGATGCGGTGCTGCGAATAATAGCCGAGCTTGGTCGCGTATCCCGGCTCGCGCTTGCCCGCGTCGATCGGTAAAATGCCGGCAAGGATCTTGAGCAAGGTCGACTTGCCCGCACCGTTCGGGCCGACGAGCACAATGCGGTCGCCACGCTCGATGGTAAGATCGAGGTCCTTGTAAATCCGCTTTTCGCCGTAGGCCTGGCCCACCTTGCTCAGCTCGATGACCTTCTGGTTCGAGCGCGGTGGCTGCGGGAAGGTGAACTTGAACGGCTTGCGCGGCGCACGCGGCTTCTCGATGCGCTCGAGCTTTTCCAAAAACTTGATGCGCGACTGGACCTGCGCCGCCTTGGATCCGACCTGACGGAACCGATCGATGAATTCCTGGTGCTGCTCGATCTCCTTCTGCTGGTTCCGATACGCCTGCACCTGCTGCTCGTAGCGCTTCTCGCGCTGATCAAGATAGGACGAATAATTTCCCGTGTAGGAAATGAGCTTGGCGGCATCGGGATCGATTTCGACCACCGATTCGATGATCGCATCCATGAAATCGCGATCGTGCGAAATCATCAAAATCGCGCCGGAATAATTCAGCAAATAACGCTGCAGCCACAGCAGCGACAAGAGGTCGAGGTGGTTGGTCGGCTCGTCGAGCATCAACAAGTCGGGCTCCATCACCAGCAAACGCGCAAGATGGGCACGCATCACCCAACCACCGGAATACTCGCGCGCAGGCTTGTTGAAATCATCCTGCTTGAAGCCCAGACCATTAAGGATCTTCTTCGCCTTCGGCTCGAGTTGATAGCCGTTGAGGTGGTTGAACTGATCCTGCGCCTTGGCGAAATCCGGATGCGAAAGATCACCCTTCGCCTCGTGCTCGCGGATCGTGCGCAAGATCCCGATCATTTCCGGCGTGATGCCCATCGCGATTTCGATGATCGTTTCATCGGTCGGCTCGCCCGCCTCCTGTGGCAGGTACCCGGTGATGGCGTACTCGTCGCGCTCGATCGTGCCCTCGTCGGGAGAATCCTCCTCAAGGATCATGCGGAAAAGCGTCGACTTGCCGGCCCCGTTGGGACCCACGAGGACCACGCGTTCACCCCAATTGATGGACATCTCGGCCTCGCGCAGCAGCGTACGCCCGCCGAGGGTTTTGGTGAGCTTTTTGATCGTCAGCACGCGAGGGATGTAGTCCAGCCCCGCCCCGCGGGCAAGCAATTCAATGGACGGGCCCTACCGTGGCTGGAGCATCTTGCTCCAGGCCGTCCATGGAGCGTCCCGCTCCATATTTTGAGCTGGTAGGGCGATGCGGCCCGCAGCGCCGACTCTTTCAAATTGAAAAATGCGAAAGTAAGGCATGGCACTTGGAAAGCCCCGCCACATTTGAAGATGCGTGACCCAGCCTGCAATACGCTGGCGCTACCTGGTGACGAATCGATTTCTTCTTCGTCACCCCTATAACCTAAACAATAAGGAGGCCCAACTCCTCTTCTCCGCGTTCCTTTGCGACCTTTGCGGCTCGGCGGTAAATCTTGCTTAAGAATCGGCGCCGCGGGCTGCGTCGCCCTACCGGTAATGACACCCTCCTCGGCTTGATGGACGGATGATTGACTTTTAAACTTCAGCCCAATCCAATGTAAATATACCCTATTGCCTTAGGGGATTGAACTACGGACAATGCGTAAACCGACGTTGTACTCGAAAAACCATTGGAAGTTGTAACTGCGGCTAGCGATACGGCAGTCTTTAGCCTCGCGGTCCCAGCCACCACCCCGATATACGCGAAATGAGCCTGAGGAGGCTCCACGCGGATTTGTTTGAGCTCCCACAGGGTATGTGTCGTACCAATCCCAACACCATTCCATCACATTTCCAGTCATATCGTTGAGCCCATAGCCATTTGCTGCGAATGCACCCACAGGTGATGTGTAAATTTGTGATCCCGTTGCATAGGTTGGGTGGAAGTTATTCAGCGATCCGCTCAGATCGTAGCTGTAACCACTGGATGCATAATAATTCGCCTGACTGTGACTGATGGTATCGCCCCATGGGAAGCGCTTGCCCGAGAGCCCTCCCCGAGCCGCCTTTTCCCACTCCGCCTCAGTCGGCAGACGGTAGCCATTAGCCGTCCAACTTACCTGCGCATTGGTCAAACTTGCATCCCCAGTTTTGTAGAGTGTAGTCCGCTCATCATTGACAAAGTACACAGGCGTGAGGCCATCCTTTTCACTGCGTGCATTGCACCATTTTACCACATCATACCAAGTAATGTTTTGGACTGGGTGATTAACAGCCTTGCCTGAACCCTCCGCCAAATCCGTGTAGCCATTGCTCAAGCCCCAAATGCGGACCTCGTCCCATTCCCCCTTGGTCACTTCGTTGTTGCCTACGTAGAAATCGTCTAACGTCACCGTGCGGGTGGGGGCATCACTTAGGCTGTCCAAAGAGTCCCCCATCGCGAATGCGCCAGCAGGAATCAAAGTCATGTTTGAGGGTGCGGCGGAATTTACTGTGACGGTGACTGAGTTGGAGTTGACCTCGCCAAAAGCGTTAGTAATTTTAACCCAATAGTTGGTGGTCGTCGTGAGCACAGGACTCGTAAAAGTGAATGAATTTTCTCCCACGGGATTCGTAGGCAAGTTGAGGTTGCCTTGGAACCACTGATAAACGAATGGCGCGGAGCCTGCAGCACTTACCGTTAGTGTAGCCGTATTGCCAGTCACTATGGTTTGTGATGATGGTTGAGTTATAATCGTAGGTGGGCGGTTGATAGTCACGCTCGCCGTTTCAGAATTCGTACTGCCAGCATCATTAATTATTTGTACCCAGTAGAAAGTGTCAGCATTTACAGCGCCCGTGTTATAGGATTGTGTGGTTGCCCCGGATATTGGTTGCGAGGTGTCCCCACTCTGTCCTACATACCATTGATAGGAAAGTCCATCGCCTTGAGAGCCCACCATGAATGTTACCGATTCGCCTTCTTCAACGCCAGTAGTGGCTAACGGTTGAATGGATATCAATGGCAACTCCAACAATCGCGTTTTCATGCGGTAGAATTGTTGAGGACCCACTGGTGGGATTTGCAGCTTGCCCGAATCACTGATCATCTCGGGCGTGATGGTAACTCTCTCCCATATGTTGAGGTTTGAGGATTTCTCTAACTCGAGCACGCTCATACTCTGTCCGCCGAGAGGAGAAATCAGCGATGGAATCACTAGCCACAATGCCGAAAGAGGTAGACGGTTTTTCATGCAATTATTTAAAAATCTTTGATGTATTTTTTGGCCTGTCGATTATTTTATGATGTCTGGAAATTGAATAATTAGAAGATTAAAGGTGTCAGTACTCCAAGTGGCTGGAACTTGCAACCCCTAGCCGTCCATGGAAAGGCTCGCTACATGGTCTAAACCATTACGGCTGCAGGCAAATACCTAGTAAAAAAAGGATTTAGAAAGGCATAGCGGTTGAAAACCGCCGCCACATTCTATCATTCGGCACATTTGTTCACCTTTCCATTAACCAATAACCCCCAACCCTCCTCCGCGTTCCTTGGCCACCTTTTTGCCTCGGCGGTAAATCTTTCTAAAGAATCGGCGCCGCGGGCCGCGTCGCCCTACCGAGATTGACCACTATCTTCCGTTCAATGAACAGGCGATTTGCTTTTAAACCTCCGCCCAAGCCAGCGAACAAAGCGGTATCCGAGCCACCCGCAAAGCGCCAAAAACACCAAGCCTGCGAGCCAGCCGAGCACCAGCGTTAGCAGAGTGCCCGTCGCGGCAAGACCTGTTTCGGCGGTCGACACCGCGGGATTGGCAATACCACCGGTCCCCAGTGTTGAGGTCGCCCGCAGCGCCATGGTCTTGGTTTGGAAAATTGCCGCCGTACCACCACCCGCCACAATCGCGAGCGCCCATTGCAGATACGGCGACACATCGTGAATCTGCGATGCAGTGAGAATCGTTCCCGCAGCCACCGCCAAGGGCGCGGCAATTCCATCCAGCGCGTTATCAAGCCACGGCACATAAAACGCGATGATCTCCGCCAGCATTGCCACACCGGCGGAAAATGCCACCACCGGCGAACCCAACCATGCCAGCCCATCCGCCAATTCCAAGTGACCGGTCAACGCGGCAATGCTCACCCCAAACACCGGTACGAAAACCCTCATCCCGCAGGTCGCACTCAAGGCAATCCCGCTGACCACACCCAACACAAGTTCGATGGCATTCATGAATTTGATCCCGTCCCGCGCGGATCCAAGAACCAAGCGCATTGACCCTAACAGAATAAGCTCCTGCCCCTTTCCGTCGAGGGAATTTGCGGTGCCAGCCCAAGCGAGGGTCGAAAGGGGTAAAAATCCCGCAAAATCCCCCATTCCTTGTCACGCTATTCGCCTTGACGGGTCGGTCGCCGCATGGGCTTTATGTCCACACATCCAAACTTCCATGCGCACCATTCGTTTCCTCCGCCCCATTGCGCCGCAAGGCATCGGTCGCCTCGCCACCGCCTCACTCGCCTTGATGTTGTTCGCCCAACCCGCCGTCGCGCAGGATCTCGAAGGCAAAACAATTTCCAAAGTCACGATCCGCTACCGCGGCGAAAAAACCGTCAATGAAGACGTGCTGCGCAACCAACTGCGCTCAAAAGCCGGTGCTCCCTACCGCGCTGAGAACCTCGATAAGGACATCACCGCTCTTTACGAATCCGGCCTCGTCGACGATGTCCGCTTCCTCGCCGAACCGAGCGGCGACTCGCTCAATCTGATCGCCGAAGTCACCACCCGCCCGCTGCGCGGCGGCATCGGCTTCATCGGCAACACGATCTTTTCCGACCAGAAACTCGCCAAAGAAACCAAACTCAAGGGCACCGGCGTGATGAGCGATGCAGAGATCCTCGAAGCTCGCCGCAACATCGAGAAATACTACAAAGGCTACGGCTATCCCGACACCACGGTTTCCCATCGCATCCAGTCGACCGACCAAAGCGGCCTTGCCGACCTCATCTTCATCATCAACGAAGGCACCAAGAGCGAGGTCCGCAAGATCCGCTTCGAAGGCAACAACGCCTTCACCGACCCCGAACTCCGCAAGGAAATGAAGGTGAAGGAAAAGGGCTGGTTCTCATGGCTCACGAAATCGGGCCGCTTCGAGCCCGACCAACTCGATACCGACCTCGACGCGGTGCTCGATTACTACCGCAGCAAAGGCTACCTCCGCGCCAACAGCCCAGGCATGCGCCGCGAACCGGTCAAGGACGGCCGCGTCGACCTGATCATCCCGATCAACGAGGGTGAGAAATACACCGTCGCCGGAGTCGGCTTTGGAAAAATGACGGTGTTCAAGCCCGAGGAACTCCAGCCCGCGCTCACCCTCACCGGCGAAAGCCCCTACAACTCCAAGAAGATGCGCGAGGACATCAAGATGATCCGCAGCTACTATGGATCTCGTGGATACGCCGATGCCGCCGTGAGCCCCGACATCCGCGACGCCGGACCCAACCGCGTGAACATCATCTACCGCATCGACGAAGGCTCCCGTTTCAAAGTTGGCCGCGTCAACATCGCCGGCAACACCAAGACCAAGGACAAGGTCATCCGCCGCGAAATTCCGCTCAAGCCAGGCGACATGTTCAACTCGGTGGAACTCGAGACCACCAAGGCCCGCCTCGAAGGCTTGCAATACTTCAGCGAAGTCCAAGCCAACGGCTCGCCCGCAGGCAGCGGCTACCGCGACATCGATGTGCTCGTCGAGGAGAAAGCCACCGGCTCGGTCGGCGTCGGCCTCGGCTTCAGCTCGATCGACAGCGTCGTCGGCTTCCTCACTCTCGAGCAATCGAACTTCGACCTCTTCAACCCCTGGAACTTCACCGGCGGTGGTCAGCGCTTCGCCACCAACCTGCGCCTCGGTTCGAAACGCTCGGAAGCGAGCATCTCGCTCACCGAACCATGGTTCCTCGACCAACAACTCGCTCTCGGCGGCGAGCTGTTCTACAAGCAATCGACCTACTTCAGTGATTACTACGATCAAACCAACGCCGGCGGCGCTCTTTCCCTCCGCAAGCCACTCGGCAACAAGGCCTCGATCAAGGGTGAGTATCGCCTTGAAAATGTGAACATCGATTCGGAAGTTGACTCGAACGATTACGGCGGAAATGGCGACCTCTCGAAGCTCTCCGAGAAAAACATCGGCGGCGACTACCTGCGCAGCGCGCTTGGATTGAACTATGTGTACGACACCCGCGACAGCAGCATCCAACCGCGCAACGGCCACAAGTTTGATGCAGGACTCACCTACGCCGGGCTCGGCGGCGATGTCGACACGATCAATCTTTCGCTCCAAGGCCAGAAATACTGGAACCTGAAGTGGGACTCGATCTTCTCGCTCAATGGCGAACTCGCCTTCGTCGACAGCATCGGCGGTGATGAGATCCCGATCTTCGAGCGCATGTTTCTCGGTGGTGGCCGCACGCTGCGCGGATTCGAATTCCGCGATGTTGGCCCACGCGACACCGACTACACCAACGAAGTCTACGGTGGCAACTCGCTCGGCTACATCACCGCCGAGTACACCATTCCGATCATCGAATCGATCCGCGCCGCATTCTTCACCGACTCCGGTTTCGTGAATGCCGATAGCTGGGATCCCAACCCGAGCGACCTCTACACCGATGTCGGCATCGGCGTGCGCATCAAGCTGCCGATCAGCCC
>JAGWXY010000090.1 GCA_018969605.1 Verrucomicrobiota bacterium | reverse complement strand
GGCTCGATCGGCCGCACCGATTTGCCGCACGGCAGCACCTCGCAATTGCTCGACGGCATCCGCGCGCATCTCTTCACGCTGCCACCCGAAACGATCGTGCTCTCCGGTCACGGCCCGCAAACAACCATCGGCGACGAAATCGCAGACAATCCCTTCCTAAGCTGAGCCACCCACGAAGATGACCAAATTCCGCCCGTGCATCGATCTCCACCAAGGTCTCGTGAAACAAATCGTCGGAGGCACCCTACGCGACGACTCGCAACCTGCGGAAAATTTCGTCTCGGAAAAATCGCCCGCATGGTTTGCCGAATGCTTTCGCCGCGATCAACTCAGCGGCGGCCATGTGATCATGCTCGGCCCAGGTAACGAAAACGCCGCCAAAGAAGCCCTCGCCGCATGGCCCGGCGGACTCCAGATCGGCGGCGGCATCAACGCAGCCAACGCACGCGAATGGCTCGACGCCGGAGCCAGCCATGTGATCGTCACCTCTTCGCTGTTTGATCCGAACGGAAAATTCCTGCCACACGCGTTGGAAAAAATCAGCCAATCCTGCGGCGCGGAAAAATTGGTGATCGATCTCTCGTGCCGCCGCAGCACCAACGGCTGGATCGTTGCGATGAATCGTTGGCAAACACTCACCGACCTCGCCGTGACGCATGCCACCCTCGACCGCCTCGCGCCGTATTGCGCGGAGTTTCTCATCCACGCCGCCGATGTGGAAGGCCTGCGCGCCGGCATCGACCACGAACTCGTCGAACTGCTCGGCAGCTGGGGGAAAATCCCGATGACCTATGCCGGCGGCGCTGCTTCGATGGATGACCTTCGCGCGATCGACACCGCCAGCGGCGGTCTTATCGACATCACGGTCGGCAGCGCGCTCGACCTCTTTGGCGGTGATCAACTCCGCTACCAAGACCTCGTCGCCTGGAACCAACGCCCGGCATAGAATCGCCCGAATGCGGTTGCAGAGCTCTCCACTAAATTCCTATCCTCCGCCCGTGGCACAAGGACACCCGATCGCGACCAACGATGATGTGGCGGCAAACCGCAAATTCCTGCGTTCGGTTTTCCACTCGATGCTTCGCGCACGACTGCTGGAAAACAAACTCTCCAGCCTCTACAAGGCCGGCAAAATCGTCGGCGGCGTTTATCTTGGCAAAGGCCAGGAAGCGGTCAGCGCCACCCTCGGCACCGCGCTGATCCCTGGTCAGGATTTCTTTGCCCCGCTGATCCGCGACCAAGCCGGCCGCACCGCCTTCGGCGAGCCGCTGATCGATTGCACCCGCACCTACCTTGGCTCGGCTTCGGGCCCGATGCGCGGACGCGATGGCAACATTCACCGCGGTCGCCCGACGATGGGCATGCCCGCCATGATTTCCCACCTCGGCGCGCAAGTCCCGGTCATCGCCGGCATGCTTTTTGCCAAACGCCTTCAAGGCACACTCGCCGGTCGAGTCGGCGCCACCTGCGTCGGCGATGGCGCGACATCAACCGGTGCCTTTCACGAAGGGCTCAACCTCGCGGCGGTGGAAAAACTGCCGATGGTCGTGATCGTCGCCAACAACCAGTTCGCTTACTCGACGCCCAACACCCGACAATTCGCCTGCAACGACCTCGTCGAAAAAGCGCGCGGCTACGGCATCGGCGGATTCGCCGTCGATGGAACCGACCTGCTCGCCTGCGCCTCAGTCATCACCGAAGCCGTCCGCCGCGCCCGCGAGGGCCGCGGCCCGCAGTTGGTCGTTGCGCACCTGCTGCGACTCTCTGGTCACGGCGAACACGACGACGGCTCATATGTGCCGCGCGAAAATCGCGAAGACCACTACGGCCGCGATTGCATCGACATCGCCACCCGCCAACTCATCGATCACGGCATCGCCACCGAAGAAGAAATCAAATCATGGCATCAGCAGTTTGCCGATGAAGTCCAGCGCGCTGTCGCCCAAGCTCAACAAGAAGCAGCGCCCGATCCGTACCACGAAGACTGGTCCGCCCTTTCCTCACGCATCAGCGCGGCCCATCAATCCCCCAACCCGACAGCCCAGCCATCGTGAGCCTCACCTATATCGATGCCATCCGCGAAGCCCAGGAAACTCTCCTGCGCGAGGACCCGCGCGTCTTTCTTTACGGTCAGGACATCGCCACATTTGGCGGAGCCTTCAAAGCCACCAAGGGCCTTGCTGAAGCCTTCCCCAACCGCGTCTTCGATAGCCCGATCTCCGAAGACGCGATGGTAGGCCTCGCGGTCGGTGCCGCGATTGAAGGCATGCGCCCGATCGTGGAAATGCAGTTCGCCGATTTCTCATCGATCGCCTTCAACCAAATCGTCAACCAAGCCGCCACGCACTTCTACCGCACCGGCGTGCCAATCCCGATCACCGTGCGCCTGCCCTCCGGCGGCACTCCCGGCTCCGGGCCCTTTCACAGCCAAAGCATGGAAGGCATCTACGCGCAGTACCCAGGCCTCGTCGTGCTCACACCGGCATCCGTCTCTGACGCTTATCACATGCTCATCGACGCCGTCGCGCTCGATGACCCAGTCATTTTCTGCGAGCACAAATTCCTCTACCGTTGGCTCAAGGCAAAATCGATCCAGAACGATCACCTGCCCATCGGCCAAGCCCGCATCGTTCGCCCCGGCAAACATGCCACGGTGGTCGCTTACAGCGCGATGGTCCACGAAGCGGTGCGCGCTGCCGAACGCCTCCACGAAGATGGCTGGGAAATTGAAGTGGTCGACCTCCGCTCGGTGAAACCCCTCGACATGGACACGGTGCTCGCATCGGTCGCAAGAACCGGCCGCTTGCTCGCAGTCGGCGAAGCCTTCCCATGGGGCGGCGTCACCGCCGAAGTCGTCGCCCGCACGGTCAGCGAAGGTTTCCACCTGCTCGACGCACCACCCCAACGCCTCAACGCGCGCGACACCCCCGTGCCTTATCATCCAAAACTTTGGGCCGCCCACCGCCCAACGCCGGAATCCATCCAAGAGGCACTCCGCAAGCTCCTCAATTTTTAAATCAGCGCCGTTGAAAAACCAAACTCCACCACGCACGCCATGCCCATCGTCCCGATCCTGATGCCCCAACTCGGCGAATCCATCGCCGAGGCCACCGTCATCCGCCTCGGATTCAATGTCGGCGACACGGTCCGCGCCGATCAGGAAATCATCGAGGTGGAAACCAACAAGGCAGTCATGGGCGTGACCACGCTCTGCGACGGAGTCATCGCCGAAATCCGCGCGAAAGAAGGGGTTTCTTACTCGGTCGGCTCGCTGCTCGGTTTGCTCGAAGTGACCGAAGAGGAAGTCGCGCGCACCGGCGTCGACACACTGGAATCGGCCAGCGAAAACCGCAGCCAAGCAAACGAAAGCGAAAAACAAAACCCACAAGCCGAAGCCAATCTCCACTTCGCGCTCGACGAATCCGACGCCTACGAGGAAGCACCCGCGATCGAGCCGAATGTGAAAGGCCTGCCCGTCCCAACCGGCACCATGGGCGCCCACTACATTTCCCCACGCATGCGCGCGCGCATGGATGACCTCGGCCTGCGCGAGGCGGACATCTCAGCCGTCGCCGGCACCGGTGCCGGTGGTCGCGTCACGGTCTCCGACCTCGAACGCTTCCTCGATTACCTCGACGCATGGCCCAGCGTTTCCGCATCACCGATGCGCCTCGCCGTCGCCGATGCGATGCGCCGCAGCTGGACCCGACCACTCGCCACCGTCGGCCTTCCCACTTTGCTCGACCGCGTGCTCGAACACCGCCGCAGCCACACGCCAAAACCCGGACTCACGCTTTACCTTCTGCGCGCCTTCGCACTCGCACTCACCGAAAACCCGGCGACCGCCGGATACCTGATCGGCGACAAGATCGTCCACCCGCGCTCATTCGACATCGGCGTTGCCGTGCAAGTCGAAGACGGCGTGCTCGTGCCAGTCGTTCGCATGGTCGACCAAAAACCGCTGCGCGAACTCATCGCCGAATACGACGATCTCGTCGACCGCTCACGCCGCCGCCGACTTTCCGAAGCCGACTGCAAAGGCGGCATCGCCACCGTCACAAACTTCGGCACCTTCGGCCTCACCACCGGCACACCCATCCCCCTGCCAAACGAAACCCTCATCCTCGGTCTCGGCGCAGGCGTGAAAAAACCGGTTTGGAGCGACCAAACCGAAACATTCCTCCCCGCCACCACCGCCGATATTTTCCTCACCTTCGATCACCGCGTGGTCGATGGCGGCGGCGCAGGCATCCTGCTCCAACGCGTCTCGCAACTCCTCCAACAACCGGAGTTGCTTTGATCAATTTTTATCACGCAAGGCACGACCGCAGAATGCGCTGACAAGCATCGCGTAAACTTTGATCCGAGGCACCTTCACGCCGTCCTTCAGCGCATCCCATGACGCATTTTTCATCAGGCCCAGCGTCTCTCTCGCAATCATCGCCGGCATCACGCTCGCCACTTGCAAGCGCCGTGTGGTCAACAACGACGCATAACAAAAACCATCGCCGACCCACTGGTCCGCGCGCTCGCTCCAGCGGCGATGACACGCCATCAGTTCGTCGCGATTCAAAGAATCAGCCACCGGCAAATAACAACGGCCTTGCGCGAGATCGGCCGGCAAATCGCGCAGGATGTTGATCAATTGCAAACCCTTGCCGTAGCGCACCCCCAAGCGAATCATTTCATTTTCATCGGATGATGAAAAACGCTCGCCCATCGTGAGGTAACCGAGTTTGGTCCAAAATTCCCCCACGCATCCCGCCACTCGCCACGCGTAATCTTCCAATTCGGCATCATCCTTCAATGCCAGCGGCACCAAGGCACCCGCCGATGCAAAACGCTTCAAGTCAAGCCGCTGACCCCCAACGATGGTCGCCACCACCTCGCGCACCAAGGCCGCCTCCGCCACCGGCAAACCGCGCAGGCACGCCAGACAATCCCCAACCGCCTCAAGCAAACGCCGCTCGCGCGGGTCCGCCGCGGCATTGAGCACCTGCATCGACCAACGCGGCACTCCAGTTCCCGCCGCCACCGCTCGCGCAAATTCATCCAAACACTCCAACCGCTGCCCCACCCCCAAGGCCAAGCTGTCAGCCAGCGTGTCACTGGTCCGCGCCAACAAATACCCAAGCCCCGCCGCCTCACGCATCGGCCCGGGCAACAATCGCAGGCTCAAATAAAATGACCGCGACACCCCCTGCAACAATCGCCTGTCAGCCCCACTTCGCACTCATCCCACCCTAGCACCCGCACCCCTCGCCGCAAGCCCATAGCCCGTCAACAGATTACGGATTGCCCTTTCATGAAAATTTCCGTACAGAATCAACTCACACTGCCTGTGCCTTCCTCGATAGGGCCAAGTGACTGAAAATGAATAGTTCCGGCAAAATTGCGTCCAACGTATGCCCGCCCCCCCGTGGATCGGAGGTTTCGGACGCCTGCTCGGAACCCCTCGACGAGGATTGGGCATTCGTCACCAAGGCCCAGCAAGGGGACCTCGCAGCATACGATGCGCTGGTCACCCGTCACCGGGGTCGCATATTCGCCATGATCCGCAACATGATCCATAACGAAGCCGATGCATGGGACCTCTCCCAAGAGGTCTTCATCAAGGCATGGCATGCCCTCCCGCGCTTCGAGGCGAAGGCCCGCTTCTCGACATGGCTCTACCGCATCGCCCACAATGCGGTCTACGACTGGACCCGCAAACGCCGCATCGAGAGTGTTGGCGAACTCGACGACGGCATCCTCAGCCACGATCGCATCGATCCCTCCTCGGCCACCACCCCCAGCATGGATGAGTCCCCCGACGACTCACTCGCCAATGGCGAATTGCGCGTGAAAATCGAACAGGCCCTTGGCAAACTTTCTCCAGAACACCGCCAAGTCGTGATCCTCAAGGATGTACAAGGGCTTTCCTACAAGGAAATTTCCAGCATCATGGGCAGCACGCTCGGCACGGTGATGAGCCGACTCCACTACGCCCGACAGAAACTCCAGACCTTGCTCAAAGATGAATACGCCGCCTGATGATGCCATGCTGGCCCTCTGGCTGGAGGACGAGCTCGACGGCGAGGACTTCGCCAAGGTCGAGGCGTGGGCGCAATCCCAGCCGGATCAACTCGCCATGCGCGAGTCGGCCCGCAAGTGGAAGGCAATGATCAGCGCGGGCATCCCAGCCACCGAAGAACCCCCTTACCCGGATTTTTTCAACGCCCGAATCGCCCGCAGCATCAGGGAACAAAAATCTCAACAAGCCCCCGAAGCAAAACCGGAAAACACGATCCCGTTCTGGCGCAAATTTGCACTACCGCTCGCCGCATGTACCGGCATGGCCTTCACCTTCTGGCTCGGCATCCACTCGCGCTCGATCCCGGTCGTGGAGTCGATCGCCGAAATGACCGCCCCCGGCGAAATGGCCCAATTTGCCGACGACTCCGAGAACCTGCCCACCATGGTTTACACCCCCGAAAATGGCGTCCGTGCCGAGTGCTTCGATAGCGATGCCGCGTCCGCCACCGTCGTGATCCTCGAGGGACTGGCAGCGATACCCAAAGAGACCGACCTCACCCGTCAGACTGCCGCCAAGGACACACCGCGTGAAATCGACTCGACCGCCCACGCCGACCTGCCCACCAGCAAGCATCAGAAACCATGAGCTCACCTTACCAAAAGCTGATCGCAGCGCTGCTGTTTCTCGCCAGCCACGGCGGGCTCCATGCGATTGAGGATCCCGGCCGCACCCGCATCGCGGAAATTCGCGTCACGGTCTACCACGCCACCGATGGCGACCCGAACGCCGCCGGCCCACGCGCCCTCCCCGTGCCCCAAATGACCAGCTCACGCTTCAGCAGCGAAGAACGCCTCCGCTTCAAGCACTACCGCCAAATCGGACGCGACGCGAGTCCGCTGCTCCGCAGTTACGAAAGCTGGTCACAACCGCTCAAGCCATCCGACGAAGTGATGCTCCGCGTCGAAGCCCAAGGCCAACCCACAAAAAAATCCGCGCAGCTCGACCTGGAACTTTGGCTCAGCCGGAAAAAAATCCTCAAGATGGATGCAAAACTCGAGGACACCAAACCGCTCTATGTCCTCGGCCCGGAATGGCGCGACGGCCGCCTCATCATCGCCATCAGCCTTGCGCCCAATAGCAAGCAGCGCTAGGACTGAAACATGATTCGCACTGCCTGCATCCTGCTGGCCATCGCCGCTCTCGCGCAATCAGCTCCGCTGAAATTTGCCGAAACCCTGCGCGAAGTTCACGCGCCCGCCGATGTGAAAACCGTCACCACGGATTTCACCTTCACCAACCGCTCCGACAAGCCGGTCACGATCTCCCGCTACGAATCCGCATGCTCGTGCATGAAGGTCGAAATCAGCGACGCAAAACTCCGCTACGCCCCCGGCGAATCCGGCATCATCCGCGCGGAATTCGACATGGGAAATTTCTCCGGCGAAGTCGACAAGACCATCGCCATCTGGCTCGACGGCGACCCAAAAGAAAAACCATCCATCACCCTCACCGCACGCGTCCACATCCCGGTAATCGTCAACATCGAACCGAAAACCGTGAAGTGGTCGCTCAACGGCAAAGCCAAGCCGCAAACCATCACCATCACGATGAAGGACACCAAGCCAGTCCGCATCACCAAGGTCAGCAGCTCATCGGAAAATTTCCGCCACGAACTCAAAACCATCACGGATGGCAAATCCTACGAACTCGTCGTGACCCCACTCGACCCGAGCTCACCCACGCTCGCAATCTTTCGCATCGAAACCGATTGCACCCTCTCGAAACACAAAACCCAACAGGCCTTTGCGGTCATCCGCTGATTCATCATGAATCCATGCCCGACCATGAGGACTGGCCTCCAACTGGCAATCATCGCCGCCATTTCACTCACCGCCGCCGGCCTCACCTATTTAGTGAAAGGCCCACCCACCCGCAGCCACCACTGCGACCCCGCCACCCGCAAGGCGGATGAAATCTGCCTGAGCGAAATCACCAACCCGATCGGCATCCTCTGGGTCGACGCCCGCTCACGCGCCGCATGGCAAAAAAATGGACTGCCCGAAGCGATCCTCTGGAACCTCGACCCCGCCGAAGACATGCAGGCATTCGAAGCGAACAACGCCGAAAAAATCGCCACCGCGCAAAAAGTCATCATCTACTGCGGCGACGAAAACTGCGGCGTCAGCCGCCAAGTCGCCGAGCGCATCCGCAAACTCGACCTCGGCCCACAAGTCCTCGTCCTCAACGGCGGCTGGCGCGCCCTCAAAGAAGCCGGCCGCGTGAAAGACTGATCGCGGAGGTGGGCGTGAAATTCACGCAACCATTGGGCGAACTCTCGCACGAATTTGAGCAGCTTTACCAAGCTGCACGCGGCGGAGGTCGTATTGGCTTTGAAGATTAAGCCAAAATTGGGGGCTTGTGCCAAAGAAGATGGAAAGCGTGAGCGCAGTCTCGGCATTGATGGGCCGTTTGCCCTTGATGATCTCGTTGAGTGTGGAGCGCGGAATTCCCGTGCGCTTTGAAAGCTCGGCCTGCGAAAGATGAAATGCCTCGAGAAATTCCTGTTGTAAAATGTGCCCCGGAGTGGACGCGAGGATGGCTTGTTGTTCAC
>JAGWXY010000089.1 GCA_018969605.1 Verrucomicrobiota bacterium | reverse complement strand
TGAACATCACGCTCGTGCTGTGGCTCGCCAATGACATGGGCTTGAGCAAGGAGAGCGCGCTCGCGCTGATTGCCGGGTGGTCGATCGTGATGTCGCTGATGACGCTGATTGCCGGATCGATCACCGATGCGCTGGGTTTGCGGCGGACGCTTTTGATCGGTGTGAGTTTTTGTGTGGTGACGCGTTTGGTGATGGTCGTCGCGACGGAGCCGTGGGTGGCATTGGTGTGTGGCTTGTTTCCGTTGGCTTTGGGGGAAGCCTTATGTACGCCGGTGTTGGTGGCGGCCTTGCGGCGCTATTCGGCGCCGAGCCAGCGATCGGTGGCATTCTCGCTGTTTTACGCGTTGATGAATCTCGGATTCATGGTCGCGTATTTCATCTTTGATGGCGTGCGCGAATCCTTGCAAGCCGGTGGCGGCGTGCATTTGCCGCTGACGAATGCCCGCTTGAGCGATTACCGTGTGCTGCTGCTGGTGAGCTTTGCGATCGAGTGCTTGATGTTTCCGCTGATCATGTTGCTTGGACGCAGTGAGAAGGAAGTTGAAGCTGATGCGGTGAAGCGGACGGTGGCCGGCAGCGTGTCGCATGCGTGCGGTGAGATCGTCGGCTTGTTTGCGGGCTTGGTGAAACAGGCGGGCTTTTACCGCTTGTTGATGTTTCTTGGCATGATCGGATTGTTGAAGGTGGTCTTCAATGTCATGGACTATGTGTTGCCGCCCTTTGCCTTGCAGGAGCTTGGGCCGGACGCGCGGATTGGGCGCTTCAATGCGATCAATGGCATCCTCATTTTGATGTTGGCACCGGTGGTGGGTATTTTGACCCGCAAGTATTCCGCGTATTCGATGGTGATCCTAGGTGGTTTCATCACCGCGTTTTCATTCGTCTTCATGGCGCTGCCTACAACCGCTTTCCAAGGCATGGCTGATGGCTGGCTGGGCAAGGTCATTGGCAATGGATATATGGAGCTCAAGGGTGTGGTGCATCCGTATTATGTGATGATCGTGCTGTGGCAGGTTTTGTTCTCGGTCGGTGAGGCGTTTTATTCGCCGCGTGTTTACGAGTATGCCGCATCCATCGCGCCGAAGGGTCAAGAAGCCTCTTATGCCTCGCTTTCCTATGTGCCCTTGCTCATTGGCAAGCTCATCACCGGCGCGGCATTCGGTGGCTTGCTTGCCAAATATTGTCCTGAGGAAGGTCCGCGTGATCCCGGCATGATGTGGCTTATCATCGGCCTGATGGTGCTCGTTGCGCCGATGGCCTTGCTGATCTTCCGCAAGTACATTCGAGTGCGGGAAGAAGGGCGGGAGGGGTGAAGAGTTAAGAGTTATTGGTTAGAGGTTGTTGGGGAAGAGGGGGATTTGAACATCGAACATCGAACGCCCAACATCAAACATCGAAGTGGAAGAGAGTGAAGAAGTGGCTTCTGCTTTGGCCTCTTCTGCCGGTAGGGCGACGCGGCCCGCGGCGCCGACACTTTTAAAGTTTTTAACCGCGAATGAACGGGCATGAACACGAATGGGAATAGATATTGGAGATTGGATATTGGGGGGAGGAAGAAGTTGCTTCTTCAGGCAGGGACCTTTGTCCCAAAGGTCCGTTATTGAATGCTTGGTTATTGAAGAAGCGGCTTCTTCATAGGGAAGCGCCAGCGTCTCGCTGGCAGTACCACGCATCATGCGGGACAGCTCTTCAATCGTGGCGGCGCTTTCCAAGCGCCATGCCTTTCTTTCGCATCATTCATTCCAAATGTTTGACCACTGATTTCGCTGATGAACTGATGGGAGACAGAAGAAAAGAAGTGGCGTAGTCATGCACTGCTCGAAACATGGAGCGGGACGCTCCATGGACGGCCTGGAGCAAGATGCTCCAGCAACGGGAAGAGTCGGCGCTGCGAGGCCGCATCGCCCTACCGGGCACACGAGATGATGGTTAAAGTCATGCGACGGCTTCTTGTAGGAGTTCGGGGTGCTTGAGAGCGATATGGATCAGCGTTCGTGCGGCGCCTGAGGGTTGTCGCTTGTTTTGTTCCCAGCTGCGTAGCGTGTTGATGCCGATTCCCAGCAATTCGGCAAAGGCTTCTTGGGTGAGGCCGAGAGTGTGACGCGCCTTTTTGACCTCTGGCATGGACTTCCATGCGGTGGCTGATTTTCGACGCTGGGATTCCGGATTGATCGCGACGCGGGTAAGGCTGCCATCGGCTCTTTTGAAAATTCGAAAGGCCCTCGATGGCGCCCGCTCGCCACGCTCCAGCGCATTTTTCCTCTGTTTTAAGGATTCGGCCTGAATCGGCTGTTTGGTGGGGCGGCGACCCGTGCCATTGGTAGAAATTTTGGTTTTCATGGTATCTTGCGTTTTAATTCCCTGATGCGATCGGGGCTGGGATTTTCGCATTCGTTTTTGGCGTAAATATCAAGCAACAGGATTCGGTTGTCCTCGGTGATCCAATAATAGATGACGCGAGATCCTCCTCGTTTTCCGTGGCCTTTTGCCGCCCAGCGAAGTTTTCGGCAACCACCCGAGCCGGGAATGATGTCCCCTGCGTCCGGTTGATCATACAAAAACATCTGGATTGCGAAGATTCCGTCATCCCCGATCAAGCGCAGTGCTTTTTCGGTGAAAACGGGGTCTTCCTCAAAGGTCAGTGGCTGAAACATACGAAGAAATGCATCGGGGTCAATGTCGTACTTTGTACGACCTTTGGGATGGTGTGATGTTTAGGTTTTTGCGGGATCTTTCGATCAGTTGAAAAGTTTCCGATCCAGCGAGCGGTATTGGATGGCTTCGAGGATGTCGTTCGGGCGGATGTCGGGGGATCCGGCGAGGTCGGAGAGGGTGCGGGCGACTTTGAGGATGCGGTCGTGGGCGCGGGCGGAGAAGTTCATTTCCTGCATCGCGTGTTCGAGGTAGGCGTTGGCTTCGGTGTTGGTTTTGCAGTGGATTTTCATTTGGCGCGGGTTCATGGCGGCGTTGGTGCTGTTGCGGTCTTTGCGGAAGCGTTCGGCTTGGATGAGGCGTGCTTGGGTGACCCGTTCGCGGATGGTCGCGGAGTTTTCGCCGCCGGCTTGGGATGATGAGAGGTCTTTGAAATCGACGAGTGGCACTTCGACATGCAGGTCGATGCGATCGAGGAGTGGGCCGGAGATGCGTTGGCGGTAGTTTTCGATTTGGCGCGACGAGCATCGGCATTCGCGTTTCGGGTCGCCGTAAAATCCGCAGGGGCAGGGGTTCATCGCGGCGACGAGCATGAAGCGTGCGGGGAAGGTGAGGGATCCCGCGGCGCGGGAGATCGTGACATCGCCGTCTTCGAGCGGTTGGCGCAGCACTTCGAGCGTTTGGCGGCGAAATTCCGGGAGTTCGTCGAGAAAGAGAAGTCCGTGATGGGCGAGCGAGACTTCGCCGGGGCCGGGGTTGGTGCCGCCGCCGAGCAGGCCCGCATCGGAGATCGTGTGGTGCGGCGAGCGAAACGGGCGGATCGTGAGAAACGACTTCATCGGATCGAGCGTGCCGGCGATCGAGTGGATGCGGGTGGTCTCGATTGCTTCGTGTTCGGTCATGCCTGGCATGATCGTGGGGATGCGTTTGGCGAGCATCGACTTGCCGGTGCCGGGTGGGCCGATCATCAAAAGGTTGTGTCCGCCTGCCGCGGCGACCTCAAGGGCGCGTTTCACATGGTGTTGGCCTTTCACTTCTTCGAAATCGAGGTCGTATGATTTTTGCGAACTGAAGAACGCGCGGCGGTCGAGTTTGAAGGGTGGGATGACGATTTTGTCTTCGAGAAATTCCCATGCGTCGCGAAGTGAGCGGATCGGGTAGACCTCGACGCCATCGATCACGGCCGCTTCGGGTGCGTTGGCTTCGGGCACGAGCAGGCGGTTGCGGCCGCGGCGTTTTGCTTCGAGCGCGATCGAGAGCACGCCCTTCACGGGTCGGACTGCGCCATCGAGTCCGAGCTCGCCGACCACGCAGCAGTCGTCGGCGTTGAAGGGCTTGGTGCGGCTGGCGGCGATCATCGCCAGCGCGATGGGCAGATCGAAAGAGGGGCCTTCCTTTTTCAAATCGGCGGGCGCGAGGTTCACGGTTTTCACGCCATCATTGAGAAACAGCGCCGAGGCCCCGATGGCGGAGGTCACGCGTTGGGATGACTCGCGAACGGCGGCATCGGGCAGGCCGACGATGATGACTTGAGGTTTGTCGGCACCGCGGGCGTTGACCTCGACTTCGACCTCCACCGCATCGATGCCGCGGAGCGTGGCTGAAAACATTTTGGTAATCATTTGAACACTATAAGCATTGAAGTGGAAAGCACATGCCGCAAGTAGAAAAAACATCTTGGTCAAATTCGCTGCGGTGGGTGTTGTGCATAATCTTGGTCTTTCCGATGGTTGCTTGCCATGGGGTGGCGTGTAGAATGACGGCTGTGGCGGGTGTTTCATTCACATTTCTTGGCACGGGGACATCCGTGGGGGTACCGGTGATCGGTTGTGGTTGCGCGGTTTGCACTTCGGAGGATCCGCGCAACCGTCGGCTAAGGTCATCGGTCTTGGTGCGTGCGGGCGGCACGACGGTGCTGGTGGATTCCGGGCCTGACCTTCGCATGCAGGCCTTGCGCGAGGGGTTGAGGGAAATCGATGCGGTCGTTTACACTCATGCGCATTTGGATCATGTCGCGGGCTTTGATGAGTTGCGGGCCTTTTGTTGGCGGCGTGACGAGCCATTGCCCATGCATGCGACTCAGGAATGTTTGGGCACGCTCAAGCAGATGTACGGCTGGGCATTTTCTGAAGACAACCGTTACCGTGGGTATGTGAGGCCCGATGCGAGGGTGATCGACGGGCCTTTTGTGATCGGTGATTTGCGGATCACGCCCTTGCCGGTCGAGCATGCGGCGCTCGAAACCGTGGGGTATCTTTTTGAATATCCCGGTGCGCGGAGTCTGGCTTATTTGCCCGATGTGAAACGGATCCCGAGCGATACTTATGAGTTGATTCGTGGCGCGGATGTGTTGGTCGTCGATGCCTTGAGGCCGGGGGATCATCCGACACATTTTTCGTTGGTCGAGGCCTTGGGTGCGGTAGAGCGCAGCGGGGTGGGTGAGGCATGGCTCACGCATTTGGGTCATGAAAACGATCATGCTGCGCTGGATGGCTCACTGCCTGATGGGGTGCGTGTGGCATGGGATGGCTTGCGAATTGGTTTATGAGTTGCGGGTGCTTGCATCGGTGGGATCGAGGGCTCATGGTGCGTGGCATGAGATGCTTGGGAATGCTAGCTGGCGCGTTTGTGGCGATGAGTCTCATGGCGGTAGCGACACCGGCGGTCGATGGCGTGGCGGTGCTGTACAACGCCGCGATTCCGGACTCGGCCAAGCTCGCTGAAATTTACCGTCGCGCGCGTGGAATCCCGGAGGAAAACCTCATCGGCCTCGACATGCCGCAGGTAGCGGACATTTCGCGTGCGGACTACGATGCCAAGGTCGCCGGGCCCTTGCGCGCGGAGTTTGATCGTCGTGGTTGGTGGCAGAGGGGGCGTGATCGCGATGGTTTGATGATACCGCGCAGCAACAAGATTCGCGTGCTGGTGACGATGCGCGGTGTGCCATTGCGGATCCAGCCAACGCCGAAGCCAGCGCAGCCGGCAGACAAGGCATCAGAAAAACCTGCGGCCAATCCGACCGGCAAGGAGGTCAATCCATTTCTCGGTCGTGATGATGCGGCAGTCGATTCGGAGCTGGCGATGGTTGGCATCGAGGGCCTGCCGCTGGATGGTGGCTTGGCCAACAAGTTTTACCGATCGGACAAATCGTGGAGTCAGGTCGAGATGCCTTTTCTGATGCTGACCTCGCGCATCGACGCTTCGTCTTACGGCATTTGCGACCGCATGATCAAAGATGCGGTGGAGGTGGAAAAATCCGGTCTGTGGGGCATGGCGTATGTGGACATTGCCAACAAGTTTCCGCAGGGGGATCAGTGGCTTGAGACGGTGGTGAAATCATGCGACGGCGTGGGCATGCCGACGATGGTCGATCGCTTCAATGAAACGTTGCCGCGAAATTACCCGATGAACGAGGCGGCGGTTTATTTCGGTTGGTACGATTGGAATGCGAGCGGGGCTTTGTTGAATCCGCGTTTCAAGTTCCGTCGCGGTGCGGTGGCAGTGCATTTGCATTCATTCAGCGCCGAGCAGCTTGGCGATGCATCGAAGAACTGGTGCGCGCCGTTGTTGGCCCGCGGTGCGACGGTGACGGTGGGAAATGTTTACGAGCCGTACCTGCACCTCACGCATGATTTGGGCATCATCCAGCAGCGATTGTTGGATGGCTACAGCTGGGTCGAGGCGTGTTGGATGGCGATGCCGGTGACTTCGTGGCAGGGGGTGGTGTTGGGTGATCCTTTGTACCGTCCGTTTGCGCATCTCGATGGCAGTGGCAACCTTCTCAAGGAGGATGTGCCGTATCGCGCCTTGCGTGCGGCGTTGTTGCAGTGGCCCGACGATGCATGGGAGAGGCGGCGGCAGCTTTCCTTGGCGGCGCAGCGTTTGAGAAGTGGTGTGTTGATCGAGGCGCAGGGGCTGGGCCTGCTGCATCAGGGCTTGCAGGCAGAGGCGGCGTTGAAGTTTCGCGAGGCCAAGACGCTATATCCGGCGACAGACGACCAGATGCGGCTCGACATGCACCTCATTGCCATGGATCGCGCGGGCGGTCGCAAGGATCTTGCCTTGCGGGGTTTGCGCGACGCGCAGTTGCGTTACGGATCGATCCCGGAAGCCGATGCGCTGAAAGGTTGGATCGACATCATCGAGCCACCTCAAATCAACAAGCCACCTGAAAAAAATTCGGGGGCTCAGACAAAGCCGAAATAAAAATTTTTCTCAAAGGGACCGAAGCATGACTTATGGATTTCTGTTAGAATCGGTGTGGCATCCGCCCTTGGCATTTGCCGAGACGAGTGTGCGTGCGTTGCCACCCGAGCTTGAGTTGCAGGCCTTGTGGTTTGCCGGTGCCTTTGGAAGGGAGTTTCGCACGGTTTGTGGCAAGCAGGTGAAGCTAGTGCAATTTGGCGAATGGAATCGCGGCGAGGGTCCGGACTTCATGCATGCGGCGGTCGAGATCGATGGTGAAACGCGCCGTGGTCCGCTCGAGCTGGATCCCATGCCCGAGGCATGGGAGGCGCATGGCCATGCGGTGAATCCGGCATTCAAGGATGTGATCCTGCATGTGGTTTTCCAAACCAGCGCGCGACAGTTTTTCACGCGGACCTGTGAGAACCGCGAGGTATTGCAAATTGCCATTGGCGAAACGCAGTTGGCGGATGCTTTGAATCGTCCGATGCGTGAGGTGGCGATCGCGCATCCGGGGCGTTGTGTGTATCCGCTCAAGAACATTGCAAGCGCCGGTGTTGAGCGCTTGCTGCGTGAGGCCGCGGTGCATCGGGCGCAGTTGAAGGCATCGCGGTGGTTGAAGGTCGCCGAGGCGCATGGCAGGGACGCGGCCTTGTTTTTTTCGTGCGCCGAGACGCTTGGTTATGGCGGCAATGCTTTGGCGATGAGGCTTCTTGCGCAGCGTGCGCCGCTCGATGCGATGCGTGCCGAGGCGGATTCGATGGAAGCGGTGTTGTTTGGTGTGGCCGGATTTTTGGAGCCCGGTTTGCACGAGCGCGCGGAACCTGAGGCGCGCGACTATTTGAGAAATTTGTGGGAGCAATGGTGGAAGTGCCGCAGCCGTTATGAATTTGCGGGGCATCGCGCGATCCCATGGAAAACGCATGGCCAGCGTCCGGCCAATCATCCGCATCGCAGGGTGGGGGCCTTGGCGGCACTGATTTCCGCATGGCCGCAGTTTCGCAAGCTTGCCTTTGCGCGACCCTTTGAGGTCAAGCCGCTGGTGGACTTCCTGCATTCGCTCGAGCATCCGTTTTGGTCGCGGCGTCACACGCTCACTGCGGCAGCATCGGCGCGGCATGTTGCGGTGTTTGGTCGCTCGCAAGCTTTGGAACTCGCGGCAAACCACCTCATTCCCTTGGCGATGCATGAGGATGGCATGAATTTCCGCAGCTACCACAAGCTCCGTCAGTCTTCGCCCAACGACAAAGTGAAACGCTGTTCGCTGCGTCTCTTTGGATCCACCAAGGCGGCGGCGCCGTGGTTGAAGCGCGTGTGCCATCACCAGGCGCTGCTGCAAGTGTATCAGGATTTTTGCCTCGAGGATTTTTCCGATTGCAGCAACTGTCCCTTCCCGGAACAACTTCAGCAGTGGAAATGAACGACAGCATCCAACTCAATGGTCAGCCCCATGCCGTGCAATGCCCGCTCAGCGTGAGCGCACTGCTTGCCAGCCTCGGCCTCGAGGGCAAGCCGGTCGTCGTCGAGCTAGACGAACAAGCGGTCTTCCCGCGCGACTACGCAAGCGTCGAAGTCAGGTCCGGCTCGAAGGTCGAGGTCGTCACGCTCGCTGCGGGGGGGTGATGTGCTACTGCTTTTCTTGAACCACGAAACACACGAAATTTCACGAAAGGTGTGGGATTTCATGTCGTGCTTGTTTCACCATTTTGGAAAAGCCATAAACCCGAATTCGGAAGTTGAAATGCAAACAAAGAGGGCTTTGACCACAGATTACACAGATTGCACAGATAAAGAAAAATCACAAAAAATGCGCTCCTCGATAATCAGTAAATCTGCGAAATCAGTGGTTAAAAT
>JAGWXY010000013.1 GCA_018969605.1 Verrucomicrobiota bacterium | reverse complement strand
CCGGCATTGTCCTGTACATAATAATTGAAGTTTGCTCCGGAAACCATGCTGGCGAAGTCCGCCTGTTGATCGGTGTAAATCCCGCCAAGATAGGCCTGAGTCATGTCGAAGCTGGCCATGTTGAAGTAGACATTGATCTGATTGCCGGAATTCATCGCTGCCACGAAGGGACTTGCGGAGGTGAGGCGCAGCACATCGTTGACGCTGCCGGATGCCAGCGAGTACTCCGGCTTGATGCCGGTGATTTCAAAGTTGAGGAACATTCCGTCGCTCGGATCGATCCATGGTGCGGTGAGGATGCCGGGGCTGTTGCCGGGATTGATCGATCCCGCGCCGCTGATGCCTCCCACCGTGCCGGAGCCGGAAAGGGAACCTTCGCTATTGACCTTCACTGCGCTGCTGGCAATCGAGCCGTTGACATTGAGTTCGCCGCTATCGACAACGGTTGCGCCTGAGTAAGTGTTGCTACCTGAGATAATTAAGGCCCCGTTGCCTGACTTCGTGAGTGAGCCGGTGCCGGACATCACCTGCGAATAGGTGCCGCTGGTGCTTTGGTCGAAGGTGACGGAAGCATAGTTGTTGATGTTGCCCTGGAGGCTGGAGGTCGTTCCGATCAGTGAGCCGGCCGAGACGATGGTGCCGCCGGAGTAACTGTTGTTGCCGGTGAGGGTAACCGCTCCAGCTCCAGCCTTGGTGAGCGAGCCGGTACCAGACATCACTTGAGAGTAGGTGCCGCTTGTGCTTTGGTCGAATGTCACGGCGGAGTTGTTGGTGATGTTGCCGCTCACGGAATTGGTCGTGCCGATGAGCCAGCCTCCAGAGACGGTCCAGGCGCCGTCGTTGGTGTTCGTGCCGGAGAGAGTCAGGTCGCCAACGCCGGCCTTGACGAAACGGCTGCTGGGGCTGGTGCCCAAGAGCAAGCCGGAGAAGGTGCCGCTCGTGGCCTGGTCGAACCCGAGCGTGCCGGAGCCGACGGCGATGCTGCCCTGGAGGCTACCAGTGTCGCCGATGAGCGATCCGGCGTTGACGAACGTGCCTCCTTGGTAGCTGTTGCTGCCGGTCAGCGTGAGGGCGCCGTTGTTGTTCTTCGCAAGCGGTCCGGAGCCCGACATGTTGCCCGCGTAGGTGCCGCTGACAGTCTGGTTGAACTGGACGGCCGAATTGTTGACGACGTTGCCCACGATGTTGTTCGTGTTGCCGATCAGCCTGCCTCCCGCGACGGTGGTGGTGCCGGTGTAGGTGTTCGTGCCCGTCCAAGTGATCGTGCCGCTGTTAGACAGGAGCACGTTGCCTGTGCCTGAAATGCTGCGGGAGTAGGTGCCGCTTGTGGTTTGATCAAAGGTCAGTTGCGAGTTGTTGACGACATCCCTCCGGATGTTGTTCGTCGTGCCCTTGACCGCCCCCTCCGCGATCAGGAGCGTGCCGGTCGTGCCGGAGGTGGAACCGGTGAGCGTGAGCGTGCCGTCACCATACTTCGAGAAGGTGCCGGAGCCCGCCATGGCGCCGGCCCAGGTCTGGTTCGGCGCCGTCTGGTTGAACCGCACCTCGGCACCGCTCGCCACTCCGAAACTACCGCTGGTGGCGAGGTTCGTGGCCGAGCCCTGCAGCACGCCCGCCGCTGCGGAGCCGCTCGTGAACGTGTTGGAGCCGGTGAGCGTGATGTTACCGGATCCGAGCTTCGTGAAGGAGCCGTTGGCACTTGTGAGATTTGCGGAGATCGTGACGCTCTGACCATTGCTATCGATTCTGTACTGCTGGTCGGCGGCGGTGGAGAAGCGGGAGGAGTAGTCCTGGGTGTTGTTCGCGGTGGCTTGCAGGGCGCCGCCGTTGAAAGTGATATTGCCTGTCGTGCCGATGGCATTGGCGCTGTTAAGAGAGAGGGTGCCACCGTCGAGCTTCGTGCCGCCGGTGTAGCTGTTGGAACCGCCTATGATGAGTGTGCCCGTGCCCGTCTTCACAAGATCGCCCGTGCCGCTCAGATTGCCGGAATAGGTGCTGCTCGTCAGAGTGCCGGAGTTGTTGTTTTGGGCGAACTTGAGCGTGCCGGCGTAGTTGAGGTCGCCCACAAGGACGCCCATGGTGCCGCTGCCCACGGCGGAGGCCGTGCCGGTGGCCGTGGAGGGGGTGTAGACGCCGGACTGGCCGCCGATCTGGAGCGTGCCGCCTTCGTTGAGGCTGAAGGTGCCATTGGCGCCCCGGATAAAACTCCCCGAGACGACCACATAGCCACCATTGCCGATCGTCAGGTTCCCGGTGCCGCCGCTCGTGCCGCCGACCCTGAGCACGCCGTCTCTTTCACCATTGGAGAGGCCATTGCCGTTAACGAGCCAGGTGCCGCTCGACACCGTCACCGTGCCAGTGCCGCTGGTGGCGCTTCCGAGAAATCCGCCCCCGGACTTCATCACTCCGCCCGTGATGGTCAGCGTGCCACTGCCGGTGCCGCCGATCGTCAAATTGTTCACTGACGCCGAGCCGCTTGCGATGGTGAGCGAGCCACGACCGGTGGAAGCGGCACCGAGCGTCAAGTGCCCCGCCTGAAGGTAGCCGCTGTTGAGCCCGACGCTGCCCGTTCCCGCGAGGCCGATAAAGCTCCCGCCGTTTCCGGTGGCGGAGGCCCCGAGCGTGCCGCTGGTGATCGTGGCGACGCCGGAACTGTTCTGGCCGACGCCGAACCGGAAACCTTCGTTGTTCAAGGGGGTTGTCGGATTATCCCCGACCACACCGCCATTGATCGTCAGCGTGCCCGTGCCGCCCGAGCCACCGCTCGAGCCGCCGACCGTGAGAGCGCCGAACGGGCCGAAGGTGCCACCGGTCACATTGACCGTGCCGACGCCGGTCGAGCCCAAGCCGATTTGCCACGCCGAGCCGCTCACAAATCCTCCGGAGACGTTCAGCGTGCCAGTGCCGCTCGCGCCGAGCTGGAAGATGCCGGTCTCAGTCCCCGAGACCTGTGGCCCCATCAGACGACCGCTCGAGGTGTTGATCGTCATGTTGAGCGGTATCAACCTGGTGCCTGCGGTGGTTCCGGTGAGCTGGAGTGTGCCGGAGTTGCTCAGTGTGAGCGTGCCGTTGCCGGAGACGACATTGCTGAGAGTCAGGGTACCGGTCGATTGGTTGAACTGGAGCTCACCGTTGATCGCAATAGCGTTGGTGCCGCTGACCGTTGCACCATCGTCAAAGCGCACCGTGGATCCACTGACGATCGTCGCGGGGGTGAAGCTGGAGCCTGCATTGCTCGCTGCCGTAGTGCCGTACACGGTGATGACCGGCGCTGCGATGGCGTGAGTCCCAGTCATCAGACCGAAGATCATGGCGGCAAAGGCGGCTTGGGTGATGTGGCGGTGACGCATGAGAAATGTTTGTTTGGAAAGTCCGAATGCAGGTTGTAGAGCAGTGCAAATCTGGGTTTTCATACGCGAGATGCTACTTTTTCTGGCCGCATAGCCAAGAAATCTTTTAAGATTCAACGGGATTTTTTGACAGTTCGCTGCCTTTCCCACAAGACTGGTCGGACCTGCTGGCTGGTGCCTGTTGCCATCGATCGCATGCCCGAAGATCCTCACTCCTCCGAAACTTGGCTGCCGGGCCGCGTACTGGTGCAGGCGGCCACCTACAATGAGCGCGAGAATATCGGTCCGCTCATTGATGCCATCCTTGCTTCATCGGCTGAGGTGCAATTGCTCATCATCGACGATGACTCGCCCGACGGCACCGGGCAGATTGCCTTGGAGCGTGCCAAATGCGAACCCCGACTCCATGTGCTCATTCGACGCGGAAGGCGAGGACTTGGCAGCGCGATTCTCGAGGGTTTTTTATTGGCCCGCAGCCGCGGCTTTGCGGTGAGCGTGAACATGGATGCCGACTTCAGCCATGATCCGGCCGACATCGTGCGGCTACTGGCTGCGTTGGATCCGGTGGGCGGCGTGCCTGTGGACATCGCGATCGGATCGCGATGCGTGCCGGGCGGTCGTACGCTTGGGTGGCCGCTTTCGAGGCATTTGACGAGTTGGCTTGTCTGCTGGTTTACGCGCTGGATCATCGGTGTGCCGGTGAATGATTCGTCGGGCGGGTTTCGCGCCGTGCGGCTTTCGATTCTCGACCGGATTGACATCGGGCGCTTCGCTCAGGGCTATGCCTTCCAAGAAGATTTTCTCTGGCGGGTGCACCGGGCAAACGGCAGGATTGTGGAGATACCAATTACTTTCAGTGACCGCACCCGTGGCTCGAGCAAGGCGGACTTTGCGGAAATCTGCCGCAGCACGAGGGACTTGCTGAGGTTTGCCCGCCGGACCTGGCTGGGGCGTTAGGGTATTTTTCCCAAGTCTGTGGCCGGTGGTTGGGATGGATGTGAGAAATTTGCGGATTCGCCGGGTCTTGGATTGGCCTCGAAGTCCATTTTTATAACTGCGTTTTTTTGCTTCGCCGTCGCTCTGCGAGCTATGGAGGACAAGTCAATCGTGATCCAATCATATCACCGAAGGTGAGTAGCATGAGAGCAGCTCCTATTTTGGCGCCTGATTTTTTTTGTTTGGTGCCGATTGTTGATCGGACTGCTTTCTGTCGCCTTGGGGTTGCGGCATGGCGACCGGGGAAGAAGGATTCTGGCCCATGGCCACGGCCAAATTGTAGCTGGCATCTTTCATGTCCGGTGCGAGCTTGAGAGCCCGGCGGAACTGGGCGATTGCCTCATTATTTTTGCCCTGCTTGTAGAGAATAGAACCGTAATTATTGATCAAGGTAGGGTCGTTTGGTTCTCTTTTGAGGAGTTCCTTGTATTTTTCTCCCGCCTCGACGATCCGGCCGGCTACTGCCAGTGAATCGGCGATATTCTTGTCGTACTTGAACTCGCCCGGCTTGCCTTTTGGTGGCGGCATCTGAGCGCCAGCTGAGGAGTCATTTTTCTCTGCCAAGGCGTTGGCCAGATTGTCACTGGCATCCTTGACATTCGGCGCAAGCTCGAGCGCCCGACGGAACTGAACGATCGCTTCGTCCATCTTGCCCTGCTTGTAAAGGGCGATGCCGTAGTTGTTGACCATGACCGGGTTGTTGGGATCATTGCTGAGGATTTCTTTGTATTTGATTTCAGCATCGGCATGGCGACCCGCAGTTGTCAGCGCGTTGGCAAGGTTTGTATGAAAAATGGGAACTTGCGGCGTCAGTCGGCAAGCTTCGGAAAAATGATGGATCGCTGCCTCTTTTTCCCGCTCGGCCGCTGCTTTGTCGCCTTGCTGTTCAAAAATTTGTGCGCGCGCCAAGTAGGTAGAGGCGAGGTTGTTGTTTGTTTCTCCGAGGTCGGGTCGCAAGCGTGTGGCGTTCAGGAAGTGATAGTGGGCTCCATCCAGATCGCCGCGGGAAGATTTTTTGGCGCCCAAACGGTTGTGTGCCTGCCAGGCATTGTTGTTGCGCTTGAGCGTGTATTCCCACATGTGGTCCTCGTCTTTCCACACAACCGTTTGGCGAAAGGCAAGCAATGCGAGCACGACCAGCATAAGCGAGCCGATGAGCAAAAATGCCGGCTTCGAACTCTCTTTGAGGCGATTGAAAAACAGCACGACACCAGCACACAGGAAGGCCACGATGCTGATCATGGGCTTGTAAACGAAGTGGTCCGCCACCCAGGTGATTCGCATGTAGGAGATGGTCACGAACCCAAGCACGGGTGCCAGCATCAGCAGGAAAAAGCCGAAAACAAAAAGAGCGTGGCGGCCCCAGTGAGATGGAAATGCGGCATTGCGTTTTTTCCACATCCACCACAGGCCTGCAAAGAGTATGGGCCAAGCGAGGAACATCCACAGCTTCGGCGGGTCGACCTCCCAGCGCGGATAGATCGGCAGCAGGCCTATCGGCCAAACGATCGATGCGAGATAATGCAGAATTCCCATTCCCGCTATGGCCATTCGGGAAAGGAATCCGTCGATTGAAAGGAAATCGCCGATGATGATCTTTTCTTGCCCGATGGCGCGGCCCCATTGGTAGGAGATTGTCACGAGCCCGAGCACAAGCGAGATCGCAAACATGGGCAGTGCGAGTATAATGTCCCGTTCGGTCACTTTTCCACGCTTCCACCAAGCATAAAGCAGCGTCACGATCGGAAAGGCCACGATCGAGGTTTTGGCGAACATCGAGATCAGGAAAAAAATGATCGATAAAACATAGAGCCGTTGCCGCTTGGCTGCATTGGTCTCATCGTCCTGACCGACCCAAAAAATGCACGAGAGCAGGAAGAACGGCAGTGAGAGTGTGTTTTTTGTTTCGGAGATCCAGGCGACGCTTTCGACGCAGACCGGATGAATCGCAAACACGAGGCCGGATAGCCAAGCGCCGGGAATTTTCATCTTGGCGAGCAATGCCCAAACAAGCAGCGCGCTGATGGTGTGGAGCAGAATCGTTGTGACATGATAGCCCGTTGGATCCAACCCAAAGAAGGGCCATTGCGCCCACAGCGCCGTGTAGGAGAGTGGGAAGTAGTCGGCACCTTCGGGGCTGAACCAAAGTTTTTTGAGTGTAGCCAGGCTGTCGGTCGGCACATTCGGATCGAGCGAAACGCGGTGCTGCACGGTGGGATTTGCCGTAAGCAGTTGGTCATCGTCCCAGAGCCAGTCGCCGTGGTAGGATGGTGAGTAAACCCACAGGCTCGCGAGGACGATGAGGGCGGCTTGGAAGATTCGGTTTCGCAAGCGATCGATGCAGCCGAGGCTCGAGACCTCTTGCAGCAGTTGCGGCGAAGTTGCAACATCGCTTTGGGACGCGACCGCAGTCACGTCAGTCTCGATGTCACTGTGTTGCTTCATCAGCTATCCTTACCGCAGCACTGCTTGAATTTTTTGCCGGATCCGCAGGGGCAGGGGGCGTTTCTGCCGGTGGTTTCGATGGCGAAACTGGGTTTGCGTTTGGGCAGGTTGATTTTGAGAGCTGGGGCTTGGTCGGCGTCGGTGCCGGGTACCCTGCTTGAGTTGCCGGTGACGGCGATGTTGCTTTTGGTGAGGGTGTCCTCGCCGCCTTGGAGTTGTTGCGGTTGGCTGTGGAGTTGTTTGAGGAAGGCCTCGAGGTTGGCGGCCGAGCGGAAGAGGTTTTGCAGGGCCTCGCGCTTGATCGAATCCATGAGCGTGACAAAGAGCTCGTAGGCTTCGTTTTTGTATTCGATGAGAGGATCCTTTTGGCCTTGGGCGCGGAGTCCGACACCTTCGCGGAGGGCGTCCATGTTGTAGAGGTGTTCCTGCCATTGCTTGTCGATGGCGGCGAGGACCATGCGTCGTTCCTCTTGGTCGAGGACCTCGGCGGGAAGTGAGCCAACGCGGGTTTCGTAGGCTTCGCTGACTTTTGCAACGAGGATCTCGGTGATGGATGAGGCGTCGCTGGCCGAGGCAAAATCTGCGGCGCTGACACCAAGTGGCAGTGTGCTGTTGACCTGTTGGGCGAGGCTCGCGAGATCGGGCTCGCCTTCCTGATCGGCGAGGAAATTGGTGACGAACGAGGGGATCGTCTCGTTGATGATTTCGTTGACGAGATCGCGCGGGACTTCGGTGGTGAGGACCTCGTTGCGATAGCCGTAGACGACCTCGCGTTGCATGTTCATCACATCGTCGAAATCGAGCACGCGTTTGCGCCAGGTGTAGTTGCGTTGTTCGACGCGTTTCTGGGCGGTCTCGACCGACTTGTTGAGCCACGAGTGTTCGAGTGCTTCGCCTTCCTTCATGCCGAAGCGTTCCATCATCGCGGTCATGCGGTCGGCAGCGGCGAAGTTGCGCATGAGGTCATCTTCGAACGCGATGAAGAACTGCGAGCGTCCGGGGTCGCCTTGGCGGGCGCAGCGGCCGCGGAGTTGGCGGTCGGTGCGGCGGGATTCGTGGCGTTCGGTGCCGATCACGAAGAGTCCGCCGAGTTCGGCGACGCCGGGTGCGAGTTTGATGTCGGTACCGCGTCCGGCCATGTTGGTTGAAACGGTCACCGCGCCGGTGTGGCCTGCGCGGGAGACGATTTCCGCTTCCTGTTCGTGGAACTTAGCGTTGAGGACCGAGTGGGGGATCTTGGCGCGCTTGAGCATGCGCGAGAGGGTTTCGGAGGATTCCACTGAGGCTGTGCCGACGAGGCAGGGTTGACCGATGGCGTGGGCTTCCTCGATTTTGGCGATCACCGCATTGAACTTTTCGCGGCGTGTCTTGAAGACCTGGTCGTTTTCGTCGACTCGGTTGTTTGGTCGGTTGGTGGGGATGGGGAGGACATCGAGGCGGTAGATGTCGTGAAACTCGGCGGCTTCGGTTTCTGCAGTGCCGGTCATGCCCGCGAGTTTTTCGTAAAGGCGGAAGTAATTCTGAATCGTGATGGTGGCGAAGGTTTGGGTTTCCTTCTCGATGGCCACGCCTTCCTTTGCCTCAACCGCTTGGTGGAGTCCATCGGACCAACGGCGGCCTGGCATTTCGCGGCCGGTGTTTTCATCGACGATGATGACTTTGTCGTCCTTCACGACATACTGCACATCCTTTTCGAAAACGCAGTAGGCTTTGAGGAGTTGGGAAATGTTGTGGATTTTTTCCGCCTGCGAATCCATGCGGATTTGGAGCGACTCCTTGGCAGCGGCTTTCTGCGCATCATTGAGTTCGCGGTTCGTATCGATGTCGGCATAGAGCGAGCCGAGGTCGGGCAGGGTGAAGGCATCGGGGTCGCCGGGTGAGAGGAAATTGCGGCCCATTTCCATCAGGTCCGAGTCGTTGCTCTTCTCGTCGATGACGAAGTAGAGTTCTTCCTTGAGTTCGAAGAGTTCCTTTTTCTGTGCGTCCTGGTGAAATGAGAGCTCGGCCTTTTCGAGAAGGCGGCGCATTTCCGGCTCCTCCATGAAGCGCATGAGTTGGCGGTTGCGCGGTTGGCCGAGTTTGAGTTTGTAGAGTGCGCGTCCGGCGCCTTCCTTGTCGCCGGCTTCGAGGAGTTGCTTCGCTTCGGTGGCGGTCTCGTTGCAGAGTTGGGTCTGGCGTTTGACGAGTTGTTCGACCGAGGGTTTGTACTTCTCGTACTGGTGGGTTGAGTGGGAGGAGGGGCCGGAAATGATGAGGGGCGTGCGGGCCTCGTCGATGAGGATCGAGTCGACCTCGTCGATGATGGCGATATAGTGGCCGCGTTGGACTTGTTCGTCCTTGGTCGAGGCCATGCCGTTGTCGCGAAGGTAATCGAAGCCAAATTCCGCGTTGGTGCCGTAAGTGATGTCGCAGGCGTATTCCTCGCGGCGTTCCCATGGGGGCATTTGGTTTTGGATGCAGCCGACGCTGAGGCCGAGGAAGCGGTAGAGCGCGCCCATCCAGTCCGAGTCGCGGCGTGCGAGGTAGTCATTGACCGTCACGATGTGGACGCCGAGGCCGGTGAGGGCGTTGAGGTAGACCGGCAGTGTGGCGACGAGGGTTTTGCCTTCGCCGGTTTGCATCTCGGCGATCATGCCGCGGTGGAGTGCGATGCCACCGATGAGCTGAACATCAAAGTGGACCATTTCCCACAGGATCGGGTGGTCGTTGACGGTGATCGTCGTGCCGCACATCCGGCGTGCGGCGTTTTTTACGACCGCGTAAGCTTCGGGGAGAATTTGTTCGAGGTATTTCGCGCGGGCCTTGGGGAAATTTTCCGAGACTTCGTGGAAGGCGGCCTTGGCGGCTTCGATGGATGCGGCGTTTGCTTCGACCGAATTGGGGAGCTGGGAAAATTCGCTGCGGAGTGGGGCGATGCGGGCTTCGAGATTTTGCGCCGTGGTGGCGAGTTCCTCGGCCGACATGCGTTCGACAGCCGGCTTGGGCGGTGCTTCGAGCGCGTGGTAGCGGGCAAGGTGGGACTGCCACATGCGGGTCATTTCCCGCAATTTTTCTTCGGGCTCCCGTTGCAGGGCTTCCTCGATTTCATTGATGCGGGCAACCGTCGGGCGGATGCGGCGCACTTCGCGCTGGTTCTTGCTGCCGACGATTTTTTGGAGAATCCACTTGATCATGTGACGCTGGGGGTGAGGCGGGGGAACGCCGGGCCGGAGGGAATACACCGGGGAAGAGGACCTTGCAAGCGCTGGAGTTGGGCGCGATGACTTAAGTTTTGCCGCCGAAATGCCCTTGGATCGGCTCTGTCGGCCGCCCGGGCCTCAATGGTACCTCAATGGCTCATCGGGTTGTCGCCGGAGGCATCGCCAAGGTGGCTCATGTTTTCCGGCAGGAAGCGTTTGAAGCGGGTCTTGTCGATCGACTTCATGTAGGCCTCCTCGGGCGAAATCATGCCCTCACGAAGTTTCGTCCAGATCGATTCGTCCATGAATTGCATGCCTTCGGCTTTGCCGCCGGTGATCACATCGTAGAGTTTTTGGGTCGCGCCTTCGCGGATGATCGCGGAGACCGCCGGGGTGGCGAACATGATTTCGTGGACGGCGGTACGGCCGGGTTTGTCGATGCGTTTGCAGAGGAGTTGGGCGACCACGCCGCGCAGTGAGGCGGCCAGCATGGTTCGGACTTGAGATTGTTGGTCGGAGGGAAATACATCGATGATGCGGTCGACCGTCTTGCGCGCGTTGTTGGTGTGGAGGGTACCGAAGACGAGCAGGCCGGTTTCGGCGGCGGTGAGAGCGAGTGAAATTGTTTCGAGGTCGCGCATCTCGCCGACGAGCACGATGTCCGAGTCCTCGCGCATAGCGGCGCGAAGGCCATCGGCGAAGGAGGGTGTCTGGATATGCACCTCGCGTTGGGTGATGATGGATTTTTTGTTGCGATGAACGAACTCGATCGGTTCCTCGACCGTGATGATGTGGCGGCTGAAGTTAGAGTTGATGTAATCGAGCAGTGCCGCAAGCGTGGTGGATTTGCCGGAGCCGGTGGGGCCGGTGACAAGCACAAGGCCGGAGCGCATGTGGCCGAACTCTTTGACGATTTCCGGCACGCCGAGTGATTCGAGTGAGGCGATCTCGGTGGGGATGAGACGAAAGACCGCGCCGAGGCCGTTCTGCTGCTTGAGGTAGTTGCAGCGGAAGCGTGAGTTTTCGTCCATCTCGTAGGCGAAGTCGAGATCGCCCGCCTTGAGATAGCGTTCGAATGCGGCTGGGTCACAAATTTCTCCCAGCAGGTTTTTGAAATCATCGCCGCTGAGCACCTCCTTGTCTGGGATGGGGGTGACCGCGCCATGGACGCGGATTTTCGGTGGTTGACCTTCTGACAGGTGGAGGTCGGATCCTTTGGTGGCTACGAGGTAGCGGAAAAACTCGTCGATGCGGGCCATGGCGGGTCGTGGGAGAGGAGGGAAAAAGTTGGCGGATCAGGACTGGAGGAAGATCTTCATTTCGGTCTTGTCGTCGGCGCGGTAGAGGAGTTCTTCACGGGTAATCAGTCCATCGATATAGAGTTTGCGCAGGGATTCGTCCATGGTGATCATGCCGACATTTTTACCGGTCTGCATGACACCGGGGAGCATGTAGGTTTTGCCTTCGCGGATGCAGTTCGAGACGGCAGGAGTGTTGACGAGCAGCTCGAGGGCCATGACGCGTCCGCAGCCATCGGCGCGGGGGACGAGTTGTTGGGAAAGGATGCCGCGCAACGATTCGGAGACCATGATGCGGATCTGGTCGCGTTGGTCGGTGGGGAACACATCGAGTACGCGGTCGAGGGTGCGAGGGGCGTTGCCGGTGTGAAGGGTGCCGAGCACAAGGTGACCTGTTTCGGCGGCGGTGAGCGCGAGTTGGATTGTTTCGAGGTCGCGCATTTCACCGACCATGATCACATCCGGGTCCTCCCGCAGGGCGCCGCGCAGGGCTTTCGCGAAGGATTCGGTGTGAGTATGCACCTCGCGTTGGTTGACATGGCAACCTTTCGAATCGAAGACATATTCGATCGGATCTTCGAGGGTGAGGATGTGGTCTTCGCGGTCGCGGTTGATGAAATCGACAAGGGCCGCGAGCGTCGTCGACTTGCCGGAGCCGACCGAGCCGGTGACGAGCACAAGGCCGTTTTGATATCGGGTAAGAGGCAGGATGTGTTCGAGTGGCAGGCCGATGTCTTCGATCGAGCGGATCTTGCTGTTGATGATGCGGAACACCATGTCATAGCCAAGGCGTTGCTTGATCACCGAGGCGCGGTAGCGGCCGCTGGGTGAAGAGTAGGCGAAGTCGATGTCGCCGCGTTGATCGAGGCGGGCCCATTCGGTTTCTGAGAGGAAAGAGCGCGCGAGTTTTTCGGCTTGTTCCGGGGTCAGCGGATCATGGTCGTCCCAAATGGGTGAGAGCGTGCCGAAGCGTCGCCAAGCAGGGGGGTAACCGGTGGCGAGGTGAACATCCGAGCAGTCATATTCTCGGCCGATCTGGAGGTATTGGTCAACATGGTCAAGGACCTGATGGGCGGACATGGGGCTTGTTGGAGAGAGTTTGGCTCTTGTGAAGTTGGCGTTGTGTCTCTGGGCTGGAAACGAGCGATGTGGCAATTCGTTGGCTCAGCCATTTTTTCAACGCGTTGCCGAACCAGATTTTCAACAGCGGGCGGGCAGTAGTCAAGACGAGACCAAGCAGCGTGCCAGCGAGGCCGCGTGATTTTTCCGTGCGTGCGGATTTTTTGCGGCGAAAGAGCATGCTTGCAGCGAGACCGGAAAGGATCGAGCCGGTGAGCCACATGCCGGGTTTGTCGTGCAGCGAATGGCGGATGCGTGTCGGCACATCGAGCTTCTCGCGAAGTGCGATGGCATCGTGCGTGAGTCGCGAACGGGCGGCGGCGCTGAGTTGGATCAGGCGTTCGACTTCGGATTTTTCTGCAGATTTTCGATCCATTCGCGATCTCTTTGGAATTCGGCGCGGGTCACGGGGAAGAGTGGCGTGGTGGTGCCGGATGATTTGCGCAGGAGGATGGCGGCGACGATAATATGGATGGTGCCGATGACGAGGGCCGTCCAGAACCACGGCCAACCCGCGAGTTGTGAGATTGCGCCGATGCCGCCGGCCAAAAGCAATGTCCATCCGAAGGTGAAGCAGAGGATTGCGGTGATGACGCGTGCTGCTTTGTTCGTGCCTTTGCGTGCGGCTTCCTTGGCCTCGAGTCTTATCAACTCGGCGCGTGAGCTGGCGATGGCGAGCAAGGCTTCGATCCAGCTCGACGGGCCATGAGATGTTTCGCGGCCTTCGGGCTCAGGCTGTGGACTTGGATCTGGCATGAAAGGTGACGAATGGGTAGCGCTTGGCTGATGAGTGAAATGATCATCAGCCGATGCGAATCACCCACGCTTCGAATGTGGGTGGAATCAGAGGGTGGAATCAGCGGCGGGTGATGAGGCCGATGAGGAATCCAACGCCAAGGGCACCCAGCACGCATTTCGTGGGGTTTTGGCGGATGTACTCTTCGGCGGTCGAGTGGAATTCCTGTGCTTTCACGCGGGTTTCCTGCCAGTGTTCGGTGGCCGATTCGCGAAGGTGTTGGGATTTTTCGGCGGCCGTTTGGCGGAGGTGTTGCGCGGACTCGATCGCGCGTTCCTTGAGCGCGGCGGCTCTGGATTCGGCGGTGTGCACGAACTCGCGTGCTCTTTCGCCGGCGGCGGCGCGGAGGTCGTTGGCGGCTTGTGCGATCGATGGGCTTGCGGCGGTGGTCTCGGCGTTGTCGAGAGTGGAAGCGGAGTCGGTCATGGCTTTGTTCGTTAGGATTGCAAGTTTCCGGAGCTGGATCCGTAGAAGCGAATCATCGCACTTTTGGCGCTTGGCGCAAGAAAGCATCTCGGGAAATGCGGTCGCGGGCGGATGATTTTCGCGGGGGGCGCGGAAAGGCGGAGTATGTTTTGAGGTCAATCGAGGGGACCGATGCCGATCAGGTCGCGGTCTTCCTTGGCGGCCTCGATGAATGTGTGATCCATCGAAATCGCCTGTTTCAGGTGGCTGCGGGCGCGTTTTGCCTCGCCGAGGGTCCAGAGGTAACAGGCAAGGTTGTAGTGGAAAATGGCCATTTCGAAGAGGCTTTTGGGGCCTTTGAGCAGCCAGTTGCAGGCCGCGAGCGTGTCGCCGGTTTCGTGGAGGCAAAAGGCGGCGCGAAGAAAAAAAACCGGTTCGTCCTTGGCGACGAGGCAAAGCAGGCGGGCGGTGTCGGAAGCGCGGTTCCAGGATTCGCTTTGCATTTGCGCTGCGAGCTTGAGCTCGAGCACCTGGCGTTTTTTTTGCGTCTCGGCAGGCAATTCGTTGATCTCTAAGAGCGCTTCATCGGCCAATCCCAATTCCAGCCATCCGGTGACCGCTTGTAGCGTCGCATGCAAATTCATCGCGGAAACTTTAGATGACGCGATCGCGGATGCAACCATGGACCGCATCGCACTAGCGATTGGAATGGAATAGGAAATTTTTGACCGATTCGCGTTTGAGGCGGAGTTCGCGCCATTCGTTGACGAGGCGGCTGGCTTCAATGATGCCGCAGCCTGCGGGGATGCGGATGTGAGGGCCAACGCACCAGATGCCACGAATGGCGACGATGGCTTCGAAGCGGCCATTGTGAAGGACCCCGAAGGGTGCGCCGAATTGTGCGGGGCAATCGAGCCGTTGGCGCCAGCCGATGAGTTGGTTCATCGTTTCGGTGGTTCGCGGCAGAGGGCCGAGGGCGGGGGTCGGGTGGAGTTTGCGGATCAGTGCCTCGGGCGGCATAGGCGAATGGAGTTTGACCGAGATGCGGGTCAGGAAATGAACGATTGATCCGAGGTTGAGGATGCTGCGCGGGTGGCGTGAGAGTTGGCCGAGGTCGAGGAGTTTTGAGACGAGTGTTTGCGCGACATATTCGTGTTCGCGGATTTCCTTTTCGTCGGCGGCGAAGACATCGTGGTCTTCGGAGCGCGCGGTGCCTGCGAGGGCCATTGTCTCGAGGTGGTGGTCGTCGAGTGAGAACAACAACTCGGGTGTGGCACCGGCAAAGCCGGAATCGCCATCGATCCAGCCGTATGAATGAAGCGGCGCGCCTTGGCATTGCATCGCGTTGGCAATCGCGTGAATGGGTGCGGATTTGCAGACGCCGGTTTCGGTCACCACAGGAACGGTTTTTTCAAATTCGCCGCTGTGGATGCTCGTCATGATTTCTTGAAACACCGCGGAGAACGGAGTGGCATCGAGTGGCTGCCAATCGCATTCGATTGGCTCGGATGATTTCGCGGCAGCGATGGACTCCGCCGTGATGCATTCCGATGCGTGCGGAATTTTCCATGGTTTCGGATCCGAGAGCGCGAAGTCCTGCACATAAAATGCGGTGCCGGTGGCGGGTGCTTCTGTCGCAGCAGTGAAAGGTCCATGGCCGATGATGCGAGACCCGTCGCCGCGGGTGAGCCATGCCATGGAATCGGACTGCGTTTTCATGCTACGGGTCGGCACGATGCGCGCGTAGCTGGTGCCGCGCAAGTTTGATTCGCTCAGAACGCGTCCTTCACATGGTTGATCTTTGGTTTTTTGCCTTCTTCGAGCAGGACCTCGATCACATCGAAGCGCCAAGGGAGATTGCGTGTTTTGAGCAGTTTGAGCCAAGCGTTGGCACCGCGCTCGATGAGTTGTTGTTTGGCTTTATCGACCGCGTCGAGCGGGCGGATTTTGGTGTCGCTGTGCCGGGTTTTGACTTCGACAAATAGGAGCAGCCGATCGTGTCTCGCGATGATGTCGACTTCGCCGCGGCGCGGGCCTTTGAAATTTCGTTTGAGGATTCGGTGGCCCGTGGCGCGGAGAAAATCGACAGCGATGCGTTCGCCGTATTCGCCGATCCAGCGGCGGTCGTGGGCCAGGCCCTCTGAATCAGTCAAGCGGCAGGGCGAGTTGAGCCACCGGCTGAAACGAGCGACGATGGTAGCGACAAGGGCCGTGTATCCGAAGCGCTTCAAGATGTGCCTTGGTGCCATAACCTTGGTGTTTCGCAAAGCCGAATTGCGGGAACTCGCGGTCGATTTCTTGCATGATGTCGTCGCGGGTAACCTTGGCGATGATGCTTGCGGCGGAGATTGATAGCGAGATTGAGTCGCCCTTCACGATGCCGTCGTGAGGGTAGGGGAAATTGCGAAGTGGCAGACCGTCGATGAAGCAGTGGTCGGGTGCTTCACGGAGGCCTTCGACCGCGCGGCGCATGGCGAGGTGAGTGGCCTGGAGGATATTGATTCTGTCGATTTCCTCGTGATCTGCGGTGGCAACAGACCAGATGATATCCGGGTGGGTGGTGAGGTGGTCGTAGAGTTTGCGCCGGGCCGAGGCGCTGAGCTTTTTTGAATCGTCGAGGCCCGGGCAGGAGAAATTTTTGGGCAGGACCACCGCGGAGGCGGCGACTGGTCCCGCGAGCGGGCCGCGACCTGCTTCGTCGATTCCGGCGATGTGCGAAACACCGCGGGCATTCAGAGCATGTTCGAGTGAGAGATCAGGCACCGTGAAGCGGTTTCCCACATTCGGTCGCTGCTGCAAAGCATTTTCATGCGGTCGGTGAGCTTGGATTTATTATCATCACTCGCATGATCGCGTAGGTGAAACTCCGCGGGTTTGGGCGAATCATTGGCCGCACATGATTTCATATCTTCCGAATGGCGCGGGATGGATGGTGACGATGCTGGGGCTTGGCGGCATCCTTGGTATTCTGGTGCATAAGCATCAGCCCTCAGGCTACAGGACCTTACGGAGTTTGCTTCGCAGAAAAAAAGTCGAGGCACCTGTAGAGGTGAAGAGAGATTGGGCGATCGGAATTTATGAAGGGTCGAGTCCTTGGGAATTGGTCGAGAGCAAGCGGGTGGAAAATCCGGTGCTCACGCGTGACGATGTGACCGATGTGAACGCCGAATTGATCGCGGATCCCTTCATGATTGTGAGAGAGGGTGTGTATTATCTGTTTTTTGAAGTTCTCTTGCAAGGCGAGGACAAAGGCGTGATCGGGCATGCGGTGAGTGCCGATGGCTTTGAGTGGCAGTATCGCGGGGTGGTTTTGGAAGAGGACTTCCATCTCGCTTACCCGCATGTGTTTGAGTGGAACGGGCAAGTTTACATGGTGCCCGAGTCGCACAGAGATTTTTCCGTGAGGTTGTATCGTGCGGTGGAATTTCCGAGGCGCTGGGAATTCGTCAACAAGCTGCTGACCGGTCATGATTATGTCGATGCGACGTTGTTTCGCTATGGGGACATGTGGTGGATGTTTGCGAGCACAACGCGCAATGATGTGTTGAATTTGTACTACTCGCAGAACCTCAAGGATGGTTGGTCGGCGCATCCGATGAACCCGGTGGTGAAGCTAGACAAGCACATCGCAAGGCCGGGTGGTAGTGTGATCGAACGTGAGGGCAAGCTGTACCGATTCGGTCAGGACGACGATCCGGATTATGGCATTCAGGTGTTTGCCTTTGAGATCGTCGAGCTCGACATCAATGTTTATCGCGAGCGGATGATGCTTGAAAAACCGGTCGTCACCGCAAGTGGTCATGGGTGGAATGCGGCGGGCATGCACCATGTCGATTTGCACCGGCGGGATGGCGGGTGGATGGCGGTGGTGGATGGTCATTCCGCGTGAACGGTGTGTCGCATCAGTGCTTTGTCGCGTCCCGATGTTCGGCGATGAGCCGGTGGTAGAGGTCGATCGTGCGGCTGGTTTGGAGTTCGATCGGGTATTCCTTGAGGACGATGCTGCGGCAATTTTGCGCCATCGTGTTGAGGGCATCCGGGTTGGAAATCATTTCTTCCATCACGCGGGTGAGGTCGCTGGCGTGCTCGGGTTTGGCGAGTTGGCCGGTGATGCCATCTCGCACCAACTCCGGCACACCACCAACTGCGAATGATGCGACCGGTGTGCCGCAGGCCATGCTTTCGAGGATGACCAGCGGTGAGTTTTCCGCGCGACTTGGATGGATGAAAAGATCGGCAGCGGAAAAGGCGAGGACCTTCATGCGGTCATTGCGAAGGTAGCCGAGTTGGATCGATGGAATGCCGGTGTCATTAACGATGCCATCGGTCGCATTGCCGAAGATCAGTAGAACGAGCTCCTGTCTGAGGGCATCGGGCAATCTTTGCAGAGCCATGACCAAGAGGTCCGCGCCTTTGAGCGGGCGCTTCATGGTCTCGGCGCCGAAGATCAGGATTTTTTTGTCCCGTGGTATTCCAAGGATGCTGCGAGCGAGGTCTTTATCGATCGGTTGGTAAACTTCCGTGTCGATGCCGTGTGGGATGTGGCGGACATCGAAGGTAGCAAGCATGCTTTGTCGCACGAGGTTGCGCAGCCATTTGCTGGGGGTGACGATCGTGAACTTCGAGCGCCGGTAGGCATGATTTTTGAGTCGCCACTCGATGGCTGTCGCGTCGCGGCGAATGGCGGGTTCGGTGAGCGGGTAGGGGCACATGCCGCAACCGGTTTTCCATCGTTCGCAGTCGAGGCTTGCATGGCAGTGGCCGGTGATGGGCCACATGTCGTGAAAAGTGAAGACGGCGGGTTTGTTGGCGGTGATTCGCGGTAGAGCGAGGTAGCTCAGTGTGGCGCAGTGGGTGCAGTGGATGTCGATGAGATCGGCCGAAGCGAACTCCGGCATGCGCGGGACATCGAATGAGCTGAGAAGGTGGATGTCGTGAAGCCCGATCGGCCTTGTGATGCGGCGAAGAAAATTTTCGACATGCGGTCGGCTCGGCATGAGTACCGAGTCTTTTTGCGTAGCGTCCCTGCAGAGGATGCGGGCTTCGATGCCGCGAGAATTGAGCCCGTCGCGCAGGCGGTTCATTTGGATCTGACCACCGCCGGCATGGCCATCGCCACGATGCATGAGCAGGACTTTCATGGTGCGATTGCATGTGGATCAAATGTCCGCATGCGGCGACATGGTACTCGGTGTGGTCATTGGCCCCCATGACGCAATGGCGTGTTGTGGGGTGCGGGTGGATCATTGCTGATCGTTGCCGAGCATGTTCTTCAGGTTGCTGAAGAAATTGCTCAGCTCCTCGCTATCCGGCTCGTAGGCAAGGACCTCTTCATAGCTTGTATGTTCGAGGTGGGTGTCGTCGAGTTCGCCGATGAACGAGCTGGCTTGGCAGGCGGTTTCCTGTCCCCATTTCACGCGCTTCGAGCAATAAGTCATCGTGAGTTGGTCCTGCGCGCGGGTGATGCCGACATAGAGCAGGCGGCGTTCCTCGTCTTTGGTGCCTTCGGTGATGCTGCGTGAGTGAGGGAGGAATCCTTCTTCGAGCCCGACGAGAAAAACGACGGGAAACTCTAGGCCTTTTGAGGCATGGAGCGTGATAAGCGTGGCGCCTTGTTTTTTTTCAATGTCGTCATCTTCGCGATCCGACGCTAGCGCGCTGTCGTCGAGAAATGCTTGGAGCTTTTTGCCCTTCATCGCGTGATCGCGGAGGCTATCCAGAATGCTTTGTACGCCTTCGCCGCGCTGTTGGCGTTCTTGGTCGGTTTTGCATCCGCGTCCGATCCATGGAAGGTAATCAATCTCCTTGAGCAGTTCGCCCAGCACATCGGCCGGGTTTTCATTTTTCAAATCGATGCGGTTTTTCGCGCCGGAGATCAGTGCGACGAAATCCTCGATCGCGCTGCGTGTTTTGGCGCCGAGCGATTTGGTGAATTCCGGATCGCAGAGAGCTTCCCACACCGACTGGTTGTGCTCGCGGCTCCAGTCGGTAGCGAGCACGGCGGTGGATTGTCCGATCCCGCGGTTGGGTGCGTTGAGAATGCGGAGCAGAGGCACATCCGCTTCGGGCGAGACCATCAACTGGGTATAAGCCAGCACATCGCGGACTTCGCGGCGGTCGTAAAAACTCTGCGCGCCGATCATTCGATACGGAATCTTGCGTTCGCGCAGCGCGAGCTCGAGTTTGCGACTCTGGCCGTTGGTGCGGAAGAGTACGGCGAAGTCCTCCCATTTGCGGGAGTTGCCTTTGCCGGCGAGGATTTCTTCCGCGACAAACTCCGCCTCCTCATCATCGCCCGGCATGGCGACGATGCGTACCGGTTCGCCGGACGGTCGGGTGGTGCGCAGGGATTTTTCGCGTCGGCCGCGATTGTGGCGGATCAGGCTGTTGGCGGTGTGCAGGACCGCATGGGTCGAGCGGTAGTTGTCCTCGAGGCGAATGATTTTTGGGTTGGGAAAGAAGCGCTCGAACTCAAGGATGTTGGCTGTTTCCGCTCCGCGCCAGCCATAGATCGATTGGTCGTCATCGCCGACCACGCAGACATGAAAAGGCGCACTCACGAGTTGCTGCAACAGGCGCATTTGGAGCGAGTTGGTGTCTTGGAACTCGTCGACCGTCACGCGTGTGAAGCGTTGGCGGAACTGCTCGCGGACATCATCGTGTTCACGCAGGACTTTCTCGGCGAGCAGGAGTAGATCGTCGAAATCGACCGCATTCTGCGCGCGGAGTTCGTTCTGATAGGCGACTGCCAGCGTGGCGAAAAAGTCATCTTCGAGATCGGCGGGATCGAGCCCTTTGTTTTTTGCGCCGGAGATCGCGCTGAGAATTGTCTCAGGCTTGATCTTTTCATCGCTGCCGCCTTTGCGGACGAGCAATTGTTTCATCATGCCGACTTGGTCCGAGTACGAGCAGATCGAGAAATTCTTTTTGTAACCGAGTTTGTCGATGCCACCGCGCAGGATTCGGACGCAAAGTGAGTGGAAGGTGCAGACGGTCATTTCCGACGCTGCTTTTTTTGAAACCATGCCGGCGATGCGTTCGCGCATTTCGCTCGCAGCCTTGTTGGTGAAGGTGACGGCCAGAATCTCCGAGGCGGGGATTTTCCGCTCGAGCATGTGGACGATGCGGCAGGTGACGGTGCGGGTCTTGCCCGTGCCGGCGCCGGCGAGGATGAGCACGGGGCCGTCGAGGGCGCCGACCGCTTGGCGTTGGGCATGGTTGAGAGATTCGAAGGAAAAGGAGGACGCCATGGGCCGGGGGCATCCAAATCCGGAGAGCGAAACTTGCAAGTGTACAGTTGCGTGAAACCAAAGATGTCGGGCATCCCCCGATTTCTGAGAAAAGATGCCGTTTTTTGCTTGCCAAGGGTGGGTGGCTGGTTAGTTTTCGCGCCCCATGCCAAGAGTCTCTGGAAAAGCAAAGACACGGAAAGCCGTTGCCAAACGCTTCAAGGTGACAGGTACGGGGAAGATCCTTCGTCGCAAACAGGGAGCACGCCACTTGCTTCAATGCAAGAACAGCAAGCGCAAGCGCAGGCTGGGTCAAGCATGCCTTGTTTCCGATGCTGACATTAGAAACGTCAAAGAGAATCTTCCCTTCCACTGAAACTGAAGCCGGCAACGGAAAGCGCCCCCGTCCGCGAATCGGACGGCCTCCACACAGCCTGATCCCGCGAGGGAAGCACGACAGGTGAGACTGCGGGAGGTAAGTAAACAACGACCTGTCAGAACAGAAACAAACACATGCCAAGAGCAACCAACTCACCGGCCAGCCGCAAGCGTCGCAAGCGCGTGTTGCTGCGTGCCAAGGGTTTCCGCGGATTCCGCTCGAAACTCTTCCGTTACGCCAAGGACGCTGTCCGCAAGGCGATGACCTATGAATACCGCGACCGGAAGCGTCGCAAAGGCCAGTTCCGCAGGTTGTGGACGCAGCGGATCAACGCCGCCGTTCGCGCCGAGGGATTGACCTATTCGCGCTTCATCGAAGGTCTCAAAGCCGCTGGCATAGAGGCCGACCGCAAGATCCTCTCGGACCTTGCGATCACCGATGCCGCCGCGTTTTCGGCCATCATCGCCCAGGCAAAGAAAGCGCTTGAAGCGAAAGCTTCGGCGGTCAGCGCCTGATGCGGAGATAGAAATCATCAAACCGCCGTTCGGTCATTCCGGACGGCGGTTTTTTGTTTTATGAAATGAACTGACCGCAAAGGGAGTTGCCAGCCTTAGCGCGAAGTCCCAGATTTCGTCGCAGTCATGCCGATATTCGATGCCTTTCAAGTGCTTGGCGTGGAGAAGCGCCTTGGGATCAGCGCAGAGGAGCTGCGCGAGGCGTTTCGTGAGGCGGGCAAACGACTGCATCCGGATGCGGGCGGCGGTGAAGGGGATTTTGCCGATTTGCAGCGTGCCCATGACATCCTTGCGAGCCCGTCGCGGCGCCTGTCGCATTGGCTCGAGTTGCGCGGAATGAAGATCGATCCGCGCGGTGCGGTGGATGATTCGCTGATGGATCTTTTCGCCGGAGTTGGCGCAACGATGCAGAAATGTGAGGCGCTCATTCGCAAGCGCGATGATGCGAAGTCGGCACTTGGTCGCGCACTCTTGGAGGATGAAACGCAGCGTTGCCGCGAGGAGCTCGAGAGCATGATCGCGCGCGTGAACGATCGGATCGAATGCGAATGCGCGGCATTCCCACGCTACGAAGATGCGGATCCTTTGGATGCGACGGATGCTGCGCGTAGTGTGCGCAATCTGGCCTTTTTGGAAAAGTGGCAGGCTTCGTTGCGGGCGATTTTTCCGCGGATGCTGTGAGGGTAGGGTGGACCGGCCTCGGTCCGCCGAAGAAATAGCCCTATAAGTAGCGTCTCATTTGGACGGACCTTTCGGAGAAAGGTCCCTGCCTTTCAAACAGGCGGCGAATGCGCCATCGGTTTGATCGCGGAAGGGGAGAGCTGCGACATGAGCGATCATTTCAAACTCGGGATGATCGCTCAGAAACGCCTCAATTTGTTTCATGTTTTCCTCGGCCTCAATCGAGCAGGTCGAATAAACGATGCGGCCGCCGGGCTTGAGGCAGGGGATGGCGTTTTCGAGGATTTTTCGTTGGGTGAGAACGATCTTTTCGATGTCGTTTGGTTGAAGGCGCCAGCGGACATCAACGCGACGACGGATGACACCGGTGTTGGAGCAGGGAACATCAAGCAGGATGGCATCGAATGCGCCATGCCATGCGGATGGAGCGGGTTGGGTCCAGTCGTGCACGCTGACCTTTGCCTTACCGGCGTGGAGTCGCGCGAGGTTTTGCTCGAGTCGTGGCAGGCGTTTTTCGTTGGAGTCCGTGCACACAAGATTTTCGGCGGAGCCCATCGCGGCGGCGATGAGAAATGCTTTTCCACCAGGCGCGGCGCAGGCGTCGAGGATGTGCTCGCCGGGCTGTGGCGCGAGCAACTCGACCGAATGACGCGTGGCCGGATCCTGAATGTAGATGGCTCCGCTTTGAATGAGATCGTTTGGAAGCGATCCCTCGATGCGATAAAATCCCGGAGCGTTTTTTACGGGTTCGCCAGGGATGTCGGCGGGCGGTGCGAGGGGGTTGATGCGGCAAAATGTTTCTGCCGGCAGGTTGTCCCACTCCATGAGCGCGAGGGCATTGGATTTGCCGAAGGCGGATCGCCAGCGATTGTAGAGCCAGTCGGGATGGGAATGCGCGACAGCTGGCGGGAGGTCGGGCACTTGATCGAGCAGACGCTTGCGCGATGCGATGGCTCGGCGCAGCACGGCATTGATGAGCCCGCGCACGCAGGCTTTTCCCGACTCCACGGTTTCGTTGACGGCGGCGTGGTCGGGAATGCCGAGGATGAGAATTTGGCACAGCCCGACGCGCAGGACATCGCGAGTCTCGGGGTCAGTCTTGCCATCGCGGAGTTCGCTGATCCAGTGGTCGAGCAAGCGGCGGTGGCGCAGCACACCGAAGAGGATCGCTTGCAGGAGCCCGCGGTCGGCAGGGCTCAACTTGCGGCGCTGCGCATGCCGTTCGACAAGCGTCTCGGCGTAATCATGCCCCTTCGCCCAAGCACGCAATGCGGAGACAGCGGCTTGGCGGACATGAAAGTTGCGTGCAGGCATGTCGCGAGGCTCGGACTTTTGCCGCCAAGATGCAAGGGGAGAGAGGAGGTGCCCCGCTAGCGAGAATAGCCCTCCCCGAAATCCGGAGAGGGCTATGTGAACTCAGCCGATGCAAGAGAATTGAGCCAGATCAACGCGCGCCTTCGCCAGCGAGATTGATGATGAAGGGGTTTTCATCGCGATCGTTGCTGGCTATGCGGATGGAGGCGGTACGAGCGCCTATGGCTGCCGGCTTGAAGGTGACAGTGAAGGTGGCTGATGCCCCCGGTGCTACTTCACGCAGATTGGATTGGGTGACGGTGAAATCGCTTTGGTGACTGCCCGACTTGCTGAAGGAAATGCCAGTGAGCTTGGTCGTGCCGGTGTTTCGGATGGTGAATGTCCTCACAATACCGTTGCTGGTCGTTTTTGCTGTGCCGAAGCTGATTTTTGAGGTGCTGGAAACCAAGCTGCTACCAGCAGGTTGTTGGACATCGATCTCCGGCGCTGAGATGGCAATTCGAGCGATGTTGCTGGTCACCGTTCCCAGTGAATTATAAACAATCACTGCATAATCACCGGAATCCGAGGAAGAGGCGGCAGGGATGGTGTATGAGGATTGGTTTGCTCCCGTGATATTTTGGCGGTTTCTCGTCCACTGGTAAAGGAGCCCGCCGCCGCTTGCATTCACGCTCATCATGACTCGACTACCATCGGCAACTGTTTGCGAAATCGGGTGAGATGTGATGGTGGGGCGAGCAGTGGCACCACCTTGGTTGTTAGAATTCGAAGCAAGAACGCGCAGCCTTGCAGATCGGCTGGTGACGCTTCCAACTGAGTTGGTGATGGAAACTGAGTATTCGCCAGCATCTGCGAGAATGATGTCGGTCAATGTAAGGGTATTTCTTGTTTCACCGGGAATATTGATGCCGTTCTTTCGCCATTGGTAAGCGTGGCCGGCACCCTTGACCAAGACGCGCATGGTAGCGCTACCACCGGTATAGACGCTTACATTGCTTGGTTGAGTGGTGATCACGGGAAGTACCGCATTGACACTGACTTTGGATGACTGGCTTGTGAATTTGTTGCCATTGGCATCGGTCACTTCGACGCTGTAGGTACCAGCTTGATCGACTGTGATGTCTTTGAGTGTCAGTGTCGAATTGGTTTGTCCACGAAGCGGCGTGCCGTCTTTGAACCACTGGTATTTCAGACCTGTACCAGTAACGGAAACGCTCAGAACAGGGCTGGTGTTCTCATTGATGGAGAGATCGGCAAGAGGGAATGTGACGATCAGTTTGGCTGCACGGCTGGTGATGGGTTGACTGCCATTGTCGCTGGATACTACGACTGAGTATTCTCCCGCTGTGGCAATCGATGTGCTGCTGACGGTGTACGAACTATTCCTTGCGTTGTTGATATCAAGGCCGTTTCTTTTCCATTGGTAACTCAGGTTTTGGCCGGTGGCTTGAACCGAAAAAGTAGCACTATTGCCTTGCGATATGGTGAGATCGATCGGTTGGGTTGTGATGACAGGACTTGATCCTGCCTGAGTGACGATGTCGATTGAAGTTGTGGTTGTGAGGTAATTGTTGGTGTCGGCAGGGGTAAATGTGACACTTTGGCTGCTTGTACCGGCGGTGCTTGGCTGGGTGTTTGGATTGGTGAATGCGAAGGTGCCATTCACTGAGCCGATGCCACCGCTGAGCGTGGAGTCAGAGAGTTTTTGGCCGAGTGTGATGTTGGAAGCATTTGGTTTTGTGGTGATGCTGGGAGTTGCCTTGGTGATTACCAAAGTGCCCGTCGCGTTGCCGCTGTAGTTGGCATCGTTGATGGTTCCAACCACGGTGTAGCTTCCAGCTTGAGTTGGCGGGGTGGTGGATTGTGCATAAACGGTGGGACTGATCCCCGTGTACGTGTAGGTCACGTTGCCTGTGATGGTCGGACTGGTGGTTGCTGTGGCTGATTTGGCTGTGCCATCGTAGGTGGGTGAGAGGCTTCCAAGCGTGACGGTGGAAGTGCCTTTCGAAACCGAGAAGCTGGTAATCACTTCCGTGGCAGCATTGTAATTCGCATTACCCTCTTGATTGGCTGCGATCTCGACGGTGCCTGCTCCGGTGAGCGTCACGGTGTTGCCCGAAATCGTCGCCGGGCCTGACTTGACGCTCAAGGTTACCGGCAAGCTGCTGGTTGAGGATGGAGCCGAGACTGCAAAGGGCGCTTCGCCAAAGGCCTTGGTGCCGATGCTGGAGAAGGGCCCAATCGTTTGAGGGCCTTTCGAGACGGTGAAGCTCGTCGTTACTTCAGTGGCAGGGTTGTAATTGTCATTGCCCGCTTGGTTGGCGGCGATCTCGACGATACCCGCTCCGGTGAGTGTCACAGTGTTGCCGGAAATCGTCGCCGGGCCAGACTTGACGCTAAAACTCACGGCCAAGCCACTGCTGGCTGCTGGCGCTGTGATCGCAAAAGGTGCATCGCCAAAGGTCTTGTTGCCAATGCTGGTGAATGTCCCGATCGTTTGGGTGCCTTTCGTGCCTTTCGAAACCGGGAAGCTCGTAGTTACCTCCTGGGCCAAGGTGTAGTTGTCATTGCCCGCTTGATTCGCGGCCAGCGTAACTGTGCCTACTCCAGTAAGCGTCACGGTGTTGCCCGAAATGGTCGCCGGACCTGATTTTACGCTCAAAGTTATTGGAAGGCTGCTGCTTGCTGTGGGCGCGGTAATTGCAAAAGGCGCATCGCCAAAGGCCTTGTTGCCAATGCTGGTGAAGGGAGCAATCGTCTGGGCAGCCTTGTTGACTGTGATTTTAAGCGACGATCCGAAATCGCCAGCGGTATTGGTTATGCTGAGTGCGACATCATATGCGCCCGCTTTTGTTGGGGTGCCGGAGATCAATCCCGTGCCAGTATTGATGGACAGTCCTTCCGGCAGATTGTTGGCAGCAAATCCGGTGGGGTTGTTCGTTGCAGTGATCTGATATTGAAAGGGCTGGAAACAAACACCGCTGCTTGTGCTAGGGCTTGTAAGCGCAGGAAGGCTGCTTTCATTGACAGTCACAGATACATCAAGTGTGAAGGTGTTGTAATTGGCGATTTCTGTAGGTGTGAAAATTACGCTATGGTTTGCGGTGCCTGCTTCGGGAGCGGTGCTCGGATTGGCAAAAGCGAAATTTCCAAAAACTGATACACCAGCAGCGGATGCTGACCCTCCGGCGAGATTTGATTGGGAAAGATTTTGCCCTTTTTTGATGGAACTCGCGGTGGGGCTGCTGGTGAGGGTTGGGGTGGCTTTGGCAACTGAAAAAGTCGTCGTCACTTCAGGGGCTGCGGCATAGTTGTCACTGCCTGCCTGGTTGGCGGCTAGCGTTACCGTGCCGGCACCAGTGAGCGTCACGGTATTTCCCGAGATGGTCGCCGGGCCTGACTTCACGCTCAAAGTCACCGGCAAGCTGCTGGATGAGGATGGCGCTATGACCGCGAACGGTGCGTCGCCAAAAGTCTTGTTGCTGATGCTGATGAATGCCCCAATCGTTTGAGCTACTTTCGCTACCGAGAAGCTGGTCGTCACTTCCGTGGCGGCTGCATAGTCAGCGTTACCCGCCTGATTGGCCGCAAGCACCACCGTGCCAGCACCTGTGATGGTCACGATGTTGCCCGAGATGGTCGCTGGACCAGACTTGACGCTCAAAGTTATGGCCAAGCCACTGCTGGCCGTTGGCGCTGTGACCGCAAAAGGAGCGTCGCCAAAAGTCTTGTTGCCGATGCTGGTGAAGGCTCCGATCGTCTGTGCTGCTTTCGAAACCGAGAAGCTCGTTGTCACTTCCGCCGCCGCGTTGTAGTTGGCATTGCCCGATTGGTTGGCCGCAAGTACCACAGTGCCAGCGCCAGTGAGTGTGACGGTGTTATCGGAAATCGTCGCCGGTCCTGACTTCACGCTCAAAGTCACTGGCAAGCTGCTGGATGAGGATGGCGCAGTGACTGCAAACGCAGCATCGCCAAAGGCCTTGTTGCTGATGCTGGCGATGGCATCGATTGTCTGCGCGGCCTTGCTGATTGTGCTGCTGGCTGTAGCGATGGTTTTTTCGGTGGCGCCGGTGCTGGTGAGGCTGATGTTGCCGCTGTAGGTTCCTGCGTCGGCAGTGGGAGAGAGGCGGACATGGATGGTGGTGTTGGAAAGGGTGCCGGATGCAGGAACACTGATGCTGGGGGCGAATCCAGAGGTAGATGAGGTGGAAACCTGGAAGCCCGCCGGTGCGGTGACGGTGACCGGTGCCGTCATGTTCGTGCCGGAAATGGTGAAGTTGCTGGTGGATGATGCGGTACCGTAGGTGGTGCTTAGGACGGTGAGGCCTCCGGAAACGGAGATGACCGGGTTGGCAGCCGTGGCTGTAACAGTGCTTGTAGCTGTTGCGATTGTTCGGGCAGCCGACCCGCTGATGAGGGTGATGTCGCCGCTGTAAGTGCCAAGTTCGGCGCTGGCGGAGAGGCGTACATAGATGGTGGTGCTTTCGATTGTTCCAGCGGCTCCGACCGTGATGCTGCCGGAGAAACCAGAAGTGGGTGATGTCGAAACCTCGAAGCCATTTGGCGCGTTGATCGTGATGGCTTGCTTCATGTTTGCACCGGAGACCGTGAAGCTCGTGGTACTGGATGCGTTACCGGCCGTGCTGCTCAAGCTTGCAAGGTTACCACTGATGGTGATGGCTGCGGGTGGGACTGCAGAAAAACCCACGACGCCGCTGGAGTTGATCGTGATGGTGCCTTCGTAGGTGCTGGTACGAATGGGGACGGGATTTCCAGCAGAGTCAAGGCCACCGGTGATGGTGCCGCTGCCGCCATTCGTTGCAAGAATCCGATGCAGATCGAGGGCAAATTCGACATTGCTAACATTTCCAAAACTTCCGAGAGATCCAGCGGTGCCCTTTTGCGCCACACCTCCAGCAAGACTATTGAATGCAGTATCAAGGATTCCAGGCGCTAAGAAGGGGTTTTGCCCTGGAATGAATGAGTCCGCAGATGGCACAACAGCATAGTCGACATTTGCGGGAAATCTCGTATTCATCGAAATAATACCGTTCGCGATAGAGGTCATGTCAGTGTTACCTAAACCAGATCTATTACCTGGATCACTCACTAGGTCGTTCGCTACGGATGTGTAGATTGTTCTTCCCGGGTCACCGTTAACGGCAGCAGCAGCCGTGCTGGTACTATTGGATCTTACTGCTGCAAGACCTGCATAGACATTGTCCTTGGTCGCCCAATCGGTTCCATATGCTTGGTCGAGGGCGCTCTTGATATCCAGGATGTTTAAATTCTTTGGGGCATCCTGTGGGCCTGCTGCATTGCCGCGATAGGTGTATGCTGGGCCAAGATTGACGTAAATAGTTTGGCTGCCATTCTCTTGGAAAAAGAACAGCACAAGGTCACCTGCCGTGTAGGTGCCGCCATTGGCAGCAAGGGGAGCTGCCATGAGGGTGGCGAAAATGGTGAGAAAGAAAGAGCCTAATCTGCGCTTGAGGTTCATGGGACAAATGGTTTGTAGAATTTGAAAAAAAGGTTAGAAATGGCGAAGTGTTTCACCTTTAAAACTTACTCTTTGAACCCGACAAGGGATTCATGTGACACAATTGTCACATTTTGTTTCATTATTTTTTGGTTGCATGGAGAACATATTGTCTGGTGGATCATAAGGTCATATCTCGCTTACAGTTGACAGACTCCCAGCGTTTTTTATTCAGTTTCTTTGGCCAATTTTTTCCACTGGCGAGTGAATGCGGCAGTTTGTTCGGTGCGCCAACTGCGGGTGGCGGACAATCGTTATGACGCCTGCACGGTTCGATTTCCAGGCGTCAATGATATGCCTGTGCGGCAGTCTTTTTTTTGGTTATTTGAGCTCACGGGTGTCCGGTTCAATCGACTATTGGGATTTAGAAGTCTCTGTTTATGAGTAACTTAGAAGCAAAAATAGATGTGAGGGATTTGAAGTCCGTTGGCGTTCAGGTGACGCTCTCGGCTCATGAATGCTGGCCGTTATATTCTCTCTCAGATTCTGGATTTGGTTCACTGGCAAACGCTCTCTCGACTCGTCTCGAAATACGAACCGAACACCGCCGCTCGACACTTTGGATTTCGTCAGCAGTTCATCTGCATGGTGTTTGCCCAACTTACCTCCAGGGATGGATTGCGCGATATCGCCACCTGTCTCAATGCTCGTCCCGAGACCCTCTATCATCTTGGCTTCACCGGGAAGGTCGCCAGATCGACACTTGCCGATGCCAACGAATCGCGCGACTGGCGGATTTGGGAGGACCTCGCCAAGAGCCTCATTCGCAAGGCAAGGCCGCTTTACGTCGGCGAGGATCTCGGTGTCGATCTGGACAACACGATCTATGCCCTGGATTCGACCACGATCGACCTGTCGCTCACGCTCTTCAACTGGGCGGACTTTCGCCAGACCAAGGCTGGAATCAAGATGCACACGCAGATCGACTTGCGAGGCCCGATTCCCACTTGCATCTGCATTACAGGGGCCCGGCAGCACGATGTGGGCTGGCTCGACGAACTGTTCTTCGAGGCCGGCGCGTTTTACCTGATGGATCGCGGCTACATGGATTTTGCCCGCCTGGCTCTCATCGCCAATGCCGGTGCCTTCTTTGTCACACGCGCCAAAGCCAACCTGCGCTTCACAAGGCATTACTCCAACCAAGTGAACCGGTTGACCGGATTGCGCAGCGATCACATAGGCAAACCCACGATCCAAAAATCGAGAGACGACTTTCCGATGCTTTTGCGGCGCGTCAAATACCTCGACTTGGAAACCGGCAAGCCACTCGTGTTCCTGACCAACCATCTCGAAATTCCCGCGCTTACCGTGGCCATGCTCTACAAGCTGCGCTGGCGCATCGAATTGTTCTTCCGCTGGATCAAGGGCCACCTCCGGATCAAGCACTACTACGGTACGAGCCCCAACGCGGTGAAGACCCAGATCTGGATCGCGGTGTGCACCTACCTCATGATTGCGATCCTCCACAAGCGGCTCAAGCTGCCCGGCACACTCCACAGAACTTTGCAGGTTTTGAGCGTTCATCCGTTTGAGAAAGTCACTCTAAATCAACTACTTATGGAAACCGACCACAGATCTTTTACTAACTCAGATCCTAACCAACTGAATCTGTGGTAGTTACAACCGGACACCCGTGATTTGAGCTGTTTTTTGTTTGGCGTTAGAAAAGGGCGGATTGTGACGAATAAGTCACATCAAAACCATAGGCGGGAGAGTGTCCGAGAGCCTAATTTTAAGCGTCTTCGATGGCCTGTGCGTCGCTAGCTGACGAGCAGATCCGCCGGAGCTCAAACAACAAATAATACCAACACCATATGAAATTGAAAAACAAACTTGCGGCATTGCTCGTGGCCTCCGGGTCATTGGTTGCTGCGACAACATCCAACGCCGCCTCATATGTGGCCGGTGACCTCGTGCTGTTCTTCTTCCAGGAGAACGGCAGTGAAACTGTATATGTGAACCTTGGACAGGCCTACACCTACCGTGGTGCAGCAGCTGGATCGCAAGATGCCACAGCTGTCGCCAACATCCTCGAGTCCCGCGGCAGCACCCAGAGTGAAGCAGCGGTGACCAACCTCAGCACTACGCTTACCACAGCATTTGGTGCTGGGTGGGCAAGCATGACCAATCTGTATGCAGGTCTTGCGGCGGCAAGATCGGGCAGTACCAGTACGACTGCCGCTGCGGTAAACGGTGACCCAAATAGAACAATCTACACATCTGTAGCGAACGACCTAGTGAGTGATCCAGGTATTAGATCTGGTTTAGGTAACACGGACATGACCACGATCGCAGGCAGAATCATTTCGATGAACACTAAGTTTCTTGGGACGAATGACATTCTGCAAGTCGGCGTCGCTGATTCCAATATTGATGATCAAAACCCCTTCTTTGCCTCTGGAATCCTGGATACTGCTTTCGGCAGCCTTGCTGGGGGTGTGGCACAAAAGGGCACCGCAACTTCTCTCGGAAGTTTTGGTGATGTCAGCAACGTCGAGTTTGCCTTGGATCTTCATCGGATTCTTGCAACGAATGGCGGCGCAGGAACCATCACCGCGGGTCTTGACTCAGAGGGGAATCCGATTCCGCTCCGCACCAGTACCTACGAAGGAACGATTACCATCAATTCAAGTGGTGTCGTTGGTTTCTCCGCTGTTCCTGAGCCATCCTCTGTGATGCTCCTTGGTCTTGGCGCAGGCGCTCTCGCCTTCCGCCGTCGTCGTCGCAACGCATAAACTAAAACAATATATCGCCTACTACAACAAAATGAAAACAACATCCATCGCATGCGGTCTGCTTGGCCTTGCTCTTGCAGCGCCCGCTTATTCCCAAACCGTCGTCGATATCACGGGAGCCACGGCTTTCCGCTCGGCGGCCATCGCAGCCATCCGTGCCAAATTTGCGGCTGGTGGTAACTATCAATACGCACACGATGCCGCTTCCGGTGGTGTCAGCGGCGCCAACAAGGCCATTTTCAAGGGGACCTTCCAAGGTGTCAATGGAGAGACGGTCGTGCGCTGCTCATGGAACGGCTCGGTTGAAGGTATTCGTGCCCTCGTGGATACTACCTACAACCCTGAGTACTACCAAAACGTGAATGGCAACTTCGTGACTGCTCCTGCTGCTAACGGTGGCGAGACTCACAAGGACACCGTTGGTTTTGCCAAAAGCGTCGAGGCGTCCCAGTCGGAAATCGCTTTCTCCGATGTGACCAAGAACTCGACCCCTTTTGCGGCTAGCACGCTTTCACCTGCATCCCCACAGGTCGGCGTAGTGGTTTTCACCATGCTCACCAATGAAGGCTCGACCATTACAAACGTGACCAGCAAGCAATTTCGTGCGCTATTCTCTAATGGTAGCCAACCGCTCAGCCTTTTTACAGGTGTTACGGCTGATGAATCCTTGGTATATGCGGTCGGTCGTAACGACGGTTCCGGCACCCGTACAGCCTACCTTGCGGAAACTGGTTACGGAATCACGAATCCTGTAAACCAGTTTATGATTACAGGCGGCACTACTGATACGATCACCACGCTCCGCAAAGCGGCTGCAGGTGGTGTGGGCAGCGGTGCCAACGGTGTAAATGATTCCACAAGTGCATCGACCGTTTGGGGGCAAGATATCGACGGTAACGGCGGCTATTTCTCCGGAAGTGTTATCCGTGGCCATATGGCCAAAACAGCAGCCAATGTGACTGTCTATGATGCCAATGGAACCGATGTTCTCCAAGATGGAGGCAAAGCTGACCTCGTGACTTGGATCACTATTTCGGATGCTGCCACTGCTCGTGCGTCAGGCGCGGTGTTCTGCGCGTTCAACGGCGTCAAGCTTGACGGCATCGCCGCCAGCGGGACTACGCTTAGTGCGGCCGACAAAGCGAAGGTCACCAACGGTGCTTACACCGCTTGGGGATACCAGCAAATGTACGCCCGTAATAGCTCCTACTCCGGAAACAACAGGTTGGTTTACGATGGCATCAAAGCCGCTATCCCAGCCAACATCGGTACTGCAGGAATCCCGGTTGCTGACATGGCTGTCATCCGTCCATCTGACGGCGGCGTTGTTGCTCCTTAATGTTTGTTGAGTCGGGTTTTGGTTTTCAAAAAAATTGTGATCCGGCTTGTATGGTTGGAACTGGTGCTGGTTATGGCTGGCACCAGTTCTTTTTTAACCACAAAATGCACGAAAGTTTACGAAAGTGGATTTGACTAAGAAGAGATCATGGTGGTTCAAATGGCAGATATTTAATCGCTGATTGTAGAGATTTTACTGATCATGAGAAAGAATGTTTATCTATCTATTTGTGTGCTCTCGATGGCAATCGTAGCCGCTTGGTGGAACTTGGAGCGATCGAATAGCAAGTCGCTGCCTGAGGGAACTGCAGGGCATGAGGAAAAGGGTCGGGTGGTATTGGATCAGCCTGATGATCGCGTGAATGATTCTGCTGTCGATGATGCTCACGGCCAAGATCACAAAATGGATTGGCAGGCGGAGATGGAGCTTGGAAAGGGTTCCAAACAAACTGGCGTGCAGAAAGATTCCGTGAGCGGAATTGAGAAGTCATTGCCGAATGGTGATAAGCGAGTTGAAAATGAATCTGCCGATGTCGACTTGGATTCGGATGCCAAAACGGCCCAGCAAGCGCAGGCCTTGAGGCTTGCCGACGATTTTGCCTTGCCTTCGGCCATGATGCACATGGCGGCGATTGAAGCAGGTCATGAAGGTTCGGGGTCGATGACACCTCAGATCAAGGCCGCGGTCGACCATTTGGTCGATGATTTCTACCGAGATGTGGCGCAGGTGGGTGAGCTTGGGCCCGATGCCACAGCGGAAACCGAAGTCTCAGCTCAAGAGCAAAGTGAATTCAATTCGAACAATGAATCGGCCGAGGTGACGCGTGTTATCGCGCCAACTGAGGAAGCTATGCAGGCGACAGAGAAGGCCAATCAATCTCATCAGTTGTTGTTTGGTGATGAAGCAGCGAACCGATTCGGGGTTCAGAGCAAGCTTGAGGCAAGACTGCCGGCAAATGGGCAGGAGTGAGTGAGCTCAATATTGACCGCTGATTTTACTGATTTACTGATTTGTTGAAGATGCTGATGATAGGTAATTCAGCATCGCTGAATCTTCAATCTTACAGAAGCAGTCAACGAGGGCGTGGATTTTTTGAAGGAAATAGAATAGATGGAGAGGTGGCGGGTGGGACGCCAGTAACACGATTTTCACCTGGTGGTGGACGATGTGTTTGGTTTAATTTGTTTGCGGAACTCGATGGCCAAGGCGCTGATTTTTTGGCGCTTTTCAGGCGTCATTGAAGGCTCGATTTCGATGAGGCCTTTTTCGGCGCTCACATCCCCTTGCTGAGATGCGATGCTGAGCCATGCGAGCGCCTCGTTTTGTTTGTTTTCATCCGCATTATTCGTGCCGATCGCGAAGCCTAAATTTGCTTGGGCGCGAATATGGTCTTGGAGGGCGGCTTTGCGATACCATGCGATTGCTTGGTCGTGATCGATGGCCATTCCTTGGCCGTTTTGGTTCATAGTGCCTAGATAGTTTTGAGCATCTGCGAGCCCTTGATTGGCGGCGATTCGAAAATGAGTGGCCGCGAGTTCGTAGTTTTGGGAGATGTTGTTTTCGCCCATGTATGCGTAGATGCCGTAAGTAAGATTTGCCTCTGGCAATTTTTGTTCGGCTGCTTTGCGAATCCACTCGATGGCTTCAGCAGCTTTTTTTTCGTCCGGCTGTTGCTCATGAGATTTCATGAGTGAGGTGCCGAGATTGTATTGAGATTTGGCAGAACCTTTTTCCGCACCTTTGCGAAACCATTCGAGGGACTTTTCAGGATCCTTGGGCACGCTGATGCCTTGGCTGTAAAAGTAGCCGAGCCCACCCATGGCATCCGCATGCCCCAGATCAGCGGCGGATTGCATCAGCTTGAATGCCTGAGATGCATCTTTCTTTACGCCTTCTCCCCGCAGAAGGGCCCGGGCTTGCTGAAACAACGCCTCGGTATCATTCGATGCGGGTTGGGTCTGATTGGTTGTTGTTGTGGGTGTTTGTTCCGTGGCGTAGAGGCTTGAGCATGCGCCAAGGTATAAGGCAATGATGGTACCGTGGATGGGATGTCGTAGTTTCATCTTTCGGAAGAATATCGAATCAGGGCGTTGGGTTTTGCTCAGATTTTTTTTCTTCATCATCTTCCTCATCCTCACCCGATCCGCCGCCATAACCAATGACTTCTACCGTGTAGACCGTCGGCAGTGAATTGTCCGCTGCGGGTGTGTTGGCTTCCTGTTTGTTTTCTGCCGGTTTGGGCGTGCTGGCCGTGCTGGCTGCGGAGGAATTGGATGCGCTTGTGACCGAGGAAACGCTTGGGGCACTGGGAGCGGCAACGGTGGCACCGGTAGTCGCGCCGCCGGAACTGATATTGCTGGAGTTCAACACCACTTGGGCGCCAATCTGAATGTTGCCGGTCGAGCGAATGCCTGCGTCGCCGGCATCGATGAAGCCCTTGGGTGCAAACAAGCCGACGGATCCTTCCTTCACGCCTTCGACTGAGGCGAGCACGCCGATGCCGCCACCGGTGGCGAGACCGCCGAGGTCGGTTTCGACATTGGCGCTGTTGACATCGATAACCACGCGGGTTGGTGGTGCGGTCACTACAGTGCGAGCAGCCGTGCCTGCGGCGATGTTGCCCTTTGAAGACCACATCATGATGTCGCCACCGCGGAGGGTGAAGATACGGGCCTGGCCGATGTCGACGCTGCCGTCGGTGAAGGTAGAAATGCTGCCGCCGTATTCGGTGACGATGCCGGGTGGGGTGAGCGGATTGCCGAAGATTTCCGAGGCCATCGTGATGCCGCCAGCTGCACTAGAAAGCGTGATGGAGCCACCAGTGATCGTGCGAATTTCGCGGGCGCGGGTCAGGATTTCGCCTTTCTTGGGTTGTTCGCCGAATAGGGTCTTGATGGCTTCGTAGCCTTCCTCGTAGTCGGTGTCATCTGATTCGCTTGTCAAAGCGTCTTTGCCGCTTTGGTTGAGGACCGAGTAGAATTTTTCGAGTCCAACAATCGCGCGCTGTTCAATGCTCAGCTGGTCGTAGGTCATGCCGTTGGCAAGCTTTTGGCGGTAAGCGGAGGCGAAGCTTTCCGGATTGGTGAGGTATCTGTTGGTGAAATCAGACATTCTCATTGAGCTGTTGGCGATGCCATCGGCCGGGCCCGTGCCAGATGCGCCGGTAACGCCGCTGAGGGCGATGATATCGGCACCGGTGAAGGGCAGGTTTGGATTGCGGTTGTTGCCGATGCTGGTGATGCCAAGGCCAGTGCCGTTGGAATAGTTGGCGCCGGTGCCGAGATCGATGTTTCTTCCGCTGAGTACTTCGAGCACACCTGGGCCGCTGATTTGGATGTCTCCCGCCATGGCATTGCTGGGCCTTCCAGCAACGGTGGATTGGGTTTCATCGCCCACCAGATTTCCTGCGCTTATGTTACTGGCGATCGAGCGGGTGGGGGAGCTCTCGTTGTAAGGCAGGATGTCGCGTCCTGCTGAAATGAGAGTGATGTCGTTTATATCGGTGTTTTGAATGTAGAGCGCGATGTCGGTGATGTCGCGCTCGGCCATCACGCGGGCTTGTTTTGGAGCATAAAGCGTGAGTCCGGAGATATCGCTGCCCAAGGCATAGATGCGAATCGGATTTTTGTCATCCTTATGAAGAATGCTTCCGCCGTGAAGAGCTGATTTGATGTAGGCGTTTGCAAATTGCCCTGAGTAGGAGCCGGACTCTGTCAACGCGGCAGTGACGCCTTGCAGGATGTTTAGTGTGGAATCAATGGATTTGTCTTTGTCCCTGCCGGTGATGCTTTGGTAAGCCAGCGGAGAGCTAACCCTTGGGATTGTATTGGGGTCAGCATCCGAAACATTGATCGAAGAGCTGGTCCAGACTTGAACCTTTTCTCCATTCAGGAGGCCTTCTCCTGTTGGGTTGAGGCCATTGAGCTGACCTGCTGCCAAGAGCTCAAGATTTCCAATAGCCGAAGGGGAAAGGCTGATGCTTCCAACCAGATTGATATCTCCACCGAAGGATGCGCTGCTAAAGTTGGATGTGGTGAGCGTGAAGGCTGATGAGAAGTTGCTGAGGTCGGTCTCTGTCAGGCGTATCCATGGCTGATAATGCGACGAGTTGTTCGCAGATCCTTCTCCCACATAAAGGTTCTGACCATTGAACCAATTGGCCAAAATGTTTGTGGCGCTCGAGCCCTCGGGCAATGTTGAGCTATTGCGATGGGTGATATCGCCGCCGTAAGAAGTCGCGGTAAGTGACGACTCGGATGACAAGGTGCTGAAGTAGGTTTTGTACCAGTACTTGTTGTTCAGCCCTTGCGGCATCATGAAGGTGTTGGCTACAGGGCCCAAGAGGATATCGCCGAGCGCGACCACATCGAAACCGGATTTGCCGACAAAGAGCGTGGTTGGAAGCCAAGTGGATGAGCCAAGAGGCTCTTCTCCTGCAAGTGTCGAAGGTGTGGGCGTTCTTGCAGCGTTGGTAGTGATGGAATTGCCTGCGCTGAGTGTTCCTTTGCCGCGTTCGACATAGTAGATGCCGCCGCTGATGTCCGATCCGGCCAGAATGGTGACATCGCCACCGCCCCACTCCAATAGCTTGTTTTGATCCGGCGCGAGATTTTTGCCGGTGCTTGGGTCACGACCTGCCATGCGCGCATTGGTTGGTGCCACAGCATCCACATTGATGACATCCTTGGTTGCGTTGAATGCAATGTTGCCGCCACCTAGTGTCCCCACTCCTTGGAAGAAATTGCTGTAATCGATCCACCATGTGGTTGATGTGGCGGTATCCCTAACCCGATCGATGCCGCCGTTGTCAGCAAACAATCCAGTGGTGGGATCGACATGGCCGCGACGATAAAGCCAGTTTGTCGGCATCTGACGGCTGGAGTCGATGGTCAGTTCGCCATTGTTTAGTGTGTAGCGGGCAATGTTTTGACCTGCTTGAATGTTGATGTTGCCGCCTGCCATCGACCACGCTGGCTGATAGACTTGTTGGAACTCACCAAGTGTCAAGCCTGCTCCGGATTGGCTGGGGTGGATGTTGGTAGTCGGAATGACGGGTGTGACAAAATCATTAGCACTGAAAATGCTATTGGCATTCGTCGTTGCCACACCGGCTGTGTAGATTGTGGCGAATTGGTTGCGAAGTTGGACATCACGACCCGCATGGATGTTGATGATTCCGGTTCCCGTGCGGATGACTTCAAATCGGTTTCCTCTGTTTGTTGTGGTGTTGGAAATCCTGATGGTGTCCGCGGTTTGGCCTTTGGTGCCGATGCCGGCGTTCAGACCTGTTTCCGAGTTATTCGGAACCGCCGGGTAAAACTCTCCGACAAGGATCGATCCCTTGTTGGCGGATGCCAGTTGGTCAATGCCGAGTACGGCGCTTGAAGAGCTGGCATTGGTATCCGCTCCTGCGGAGAGGCGGTAGGACCACGACTGCAGGTTGATAGGCAGGGAGTCTGATATCTTTGCCAGAGGTGCCAGCCACATGCGTGAGTGGCCATTGTCGGCAAATTCTTGGGCGCTTCCTTGTGCGATGGGTGTGAATCCGTCGCTAAGAGTATTATTGAAGATCAGGTCACCTTGGGCGCGGAGTGTGAGGACGCCCGCTGCGCCAAGTTTGCCATAGCGGAAGCCGGAGAGATCCCAATCGGCTTCGGCGAGTGCTTCTTTGTTCGTGGTTCCTGAGCTGCTGTTGTTGGCAAGGCCGAGGATGAGATCACCCGTCGGATTGATCAGTTCCGCGCCGGGAGCAATGACCAGAATCGAGTCAATCGAAGTGCTGCCATTGAGGAGTTTGGCGCTCATCGCTGCTTCGTTGGCATTGCCCACGCCTGAGTTGCCGAGATATGCTTTGGCATCGCTATCGATGAGGTCGCGCTGTGCGATGTTGAGGATGCCGTCAAGGGGTTGATAAACTTTGAAGCCCTCGGCAAGGATGGAGGATGCTCCGGTGATCGTGCCCGCGATGGGATCGATCAGGATACCATCATTTCCTGCCGTCCTCGGTGCGCGCAGATGGAGGGTGCCGCTGAACTTTCCTCCAAAGGCGCTCGAGCCGACGGCATCATATTTTCCGGGTTTGAATTCCGCCACCGACAGATCGAGCGACGCGCCTGCTTTGATGCCAAGCGTGGCAAACAGGTTGGCGTTTCCATCGCGCTGGGTGCCGGCTTCGAGTAGGATGGAGCCACCTTTGCCTGCGCTGTCGAATTTCTCGGCCGCGACCGTGAGGGCGGCACCGTTTTCTAGAGTGAGGCTGTCACGCGAAGTGAGAGCGATATTGCCTCCGGTGATACCTGAGGCATCGATTTTATGCGTGACGGTGATGGAGCCGTTGTCCGCCGCCATCGAGAAATCGCGTGCGCGGATGTCATGATCAATGATGACATTGCCATTTCTCGCTCGGAAGTTTCTCGATTGATAGAATCCACCCAAATCCAATGACTGGTTGATCGATGCCAAAGATCCGGCGTCCACAGCATTGAATTCATAGACATCTAACAGGAAGGAGCCTGAGATGGCATTTGCAGATGCTGAGCCTGTGATGGAGCCCAAGTTGACGAAGGATCCAAGCCCGCTCTTTGCTTGAAGCGTACCAGCGTTTCCTCCGCTGTTGTTTGCGGCGACGGATATTAAGGATTTCTCTTCTAGGACGACATCCCCTGACAGAGATTCCAGAGTGATGGTGCCAGCGTTGGAGTAGCGTGTCACATCATTGAAATTTTTCATGATGCCCGCAACGGAGAGTGTGCCACCGATCTGAATATCGCCCTCGAATGCCTTGAGGGAAATTTTTCCGCTATTCAACTCAATGAATGTGTTGGCGAAAATTGAGGATCCCTCGAGTGCAAGGGAAGCTCCAAGAGAGGTTTGCTCGGGTGTAAGGTTGCCGTTGCGATCCAATGCCAGAACGCCGCCTGCCTTGATTTGATAGTTGGATCCGCCCGAGCCGATGATGAATGGGGATTGGGGCTGAATGTTGCCAACCGATGAGAGCGAGCCTTTTCCATTAAAGAATATCCCATCCAATGCGGACAAATTGACATCCTGATAGCCGAAAATCGAAAAGTCGCCGGCTGTCAGTTGGATTGTATTTGCCGATACTTGAAGTGTACCACTTGCATAGGGGCTTGGGCTCCATGCTGATGGCTTGTTAGGGTTGCCGAATGTGATCTTTTGCGCATCGATCAAGACATCGCCGTCGCCATTTTGATACGCACGGATCCCGTTGCCCAGAAGTGACAGGTTTTCGATGGATTCGCCACCGAGAGATCCATTGCCGTAGATATCAATGCCGGAATAGCTGCGAAGCGTAAGGCTTGTTGCCTGCTGAGCGCTGGTCAGAAGATTGCCATTCAGGACAAGGTGAGGCTTCGAAATTAAATTTTTGGTAGGGTCTACGCTTGCAGCATCGAATGCGATGCTGATCTGGCCGCTGGCGAGAATGAGGTTGTTCGTGTTGATAACAGCATCATTTGCAAATTGAGTACCGTAAGTTGAATCGAAGTATCCGTATTTGCCGTTGATTTGGACATTTGATCCGACGGTCATCATGGGCTTGTCGGAGCCTGTGACCTCCTCTCTAAGTGTCGTGGTATTTGTATCGGCGCTGATTCGAACGAGTGTTCCGTCTCCCGACACATGAAATTCATCGGCTTCGAACTCATCGTTGCCAATTGCTTCGATGCTGGAGCCGTTGGCGATGTTCAAAATTTCTTTTGATGCCAAGATGATGTCCGGTGCAGTCAGTGTGGTTTGACCGTTGTTGAGGTTGATGCGGTTCGTGCGGATTTCGAGTTTTGAAACGCCTGTTGAATCTTCATGACGAATGCCGCCTATGAGCAAACTTGCCGCACCCCATGAGCTGAGGGTCGAGGCGTCCAGATTCGATTGGCCTGCAATGATTTCGCCAGCACCTGTTCCTGCGCCAAGAATGTTGATGATGCCAGTGCTGCTGATATCGATTCTTGCACCGATTCCGCTTGCTTCTGTGAGCACCTTGCCTGCGAGTCTGAGCGATGAGTCGGATTGGAAAGACGCGTATCCGGCGTCACGGGGAAGTTCTTGCGGGTTGGCGAGTTCGAGGTTGAGCGCAATGTCGCCGAGGAATTTGTTGGCCGAGTAGGTTTCGTATTTAACCCGTTGTTTGATGGTTTCTTGGGAGGCTATTTCGAAACGGGTGCGCAGAGCCGGATCTGTCGATGGGCGGTTGAAGGTATTGGATGTGAAGCCGGAGACTTGCACCGCACCATCGAGGGTTTGATAAACACCAATTCCGGATCCGGCTAGCGGGGTCACAAGCACAGCGCCTGGAAGCAGGGCATATTTGCTTGGAAGAAGCGTGTAGGTGCCGGCGGCTAGAACATCGCTTCCCTCAAGGGTGATGGTGTCTCCTGCGGAGATGTTGATATCGGTGTATCCATTGTCCCCGCCAAGAGCGTTTGCATTGGAACCCGTGTTGTAGGCATTGTAAGGAGCGACAGAAAAATTATATGATGGAACGATGGCGAAGGACTTGGGAACTTTTGACCAGTATTGGCTGACTGTAGGAGTTTGACCTGAATTTTTGACCCGTGCTGACCATGTCTCGCCATTGTATCGAACAAGTTCGCCCGCTTTGTATTCGTTGCCGGGTGTCCAGATTGCGTCAGTTGACCCCAGAAGGTTGATGCTGCCACCATTTCCGGCAATCCAACGGCTTGCGAAGAGATCGCCGCCGCCACGGATATCGACTGTCGAGCCGATATCCATATCCACGATGGAACCGCTCAACTTGACTGTCTTTTGAGGCAATCCACTCGTGGTGATGTTGACGCCTCTTGGGTCGATCCACGATTGTCCATCCGGGCTGATTCCGTACGGGCTGATCCAATCTTTACCGGTCTCATCGATTCCTGAAACCGAAGTGACGCTTGTGGAGCTAAGTTTGAGGCTCTTGGTGATGGGGGAGAGAATTGATGAGTTGGCAATTGGATCATTGGGTGAATCCAAAACCGTGTTGTAGGGATTGAGGTCCTTACCGTCCCATCCCAGAATAATGGATCCCATGGGGGCTCTCAGAATGCCACTTTGGATAATATTTGCCGCCTGGATTGAAAGCTCGCCACCGGCAGAGAGTGGCGTGGAAACCATGTTGGACGGCAGGGTCCCATGGATTTCAACCGTGCCGGCGATCAACTCGGGATTGATGTCCAGAAGTGTCCATGGCAACTCATTGCTGGGAATTTTGCCTGCGTTTTCTTCAAGAGCGATCCAGTATTTTTTGTTGTCTCTCGTGCCTGTGCTTACAACTTGGTCGCGAAGGTATGAGGTTGATTTATCCCAAGCGACAGGTTCCTCATCTGAGTAAGCCAGATCAATCTCTTCCCATGCGAGCGTGGTATCTGGTGTGACACCGCTGTTGTCTTGAGTCGATTTCCAATAGTTTCCGGCAAAGCGAATGACAGATCCCGATGTGTAATTGGTTGCCTCACTCCAGTCATTGACTTCGTAAGCGAAGATGTTGAATGAGCTGAGGCTGGACGGGTATACTTGTGAAGATACCAGTGACAGTTGGCCTTGGGTGTG
>JAGWXY010000088.1 GCA_018969605.1 Verrucomicrobiota bacterium | reverse complement strand
TGGCGGATTCAGAAAATTTTTCCAACGATGGCAATCAAGGGACTCGAACTGGCAATGGCCTGCGCGAAAGCAGCCGATGAGGTGAAGGCGGAGAACATCCGCATCTGGGACATGCGCAAGGTGTCGGGGCTCACCGATTACATGGTCGTGTGCTCGGGATCATCGATGCCGCAGTTGCGAGCGATCCTGAACGAAGTTTCGCAACGCGTGGAAGAAGAGCATGGCGTCAAAGCCATCCACCGCGAAGGCAAGGTCGACGCTCGTTGGGTGGTGCTCGATTACATCGATGTGATGGTGCACGTGATGCACCAAGAGCTTCGCGATTTCTACGGGCTCGAGGAGCTGTGGAAGGATGCGAAGGAAATTCCGATGGCGTGAAGGCGCTTTGATTTGAAAAGGCGGCGGTCGAGGATGCCCGCGCCACAGTTACTGCCTATTCGGCGGGCGGAAGCTGGGCTTCGATTTTTTCGCAGGCTGGGCTTCTTCGACAGGCCCCGCATCGGGCGGTGGCGGATCGGCGAAGCTGCGAGCGTCGGGTGAAATGTTGTAGCGACGGTCCATGTCGGTTTGCGCCTCGTTCATCGTTTGAGAATCGCGCACGATCGAGGGTTGGATGAAGACGATCAGTTAGCTCTCGCTCTTATTCTTGCTCTTCGTGCCGAAGAGCGGCCCGATGCCGGGAATGCGGCTGAGGATGGGGATGCCGCTAGTCCCGTCCTTGGCAGTCTCAGTGATGAGCCCGCCGAGCACGACCGTTTCATTGTTGGGAACTGTCACGGTGGTGATCAGCTCACGATTGAGAATGTCGGGAATATTGTAAGCGTTAGTTCCAGTGCCAACAGGGCGATCCTTTCCGAGATCATCGCTGGTGAGATAGATCTTGAGGGTGATCTCGCTGTTTGAATTGACCAAGGGAATCACCTCCAACTTGAGCGCGACATCCTGGTATTCAAAGTTCGTTGAAGGTCCCGAGCTGTTGGCGTAGGAGTAGGAGTTGGTGGGCACGGCGATGCGCGTGCCACTGACGATCGAGCCTTTTTGATTGTTGGCAGTGAAAATCGTTGGGCGAGACAGCACCTTGAAATTTTCATCGTTTTGCTTGGCAGTCAGGTAAAGATGTAAATTATTACCGATCAAACCATAAATCCCCAAGCCAGCCTGTTGACCAAATATCCCAGGACTAAAATTCGAATATTTTGACTCATCTAAATCTGTGGCTGGGTCATCGTATAATGTTTTGGCAAGTGGTAAAACTCCTCCTACACCGGATCCACCACGGCCACCCGCATCACCCACCTCACGCACATAGTCCATACCAAAGCTCCAACCGTCGGAGATATCCATTTGGCCGAAGACGCAGGAGATGAGGACCTGATCCGGTTTCGTATCGAGTTGGTCGATAAGGCGTTGGACGATTTCGAGTCCGGCCGGTGGGCCTTGGACGACGATGGAGTTGGTGATGTTGTCGGCGACGAGAAGGGTGCGGCCGACGAGTACGGATTCGGGAGCGGTGCTGACCGAGGGATCGCTGAGGCCGCCGCCACCAGCACCGAAGCCACTGCCTGAGCCGGATCCGCCCATGCCGGAGGAATTGCTGCCCATTGTCGAGTTGCGTCCGCTGGAGCTGCGTCCGCCGGTGGTCATGTCTTGGCGGGATTGCGCTTGCGGGCGATTGGCATTTTGCCCGCCGGGGCCGCCTTGGGTGCCGGTTTGCCCCCCTTCGCCGCCGGTTCCGGAGAAGGCGCGGGTGAGGGCATCGCTGGCGATCGGAAGAAACTCCGAGACCGTGAGGAACTTCAGCTTGCGGCGGAGGAAATTCTTTTCGCTGGTTTCCACATCGAACTCGCGCACAAGGCCTTCGACGAAGAGCAGGTCGACCGGGCGGCCCATGGCGAAGATGCGGTTGGTGCGGGGGTCGGGCACGATTTGCACCGGCGTGTCTTCACCGGCGGTGTCGGCGCCGGGGGTTCCGGCTTGAGCGGGCGCTCCATTGGCAGCGGGCGCAGCACCGGCACGCTGGACTCCGGCGGTTTTCTGGCTTTCCTGCTGGGCGCTGAGGAGTTCGGATATCGTCTCGGCGATTTCCGTGACATCGGCGTATTGGACCTTGATGAATCGGGTGGCTTGGACCGAGCCCGGCTTGTCGATTTCCTTCTTGAGGTCGATCAGCTTGCGGATGAGTGAGGTGTTTTCGGTGATGACGACGGCCGAGGCGTTGGGCACGGCGGCGATCGAGCCGAAGGCGCCAAACTGGCCGATGATGGCGGTGAAGGTGTTCACCGCTTCGGCGGGCTTGATGTAATTGAGGGTCATCACATACGAAATGACCGCATCGCCATCGGGCAGCGGATCATTTTCGTTGTAGACATCGACGCCGCGGCCGGTTGGGCGGAGGCCGCCGGTGGCGAGCGTGAGTACATCGAGATTCGGGTCCTGAGCGTCGGGCACGAAGACGAAATTTTCGATGGTGGCGGCTTTGCGCAAAAGTTCGGCGGCCTTGGCGAAAGTGAGCGGGTCCTGCGGGCTGGCCTCCTGGACGAAGGAAAATTCCGCATCGGCGGCGGCCTTGGAGACGATCACGCGGCGGCCGGTGTATTTGCGGTAGAGTCCGGCGAGCGCGTTGCCGCTGAGTTTCGGTTCGACGATGTCTTCGGTGATCGTGTTTTCGCCGAGGGGGATGCCCGGTTTCGGGTCGGGTGCGCTGGCGGGTTTTGGGGCATCGGCGGCAGGCGCGCCGGGGTTCGCGGGGTTCGCGGGGTTCGCAGCTTGCGGGTTGGCAGCATTCGGGCGGCCCAGTCCCTGGATTTGCCTATTGATGGCGTCAGGGCGCGGCACGATGCGCGGGCGCGGCGAAGTGCCTTGCACGGGGACCGCTGGGGGCGCCTGCTGGCCTTGGTTTGGTTCCGGGGCTGGCGGAGCGGGTTCTTGCGGGACGGCAGGTGCTTGCGCGAAGGCGCAGGAGCATGCGGCAAGGATCAGGGCGATGGTGCGGATGAGGGACATGGACGAGGGACGGTTGAGAGGGACCATTTCAGCGGCGACGGATGAAGGAGCGGGATTGGTTGGGCTGACCTTGAGGCTGGGCGGGATTCGGGCTGCCGGGCACGGGCGGGGGCACGACGCGAGGGCGTGGTTGTTTTTGGATCACTTGGCCGGGGGCACCGGGTTGACCTTGGATTTGCGGTGGCATTTGGCCCGGGGCTTGGCCGCTGGGGGTGGTCGGTGGCGGGGCGGCAATGGTCAAAAGTTTTTCATCAAAACTCACGATGCCGCGCATTGAGCCCGAGGTCATTTCGACCGTGGTTTTCAGGGGTTGACCGACTTCGCGGTTGACCTTGACGATCGAAAATCCGTCGGACGATGCCTTGCCGGTCTCGACGGTGATGCGTTGGTCGGCCTGCTTCTTGTTGATGAGTGTGACGCGGTAGCCCTTGTTGCCGATGGGCGAAACTCCGAGCAGCGCGTAATCCTCGAGCGGGTTGGCGACGGGCGCGGCGGCCGCGACCGGTGGCTTGGCGGTGAAGGGCGAGTTGGTCCAGAGCTTGGCGTAATTTCCCAATGGCTGCTTTTGCGGCACGCCCGCATGCAGCACCGCGGTCAAGGCGGGCAGGATCAGCAACAATGGAGCTTTGAAAGGCATGGAGGAATTGGCGCGGGTCATTGCGTGGCCGGCACGAACCATTGGTCGATGGTGGCGGTGCAGTCGATGAGCGTGTCGTCCTTGGCGTCGGGCGTGAGACGCAGTTGGGTAGCGATGCGGAAATTGGCGGGGTCGTTGATTTGATCGAGCCACTGGTAGAGGTTCTGTTCCTTGCCGACGATGTTGAACTGTATTTTGGCGCGGTGGTAATGGCGGCCTTCGGTCGTGTCGGTATCCATCGGTTTTTGCGACTTGATCGTGAGTCCGGCATTGTTGGCCTCGGCTTCGCAAAACTGCTGGATTTTGGTGAGCGCGTCCTGGCTGGCGACGGGCGCGGGTTCGTGGTCGGTGAGCCACTGTATTTCTTCGCCGACCTTTTCGGCATTGGCTTGGAAGGATTCGGCGGTGGCCAGTTTTTGCTCGGCGGCGTCGAGCTTGCGATCGAGTTCGGCGCGTTTGGATTTCAGAAATCCGAAGCCGAGCAAATTGAGCACGAGGAAGCCTGCGGCGGCAAAGAAGAGCAGCAGGTTTCGTTCGCGGGGAGACATGGGTGAGGGATGGGGAAAAATTTTAGGGATCGCGGTGGCGGTGTTTGCCCGATGAGCAACGCCGCAGGAGTGGGAAATTGTCGCTTATTCCTGGGCTTCTTCGGCCGGCAACTCGCCGGTGAAGACAAATTCCCAGCCGCGATTCGACTGGTTTGGTTGGGGAGTTTGCCAGGTGAATTGGGTGAGTTCGTTGTGTTTGGTGAGCGCGAGGCTGAAGGCATTGACCGACTCGAGCTTGGGTGCCTCGCCGATGAGCTTGATTTCCGTGGCGCTGATATCGGCGGTTTTGAGGCGCAGGCCGCTGTTGGGCGGGATGCAAGAAGCGATGCGTGAGAGGATGTCGACGGGCGAGTGAGTGCGATCGATCGCGTGGGCGAGCTCGTCCCATTTGGCGGCGTGGAGAGTGTAGGCCTCGATGTTGGGTGCGGCCTCTTCGGCCTGGGCGAGGAGCTTGCGGGTTTGTGAGGAGGTCTGCCAAAGGCCGAAAAGGAACCATCCGATGAGGCCGAGGTAGACCAGCGCGGCAGCGGCGGCAGCGCTGAGGATGGCCCGGCGGCGTTGGGCGGCGCGGCGGGCGGCGCGGACATCGGCCGGCAAGAGCTTGCTGAGCGGCGCGGGCGGAACAGGCAGCGGGCGGGGCTCGACTTCAGTCGGCAGTCCGAGCGCATGACCGAAGGGCTCGACTTCGGCGCGGTCGAGCGCTGCCCAAACTTTCACGCGGGCCGGCTCGGCATCGAGGCCTTGCATGGAAAGCTGGGCGAGCGAGAGGCGGATTTCGCGGGCGAGCGCGGCATCGGGCAATTTCGCATCGACCGAGGTCGCCTGGCAGTAGGCGAGTTTTCCGTGGTGGTAGAGCGCGAAGACCCAGCGGCCGAATTCTTTCCAAACTGCGAGCGAGTTGCCATCGACATGAAACGCGCGCGGCGAAATGTCGAAGCCACTTGGCGAACGCGGCGGAAGTTCCTCGTCGCTTGGCGATTTGAGAAACACCGAAAGCAAAGCGGTGTTTTCCGCCTCGCGGGCGATCACGAACACATCGGTGAGCTGGCCAGCCATCGGATCGGGGCGCAGGCCAAGGCGCTCGGCATGCAGCGCGGCGAGGTCGGCAAACAGCGATTCATCATCGCTGGTCACGCGCATCGGCACTGCGGTGAGTGACTTCACCGGGAAAAACATCGTCAGCTCGCCGGGCGGCAAATTGGCAAGCCCGGAGGCCATCGCCGTCGCGACCGATTCGCGCGCTTGGTAGCCGGTCTCGCCCGTGCCGGACCAGACTTCCCAAGCTTCCTCGCCAGGGATCAGCAGCACATGTTCGATAGGTTTGCTCACGGGATGATTTCTTCGTTGCGTTGGAGGAGCGCCAGCTTGCCAGTTCGATTGCGAACAATCACGCTGATTTTTCGTTTACATCCATCGGCTTGCCCGAGGCTTTCGATGTGGGTGGTGGTGTCGTTGACCGTGAAGCGGCGGGTGATGTCGGGCCGGGCAGCGGAATCGATGCCGAGCAACTGCAGGGCGGCGGCGGCATTTTCGAAAGGTTGATCATCATCCGTGTCACGAATGCCGTCGGGGCCACAAACTGTCTCTGGAATGATCTCCGCTTGGCTCGGATCGCACTCGGCGGCGGTGGCGATAAGCTCGGCAGTAGCCTCGTTGAGGTCGAGGGGTCCCCCGCTCCAGACCGTGAACCACTCGCGCCAATCCGGACGGGCGGCCTCAACGAGATCCATGCCGCGCACGAGGCGGACCTCGGAAATGTCGTAAAAGGGTCGGTTGAAGGGCTGGTTGATGCGGCCGGCGGATTCGTACTCCTTCACCTCGGCGCCGTTGAGGGCGACATTGTCATCGGGGTCGACCCAATCGCAGAGCGCGTCGGCGGTGGCCATCGCGTCGTCGAGGCTGAGGCCCCAATCGGTGAAAATTTCGCGCAGCAGTGCTTTGTCTTCCTGGAGGATGATCGCGTTGATATTGAAACGTGCGCCTTCGGAGATCATTTTGACTTCGAAGCCCTCGCCGCTGTTTTCATTGAACTGACGGAGGATCGGATCGCTGCGTTTCACGATGGGATTGCAGGCGATGGCGATGCCTTTTTCCGCAATTTGTCGTGCGTGCGAGCCGTGGATTTTTGCCGAGGCGAGTTCCATGTCGAACGAGATCACGCGCAGGGCCGCCATCGACGCGAGGCCGAGGATCGCGATGAGCCAGATCACCGCCAGCAGCGCCATGCCGCGGGGTCTGCGATGTCGGGAAATCGTGCGGGTGGAGGTCATTGCGTGTCCGGCGAGGTTTCGCCGCCGGGGTTGATGTTGATTTCCGGCAGACCCACTGAGCCGTCGCCGTCTTGGCTGTCTTCGGCTTGGCCATCGGGGTTTACGACATTCGGATTTTGGTTTTGATTCGCCCCTTGCGTCATTTGGCGCATCACCACTTCCGGGTTGAGGCGTGGTGGAATCCAAAAAATTTGGCGGATCTCTTCGCCTTTCGCGCCCATTGCCATGGTGACTTCGATTTGCAAGGGCAGTCGGCCTTGGTTGTGCCAGTCGAATTGCCATTCCATCGAGCGGCCATCGAGCACGCGCCATTCGAAGTAGGAAACATCGGTGAGCAACACGATTTCGGCGAAAGGTTTTTCTTCGAGCGCGCTCATCGTGCTTTGCTCGGAGTCTTCGAGAATTTCGTTTTCGTAGTAGCGCAGAACGATGTCGAGAAATCCGCTGCGGCGCTTGACGGTTGAGAGTTGCACTGCCTTGGCGATGCGTTCGCCGCCGGACCAGTTGAAGCCGAGCGGAACATTTTGCAGCGTGAGGTCGGAGAGGTAATGCGAGCCTTTGTCGTCGACTTTCAGATCGAGTCGCGCATTGCCGGGCAGCGATGCGAAGCGGCGGCCGAGCAGCTCGAAAAACGCCTGTTGCCGCATTTCCTCATTCTGCGTTTCGACAATCGTTTTGCCGAGCGCGAGCGAGGTGCGCGCGATGCCGACCACCATGCCAACGATGAGGCTCAACAAGCCGACGGCGATCACCACCTCGAGCAAGGTGAAGCCGCGACGCTTGCGTGATGACGGTGAAATTTTCATGGCTGATACATCATGCCATAGCGCCATGTTTCGGCGCTACGTTCCTGAGTTCGGCCGTTCTCCTGCCATTTTGCATTGATGCGGATTCGGAACATGTCCTGCAGTTGTTGGCCTTCCTCGTTGAGCAAATCTTCGATGCGTTCGATGTTCGTCTCGAGCTCGATGCCAGTTTCGCCGATCTCGATCGTGTCGGAGCCCTCCTCGATCGTCGGTTGTGAAAGTGTTTCCTCAAGCGCGCTGTCGAGAATGCGCGTGATGCGCAACTCGCTTTGCGCGAGCGACGCAGTCGCGGCCATGCGGTTGAGAGCGACGGTGAATCCGGTGGCAGCCATGCCGAAAACCGCGAGAGCGAGCACCATCTCGAGCAACAGGAAGCCGGACTTCCGAATCGGGTGGGTAGCGGTCATCGTGCTTCGAGTTCGCTTTCGCGGATGGCGGCAGTGAGCGGTTCGTAGGTGTCGGCCGACCAACTTTGATCAAGCACCAGTTTCACGGAAAGCGGTTCGCAAAGGCCCTCGGGATCAAAGCGCCAGATGTGCACATCTTCCTTCACGGTATCAAGCCATTGCTTCGAGTCCCAGCGTCGCACGAACAAGCTCATGCCATCCTTGATTCGAAATTCTTCGCGCGTGGCGGAGGCGTCGCTTTGGATTTCCACATCGCGCTTCTTCGATTTGCGCAAAGGCCGACCCGCTTCGGCAAGTGGCAGCATGCGCACGCGATCGGCGCGAAACTCCAAGGCATACGGCGTCTGATGCAGCATCGATGTGACCCGCGCGCGCTTGGCGAGCAACTCGATTTCTCCCGACGCGCGACGCAGCGAATGCTCGTCGGACGAATAAACCATCAGGCCCACCGCGCCGCCCATGACGACGGCCGCGATTGCGAGTACGACGACAAGTTCGATGAGCGTGAATCCGCGGCGGAGGTCAGTCGTCTTGACTGCTGAGGTCATCGGGAGTGTTTTCCATGCCATCGGGACCCTTGCTCAGGATCTCGAATTCATTGACGCGCTTGCGGCCGGGAAAGCGATAGGTGTAAGGCGAGTCCCATGGGTCGAGCGGGATCTTGCTCATGACTTGCACCCAGCGGCGCGGCACCGGCGTGCTGGTGGGTTTTTCTTGAAGTGACTTGAGGCCTTGCTGGCTGGTCGGGTAGCTGCCGGCATTGAGCTTGTACATTTGCAGCGCGCTTTCGAGACTCTTGAAGTCGGCCTCGACCTGCTTGAGTTTGGCCGCATCGCCGATGCCGCGCATCGCGAAGATCGCGCCGCCGAGGATCATGGCGATGATCCCGAGCACGATGACCATTTCGAGGAGGGTGAAACCTTTGCGGCGACGGGTGGATGGGTTGGTGGAGATTTTCATGAAACGGGAATGAGCTTGCGGCGGAAGCCTCGCACGAAAGAGAATGCCGCGCGATGCCAAATTTGTCGGCAAAATCCGCGAGATTTCCCGGGCTTTGCGGTTGAATTTCCGCAGATCTGGCATTCGATGGGGATCCAGGCCGGTTTCATGAGTGCAGCGAATTTCAGGATCAAGCTCCGCGAGGTGCCCCATCAACCCGGGGTCTACCTGATGAAGGACCATCTGGGCTCGATCATCTATGTCGGCAAGGCGCGCGATCT
>JAGWXY010000087.1 GCA_018969605.1 Verrucomicrobiota bacterium | reverse complement strand
CCGCATGCTGCGGCATCGCATTCGTTACTTCACCGACGGCGCGGTGATTGGCAGTCGCCTCTTTGTCGACGAAGCCTTCGCCCATTCCCGCACTCGCTTCGGCCCCAAACGAAACTCCGGCGCCCGCAAGATGCGCGGCGACGCCTCCGCCGCCAATCCCTTCCTCTGCAGCATGCGCGACCTGCGCAAAGGCATAGGATAAATGACGGATTTATGCCTTTGCCATTTGCAAGCAACGCAGAAATTCGACGAATTAACGGTCAGCACCAAGGAGAGACCGCATTAATTTCAGCTAACTGCATGCTCGCAAAATCCCGCTTTCGGTTCACGGCATGTACGGCAATGCCATGAGATCTGTGACCACCTGACGACCACACGGCATAGCAGGCATCTTTGCGCCATCGCGCTTTGCGATTGTGCCACGGGCTTGAAATGCACAGTTTGCATGCATGCCCACCCTCATTTGCAAACCACTCCACCACTGGCAGTCGATGCCACTCTACCTCCGCACGCTCATCGGCATGGCGGTTGGCGCAATCCTCGGTACCACCATGGGACCCGATGCCGCAGTCCTCGCAAAACCCGGCTCGATTCTGATGGGTCTCGTCCAAATGCTCGCGGCACCTGTCGCATTCTTTGCGATCGTACACGCACTGGCTGGGGCCAAAATCGAGCAAGGCAAAACCGGCGCGCTTGTCAGATTGCTAGCCACCAACACGCTCGTCGCAATCATGATCGGACTACTCGTCGCCAATTTCGTGCGACCGGGCGAACGACGCGGACTCTCTGAATCCGATAAGGCAAAGGTCGAGGCACAGGCCGTCACAATGGCAGGACAGATTGCCACCGCGGAAACCAGCGCGAAGGAATCAGGCCCCGGCGACAAGATTCTGCAGATCCTCGAAAAACTCCCGCGCAGCGTGATGGGCCCCTTCACCGATGGCGGCAGCGTGATTGGCGTGATCGTTCTCGCGCTCATGCTTGGCCTCGCTCTGCGCAAGGTCTCGCCGGACCCTGGTGCGACTGTGAAGGTCGTGAAAGTGTTCATGGATGCCTTCATTGCCATGTTGCACTGGGTGGTTCAGTTGGTGCCGATCATCGTTCTCGGAGTGGTCGCCGGCGAGGTTGGCCTCAACGGCTTCAGTTCATTCTACAGCCTGCTCTGGCTGGTCGTCGCGGTACTGCTGGCTTTGGCGCTGCAGTTCATCTACTACATGTCTCGTATTTGGCTGCAATCGTGGGTAAGCCCCGCGCATCTTCTGAGAGGATGCCGCGACGCCCTGGCCATGGCATTCTCCACCGCCAGCTCGACTGCCACGATGCCACTCACCTACCAATGCCTTGTCGAGCGGGTGAAGGTGCGCAAATCCTCCGCCAACCTCGGTGCATTGGTCGGCGCGAATTTCAACAACGACGGCACCGCGCTCTACGAAGCGATGGCCGCGCTCTTCATCGCGCAACTGCTCGGCCGCGATCTCGATTTCGCCCAACAGGCGGTGGTTGTGCTTTGCGCCGTCGCCGCATCCGTCGGAGCCGCCGGCATCCCTTCCGCAGGCCTCATCACCATGACGCTGGTCTTTACAGCCGTTGGCCTGCCACTCGAATACAGCTTGCTGCTCGTGCCCATTGACTGGTTCCTCGACCGCTTCCGCACGATGATCAATGTGAGCGGCGACCTCTGCGTTTCATGCGTGCTCGACGGACGCGAAAAACCCGCCGAAGTCGAAAGCTGAACGTGTGTGCACACCTCACCCCGCAATTTTTCATTTCACTTTCATCAACCCCAATGGCGAGGGCGTGAGTTTTTCCGCCACCACCGCGCGCAAGGAGGCGATGGTTTTTTCGGGATCGAGTCGGTTGAGCGGATAAAGCGAATAACCGCCGCCGATGTCGACACCGTGGCTCTCGCGCATTTCAAAATGCAAGTGCGCCGGATAATGGCCGTTGGCCGTGCCGACCGTGCCGATGCGTGATCCGCGTGCGACAAGATCGCCGGGCTTCACATCGATGCGATCGAGATGCGCGTACATCGAATGCAGCGATCTTCCATCCGGCGCACGATGCGCGACAAGGATCAGCTTGCCCCAACCGGGCGAAGGCTCGGCCGCGTACAGCACGAGCCCGTCGGCGACGGAAAAAACCGGATCGCCAAGATCGGTGTTCATGCCGCCGATGCCATTGAGATCATCGCCGGTGTGACGCCCGCCACGTTTCTCATTCATCTCCCAAAATTTCTGCGCGTTGTAGACCAGCGCGCCGTGCTCGGAGCCGAGTGGCAGATCGAAGCGCATCGCACGGGGCACCGCTGCAGCCTGCCATGCCGAGAGGGTGTGGAAGCGAAAATCAGGCTCACCGCGCGCGGGCATTTCCAACGGATCGTCCGCGCTCTGCAGTCCGCCGGGCCGCAGTGAAAACAAGCGCTCGGGCCGTAGCAACCAAAGCCCGGCGATCACCGCAAGGAGCAGCAAGGCCAACAAGATCCACGCATTGGTTTTCCGCCGATTCACCGCAGAAAACTGAGCCCGCGACGCCCATAAATCAAGCCACCCGCGATAAATTCCTTTCCATCTTTGACAATCCGCCGATCGGCAGACACTTTCGCGCCGCAAACCAGCAACCACTCACATCATGGCCTACGATCTCATTGTCATTGGTGGCGGCCCTGCGGGCTATGTCGCCGCCATCCGCGCCTCACAACTTGGAAAATCCGTCGCCTGCGTCGAAGCCGACCGCGCCGGTGGCACCTGCCTCAACTGGGGATGCATCCCGACCAAGGCACTTCTCAAAAATGCCGAGCTTTACCACACGCTCAGCCACAAGGCCGCCGAGTTCGGACTCAAGATCGATGGGCTCGCCTACGACTGGTCGGCCGTGGTCGGTCGCTCACGCAAAGTTTCCGACAAACTCGCGGGCGGCATCGAGTTCCTCTTCAAGAAAAACAAAGTCGATTATGTCCGTGGCTTCGGCTCGATCGAAGGCACCGGCAAGGTCAGCGTGAAGGCCGCCGATGGATCGGTCAAAACCCTTGAAACCAAGGACATTCTCATCACCACCGGTTGCAAATCGCGCGAGCTTCCAACGCTGCCCTTCAATGGCAAGTCGGTGATCGGATCCAAGGAAGCGATGACTCTCGCCGAGCAGCCGAAGGAAATGATCATCATCGGCGCAGGCGCGATCGGCGTCGAGTTTGCCTACATCTACAACGCCTTCGGCACCAAGGTCACGCTCGTCGAAATGGCACCGCGCATCCTACCGGTCGAGGACGATGAAGTCGGCGACGCGCTCGAAAAATCACTCACCAAGCAAGGCATCCGCTGCCTCACCAACACCAAGATCACCGCGCAAAAAGATCTTGGCACGCATGTCGAACTCACGGTCGATGGGCCGAAGGAAAAAGGCACGATCAAGGCTGATGTCTGCCTGGTTGCCATCGGCATCCAGCCGGTGCTGCCCGGCGGCACGCAACCCGCCCTCTCCGAGCGCGGCTTCATCAATGTCGGCGACCGCTATGAAACATCGATCCCCGGCGTCTATGCCGCGGGCGACATCACCGGCCCGCCATGGCTCGCCCACACCGCTTCGTTCGAAGCCGTGCAAGCGGTCGAGGGTCTCTATGTCGCAGGCCACAAACCGCGCAAGGTCACCAATTTCCCCGGCTGCACCTACTGCCACCCGCAAGTTGCCTCGGTCGGCAAAACCGAGCGCGCACTCAAGGAAGCTGGCATCGAATACAATGTCGGCAAGATCCCCTTCGTCGCCATCGGCAAGGCGATCGCCTCCGGCGAACCCGATGGTTTCGCCAAGCTCCTCTACGGCAAGAAACACGGCGAGCTGCTCGGCGCCCACATCATCGGCGAGAACGCCACCGAGCTCATTGCCGAAATGGGCCTCGCCCTCGACCAGGAACTCACCGCCGAGGAAATCCACGCGACCATCCACGCGCACCCGACGATGTCCGAAGTGATCCACGAAGCGACCCTCGCCGCCGAGGGCCACGCGATTCACTTCTGATCGCAGGGGGTCATTTCGCCTACCGCATCAAGCCCTCCCGGCCAGTCGTCGGGTGGGCCAAACTGCCTGATTGACAGTCGCCCGCGTGGTCGCCTAGCCTCCCGCGCGTTTCGCCGCCAGCGGGTCCTTTGCCCGCATCCACACCCATTGGGCGAAAGCATCTCCAACAACCACATATCACTACGATGGCTACGAAAAAGAAGGCAGCGAAACCCGCTGCCAAAAAAAGCGCACCCAAGGCCGCCAAATCCGCGGCATCCAAAACCAAGGCAAAATCCGCTTCCGGCAAAGGAGCCAAATACGTTTACACCTGGGGAGCCGGCAAGGCCGATGGTGATGGCGGCATGAAGGCGCTTCTCGGCGGCAAGGGTGCCAACCTTGCGGAAATGACCCGCATTGGTCTGCCAGTGCCTCCAGGCTTCACGATCACCACCGAAGTCTGCACTTACTACTATGCCAATCGTAGAAGCTACCCGGCCTCGCTCCAATCGCAGATGGAAGCCGGCGTTGCCAACATGGAAAAAATCATGGGTTGCAAGTTCGGCGATGCCAAAGGCATGCCGCTGCTCGTAGCCGTGCGCTCCGGTGCCCGCGACTCGATGCCGGGCATGATGGACACCATCCTCAACCTCGGCCTCAACGACGAGACGGTGAAGTCACTCGCCGCCGCCACCAAGAACGAGCGCTTCGCATGGGACTGCTACCGCCGCTTCGTGCAAATGTACGGCGATGTCGTGCTCGGCGTGCAAAAGCGCGAAGGTGAAGACCACGAGCCCTTCGAAGTTGTCATCGAGCACTTCAAGCACGAGAAATACAAACGCGACATCGTCGACTCCGACCTCACCGCCGCCGACCAACAGGAACTCGTCAAGCGCTTCAAGGCCCTCGTCAAAGAGCGCACCGGCAAGAGCTTCCCAAGCAATCCGTGGGACCAACTCCGCGGTGCCGCAGGCGCCGTCTTCGGCTCGTGGATGAACGACCGCGCGATCGTTTACCGCCGCAAATACAACATCCCCGCAGAATGGGGCACCGCCGTCAATGTCCAGGCCATGGTCTACGGCAACACCGGCGACATGTCCGGCTCGGGCGTTGCCTTCACCCGCAACCCCGCCAACGGCGCCAACGAATTCTACGGTGAGTTCCTGATCAACGCCCAAGGCGAGGATGTGGTCGCCGGTGTCCGCACCCCGGAGCCGGTCATCAATATGAAGAAGCAAATGCCGAAGTCGTATGCCGAACTCATGAAGGTCCGCACGATCCTCGAAAAACACTTCAAGGATGTGCAGGATGTCGAGTTCACCGTGCAGGACGGCAAGCTGTTCATGCTCCAGACCCGCAACGGCAAGCGCACCGCCGCCGCCGCGCTGAAGTTCTCCATGGACATGGTCAAGGAGAAGCTCATCGACTGGAAGACCGCCGTTCTGCGCAACCCGGCCGAACAGCTCGACCAACTTCTCGCGCCGATCTTCGACGCGGCCGATGTGAAGAAAGCCAAGGCCATCGCCACCGGTCTTCCCGCCGGCCCGGGCGCCGCCTCCGGCAAAATTTACCTCAACGCCGATCGCGCGGCAGCCGCCGAAGCGAAGGGTGAAAAGGTCCTACTCGTCCGCAACGAAACCAGCCCGGAAGACCTTCGCGGCATGATCGCTGCCGAGGGCATCCTCACCGCCAAGGGCGGTGTTTCGTCGCACGCCGCACTCGTTGCCCGCCAGATGGGCAAGGTCTGCGTTTGCGGAGCCTCGGCTGTCGAGATCGATTACGATAAACTCACTGTCACCGCCGCCGGTCAGAAGTTCAAGGAAGGTGACTACCTTTCCATCGACGGAACCTCCGGCACAGTCTACGGCGGCCAGCTCAAGACGGCTCCTTCGGAAATCATCACCGGCATCGTCAGCAACGACAAAGCCGCCCGCAAGACCGAGAAGTTCAAGAGCTTCCTCCAACTCATGGAGTGGTGTTCGAAGGTCACCAAGCTCGGCGTCCGTACCAATGCCGACACGCCCGAGCAGACCCGCATCGCGATGGCCTTCGGCGCCACCGGCATCGGCCTCACCCGCACCGAACACATGTTCTTCGAGGGTGACCGCATCGACGCGATGCGCGAGATGATCCTCGCCACCACGGAGAAGGCACGCCGTGCCGCCCTTGCCAAACTCCTCCCCTACCAGCGCGAAGACTTCACCGGCATCTTCAAAACCCTCAAAGGTTTCCCCGCCACCATCCGTCTCCTCGATCCGCCGCTTCACGAGTTCCTGCCCCACACCAAGGAGCAACAACTCGACCTCTCGAAGAAAATCGGCATCAGCGTCGAGAAGATCATCCAACGCGTCGCCGAACTCCATGAGTTCAACCCGATGCTCGGCCACCGCGGCTGCCGCCTCGGCATCGCCTACCCTGAGATCACCGAGATGCAGGCCCGCGCGGTCTTTGAAGCCGCCGCCAACGTCGCGAAGAAAAAGATTCCGGTGAAACCCGAGGTGATGATCCCGCTCGTCGGCTTCCAAAAGGAATTCGACCTCCAGGCGGAAATCGTCCACCGCGTCGCCAAGGAAGTGATGACCGAGAAAAAAGTGAAGTTCGAATACCAAGTCGGCACCATGATCGAAGTCCCGCGCGGTGCACTCACCGCCGACGAGATCGCCAAGGGCGCCGAGTTCTTCAGCTTCGGCACCAACGACCTCACCCAGACCGCTCTCGGCATCAGCCGCGACGACATGGGCGCCTTCCTCATGCCCTACACCGAAGCGGAAGTCTTCAAGAAGAACCCCTTCGCCACGCTCGACAGCACCGGCGTGGGCCAACTCATGGAGATCGCCGTCGCCAAAGGCCGCAGCACCCGCCCGAACATCAAGCTCGGCATCTGCGGCGAACACGGCGGTGATCCGGATTCGGTGAAATTCTGCCACAAGCTCGGCCTCAACTACGTGTCCTGCTCGCCCTACCGCGTGCCGGTCGCCCGCCTCGCCGCCGCCCAAGCCGCGATCGAGGACGAGAAAGCCGCGCCTGCGAAGAAGGCGGCCAAAAAGGCCAAGAAGAAGTAAGTCGTGAAATGTGGCGGCGATCACCGGTCGCCGCTCTTCCACTCATTCATTCACGCGGCGACCAATGATCGCCGCCACAATTCAAACCAAAGCCGCCCCGGGAAACCGGGGCGGCTTTTTTATCGGCCAAAAAGCCCCATCCCCCTCTACCATTCGCACTCTTTCCCCAACAAGTGTCGCCCCCACGAGCTCAGCACAAATCTATCGCAATAAAAATAAACCTTTCGAATAACCCCTAACATATTCATTCAATGACCTTGCGCATAAATGTCAATTCCACAAGAAAGTGCGCCTTCACCTTGGTGGAATTGTTGGTCGTGATTGCCATCATCGTGGCTCTGGCGATTTTCGCCATCATGGGCGGGGGCCGTTTCATGGAACAAGGCCGCAAGGTCAAGGTTATGGACCAGTTTCGGAATTTTGAGGCGGGAATGACGCTTTTCGTGGGTGATTACCAGAAGCCACCGATTCCCCAATCCAAGCTGCCTGGCGGCTGGGACACGATTTATGGGGACCCGGGGGGCAAGTACACCACCCAATTCCTAGTCTCCGCACTCAAAGGCGACCTCACGGACGAGGAAGGGAATTATACTTATGGAGATGAAACTTTTTCCGGAAAAGCCGCCAATCCCCGCAACGAAACCTATGTGATCTTTCCTTACTCGGCTGACAAAAAGGCCGGAGTGGGAGACGATGGCAGGCTCTATGACCCATGGGGTAGCGAGATCATGGTCGGAATCAACGGATTCAAATCCACGAATGGCGTTCTGGTGCCTTTCAACAACGGTGGGAGTGATCGCCGCATGCACACTTGGGGGCTTGCGGAATACACTGAAACCAAACCCAAGGAACAAGCTTATGTGTTGTGGTCTTATGGCAAGGACAAAAAGAAAGGCAAAAATGCCCCCAATGTTAACAGCATCGTTCCTTTCCAGAACAGCGATGATGTAATCTCCTGGTAAAACCAGAAGCTTCACCTCAAGCAGACCACCAAAAGACAGCAACCAGACATAGAAGGATCCCATTCTTTTCTTCTGTCTTTTGTCTCCAAGTCTTACCTCTTGAAAACTTCCCAACCCAAACACCGACCACAGATTTGAGCAAAATGCTCTGAATCCAATGGCTCGGCAAAAGGATCATCGCCGACGACTATTTCGCCAGATCGGGAGCCACGAGATGGCCTGAACATGCATGCAATCCAGCCTTGCGCCAAGCGCCGCAACGCAAATCAAAGGCTTACGTGACATCTTCCTCAGGGGCGAACATGGTGGTGAGCCAAAAATTTCATCGTCGGACTCTGCCGATTCTTGCGTAAGCGCTCAACAGAGCATCTCTTGTAGTTTTGTCAGAGATCTGGTGGCTCTGGCTCCTATGCTATGCGGCTCTCGATGGTCTGAGAGGCGGCGGGGCGGGTTTTGATCCAGTGGGCTGGAGGGAGGGCTTCGAGCTGCCGTGAGGGCGGGTTGTGCATCAGTTTTTCAAACACCCACTCGAAGTAGGCGAAGGGATCGGCCCCATGGCGGCGGACTTGCTCGACGAAGGTGTAGAGGACCGCGCTGCGCCAGCCGGTGTGTTCGCCGCCGATGAACATCCAATTTTTGTGCCCGAGTTTGGTGGGGCGGATGGCATTTTCGGTGAGGTTGTTGTCGAACTCGATTTGTCCGTTGAGGAAACACGGCTCGAGGTGTGGCCATTGGCTGATGGCATACGCGAGCGCTTGTCCCATCTTGCTGCGCGGCGTGATCCCGCCAAAGCGATTGAGCCTGCCAAACAGCACGCCTAGTCGTTTGTAAATTTGTCGCGTTTCGAGCCAGCGCGCTTTGAGTCGATCAAGCGGCAATGCGTTCATCTCACGCAAGCGTTTCTCGATCTGATAAATGCTGCCAATGAGCAACAGGATGCGCGCGGCAATGCGCGGGTGTTCGTCGCGCGCTTCCTTGAACTTGCGGCTGATGTGAGCGAGGCAGGACACGGGCGTGATGGCCAAATTCGCCTGGCGTTCGATGAATGTGCGGTAGGCGCGAAGGCCATCGCTTTGAAGGTGTCCGGCAAACGACGGTTCTCCATTTTTGCCGATCAAAATGTGATCCAAGCAATGGTTGGCCCGGCTTTTGTGCCAATCGAATAGCACTCCGTGTTCGTCATGAT
>JAGWXY010000086.1 GCA_018969605.1 Verrucomicrobiota bacterium | reverse complement strand
CTTCAAGGCATTGCGGTTTTCCAAAAGATACGATGCCCCCGACGGACAGCGACCATTGTCCTCGAGCACATAATACTGACCATCGCCACCGCGGATCAGATCGCTGCCGCAAATGTGAATGTAGATGTCCGCCGGCACATCGACCCCGCGAAACTCCGGGCGGTAGTGCTTGGCCTGCTCGATGTAGAAGCGCGGGATGACGCCATCCTTGAGGATGCGCTGGTCGTGATAGATGTCGTGAAGAAACAGGTTGAGCGCCACGATCCGCTGGGTGAGGCCGGCCTCAAGGTGCTCCCACTCGCCCGCCGGCATGACCCGCGGGATCGGATCGAATGGGAAAATCCGCTCGGTGCCGCGGTCGTCGTGGTAAACATTGAAGGTGATCCCCTGACGCAGGAAATACAGCTCGGAGCTGGCCTTGCGCGCGAGGAAATCCCGCGGGTCAATCTCGCGGAAGCGGTCCTGCAGCGGGCCGCAATGAGGACGCACGCCACCATCGGCGGCGAACATTTCATCGTAAAAAATTCCGAGATCGTAGCCCTCGAACAAATTCATGGGTTGCCTTTGGCTACAGAATTAGCACGAGGCGGGCCAAGTTTGCCGAATTGCAAAAAAGATCCCAGCGCCCCGCCCCTATTCCGCTTGCCCGTCATCCGCCACTTGGCTAGGTGAAGCGCGAGCGGCGCCCGCCATGGGCCCTCTCGCAAAACACCAATCCCAAACCACCATGCCCATCGCCCGCGCCCTCCTCTCCGTTTCCGACAAGACCGGCCTCGCCGACTTTGCCCGCGAACTCCACCAGTTCGGCGTCGAGCTCCTCTCAACCGGCGGCACCTCCAAGGCACTGCGCGATGCGGGCCTGCCGGTGATCGATGTTTCGGAATTCACCGGCGCGCCCGAGCTCTTCGACGGCCGCGTGAAAACCCTCCATCCAAAAGTCCACGGTGGCCTCCTCCACCGCCGCGACGACAAGGACCACCTCGAGCAGGCAAAAATCCACGACATCCCGCCCATCGATCTTGTCGTCGTGAACCTTTACCCTTTCGAACAAACCGTCGCGAATCCCGATGTGAGCATGGAAGACGCGATCGAGAACATCGACATCGGTGGACCCTCGATGCTGCGCAGCGCCGCGAAAAACCATTCGCATGTCACGGTGGTCGTCGACCCCGCCGATTACTCGCGCGTGATCGAGGAAATGAAAGCGCATCATGGCGACACGACCAAAGGTTTCCGCGAGCAACTTGCCGTGAAGGTCTTCCTGCGCACCTCGCAGTACGATGCGGCGATCACCAATTTCCTCGGCCAATCGCGCCGCGGCACCGGCTGCAATTTCACCCTCAGCCTGCCGCTCGAACAAGAGCTCCGCTACGGCGACAACCCGCACCAGAAGTGCTCGCTCTACGGGAACTTCAACAAGTTCTTCACCCAAGTCCAAGGCAAGGAACTTTCCTACACCAACATCCTCGACATCGAAGCCGCGGCCGACCTGATCCTCGACTTCGTGCGTCCGACCGTCGCGATCCTCAAGCACACCAACCCCTGCGGCGTCGGCCAAGACGATGAGGACCTGCGCGTCGCATGGCAGAAAGCATTCGAAACCGACCGCCAAGCACCCTTCGGCGGCGTGATCGTCTGCAACCGCCCGCTCAACCTCGAACTCGCCCGCATCATTTCAGAAATTTTCACCGATGTGATCATCGCACCGGAGTTTGATGCCGATGCACGCGCGCTGCTCCAAAAGAAAAAGAACCTGCGTCTCATGAAGATGAACGACGCATACCTGATCGAGAAAAAATCCCCAGTCATCCGCTCATGCCCGGGTGGCATCATGGTCATGGATCGCGATCACACCGCTCTCGGGCTCGACAACCTTGAATCGAAGGTCGTCACCAAACGCCCGCCGACGGAAGATGAAATGCGCGCGATGCGCTTCGGATGGCGCATCGTGAAGCATGTGAAGTCCAACGCGATCGTTTACGCGAGCAACGATCGCACCCTCGGCATCGGCGCCGGACAAATGAGCCGCGTCGATTCCTCACGCATCGCGATTTGGAAAGCGAAGGAAGCCGGACTCGACCTCAAAGGCAGCATCGTCGCATCCGACGCGATGTTCCCATTCGCCGATGGCTTGCAATCGGCAATCGACGCCGGCGCCACCGCCTGCATCCAACCGGGCGGCTCCGTGCGCGACGAAGAAGTGATCGCCGCCGCCGACGCCGCCGGCATGGCCATGGTCTTCACCGGCCACCGCCACTTCAGGCATTGATGCCACGCATATTCTCAAAATGAAGAGCGCTGGCTCGTCAGCCAGCGCTCTAGGTATTTCCTTCGGAGTAAAAACCAAAAGATCCGAAGAAAAATTTAACGCCCGCATGCTCAGCTCCTGCGGCGGCGCAGCAGGGTCATAAGGGCGAGGCTGCCAGCCCGCCGCGTACCAAAAGATCTCGACCAGCAAGTCCTCACCGAAAAGGAAGCCTGCGCTTACCCTTCGCGTGAGCAAACGCAATCTCTACTGCTAGCGGTTGGCTGGGCTGATCCCCTACTTCAAGATCGGCCCTGCCATGCGATTCAAAAAATCCGAACTCGATGCAACCCTCAACTCCATGCGTATGGGTTGAGCTTGGGGGTGTAAAAAAAAAATCAAAAAATTTGAAGGTGTCCCAATAAATGTCCCACCCCCTGTGTTTGAATTGAGGGACTTGGAACCCCCATCCCTCCTCAACTCATGGAAAAATTAGCACCAAACGATCGCGTTGTCGCCGTCAACATCGACCTCTCCTGGCCGGTCCACCCCGGGAGCAATTATCAACCCCAGCTCATTTCCTTCCCGGACGGTCCCCTGCGCCGCGACAGGATCTACCATGTCCACCGCGTTGTCAGTCATTCAGATGGCAGCCAAGCGATTTTCATCACCGGCACTCGCGTGTTCCTCGGGGACGATGAGATCCCGTGGGACGGCTCCCGCTTTCGCAAGGTCGATTGCCTCAAGGGCCATGTGCCTTTGAAGAAAAAATTTACCGCGAAGACGCCAAGGAGGAAGTGAACATCCAACATCCAACATCGAACATCGAAGTGTAAGAAAATGAAGATGCCGATTCATAGGCAGGGACCTTTGTCCCAAAGGTCCGCTCCGGTAGGGCGATGCGGCCTCGCAGCGCCGACTCATTCAGAAATTTTAACCGCGAAGGAACGCTGAGAAAGATCGTGGATAGCGGATCGTAGATTGTGGATTGAAGAAGATGCCGCTTCTTCAAAGGGGAGCGCCGGCGTCCCGCCGGTCGTGTCACGCATCTTGCGGGACACCTCTTCATCGTAGCTGGATCTAGAAGTCCGTCCTTGAAACGTCATGGTCCTAGTTCTTCCCAGCGGATGAAACGCGGCAAGAAACAACCTTCCTCCAAACGGCAGGACAACGCGCGCTGAGTCATGAAAAAAACCAACGCTAAAAACCCAACCATGTCGGATCAGCCAAATAAACGCGAACGCAAGGATTCGATCCCGAGCGAAAGGGCATGACGGTTTCCACCATCCACCATCCACCATCCTCGATCCTCGATCCACGATCCACGATCCACGATCCTCGATCCTCGATCCTCGATCCTCGATCTGCAATCCCATCTCCTCCGCGTTCCTTTGCGACCTTTGCGGTTTGGCGGTAAATCTTTCAGCCAGAATCGGCGCTGCGGGGCCGCATCGCCCTACCGGGGTAGTTGGTCATTGGTTTTTTCATTCAAAATTCAACATTCAAAATTCAACATTTTACCTCCCCTTCGTGGTAACGCGGTATTTTTGGAGGCGGCTCTTGGGTTTGTCGGGGATGGTTCGTTCGATCAGGTCGGCGGAGAGGGCGGGATTGAGGTAGTTTGCGCGGAAGGTGTGGCGATGGGAGAGCTTGAGGCGCTTCATGCATTCCAAGGCGCTCAGGGTCCTTGTCCCTAGGGCGCGGAGAAGCGCTGCGACTTGGTCGCTGACTTGATCGGTGACTTGATCGGTATTGGGGCTGTCACGGAGTACCACCAGGAGAGCGGAGAGGATGTGTTCGATAAAAGCGGTGCGGTTGCCGGCTTTGTCGCAGGCAGCGAGGATTTTGTAGTACTCCGCTTGCTGGTCGCGGATGACGGTTTCCACAGGCAGGAAGGCGACCGCCCCGCCGCTCTCTCAAACCATCGAGAGCCGCGTAGCATAGGAGCCAGAACCGCCAGATCTCTGACAAAACTGCAAGAGGTGCTCTGTTGAGCGCTTACGATTTGTTCTCAAATCACATCCATCAATGTCATGGATTGGGTCATGGATTGGCAGCTTTTGGGGAATCTAAGGAGGCCTCCCACGACATCCACATTTGCTGGAATGCACCCTCGATTTCTCGCGCAAAGGAGGGTGCGTCAAGGAGCCGCGAACCCAGCATTGTGTCTCGGAGGTTTGTTCGATAGTTCACGAGCCGCTTGATATCGCGAGCCAACTCCACAGCTATCCGCACATAATCATCTTCGGACTCGGCTATCAGCTCCGGTAATCCGACGTTCGTGAGCAGGCTGACCCCGACACGCGAGACGTGAGTCCGCCCAGCCAACGTCACAACCGGAACGCCCATCCAAAGGGACTCACAGGTCGTCGTGGTGCCGTGATATGGAAAAGTATCCAGCGAGATATCCATTTCGCGGTAAAGTGCCAGATGAGACTCATGGCTGTCTTCGGGGCCTCTGATATCCAGCCTTTCCTCGCCAATGCCGGATTGGGAGCATAGCGACTCCCGCACCCGCCTTCGCGCGTCCATGCTCAAAAAGCCGGCCGATTTGAGCAGCAATCGTGAACCGGGGACGGCTTCAAGAATACGCGCCCACAAGCCCAGCGTCCTGTCATTGATCTTGGCGAGGTTGTTGAAACTTCCGAAGGTCACGACGCCGCTCTGTGTCGCAGGACTTTCACTCGGTACATTTTGCGAGTCAGGACCGTAGCACCATGCACACCCCGCCAATCGAATCAACTCCTCCGAGTGATATCCCTCGGTCATCCCGGGAGGATCGGCAAAGGCATCGGTGATGCGGTAATCCATGGCGGACAGGCCGGTTGTGCCGGGATAGCCGAGATAGGTCACTTGCACCGGCGCAGGCTTACGCGCAAACACCATGAGCCGGTTGCCATGGGTATGTCCCGCGAGGTCCACCAGGATATCGATTTCATCAGCTCTAATGAGAGCTGCCGCTTCGGCATCCGGCACGTCCACCAAAGTCCGCCAATGCCCCACCTGCTTGCGGGCTAGTTCCGTCCACTCATCAACCTCGGAAACTTGAGAATAGGCGAACAACTCGATTTGCTCTCGGTTGTGATGCTCTAGAAACGGCAATAAAAAACGCATGACCGGATGTTGTTTGAAGTCCGGTGAAACCAATCCGACCCGCAAGCGGCGGCCCGCCAACCGGCTGTTGGCATGCGGAGCAATCATGCCGGCAAGATGGCTTGCGTAGATTCGATCCCAACTTCGGTGGTCTGCGAGAAGTTCCATCGGATCATCGACCGCCAAAGAGTGGCGGGTAAACAAGCAGGCACTGTGCACCGCATGCCAAGAGCGATGAAGCGAAAGGGCTCGCCTTTGGGCGTCGAGAGCCTCCTCAACTAGGCCCGCATCCTTCAAAGCGATGCCCAGATTTTTCAGTGCCTCCGCGTAATCTGGCATTGCGGCAACCGCTCTGCGGAAGGATGCGATCGCCTCATCCATGCGCTTGGCCGCGAACAAGGCTCCGCCGAGGCTATTGTGCGCTTGGGCAAAGTCCGGCTTGGCCGCTACCGCCTTCTGGTGCCACTCGATTGCGGCCACCAGATCATTTTCTTGATGAGCGATGAAACCAAGCAAATGAAGCGCCCGGGCGTGCTTCGGCTTCTTGATGAGAACCTTGCGACAAAGCCTAGCCGCCTTGTCCAGCAAGCCAGCTTGGTGGCATTGCACCGCCAACTCGAAATCCTTACTCATTTTATTTCTGCTCACGCTGATAGGTAAGCATTGGCTTGTCAACGGAGTGATACCACCTCTCGTAATAAATGCGACAGTCGAGCGGTCAGAACGCAGGAGAGAAGAGTCTAAAAGTCAAAAGTCCAAGGTCAGCTCAATATTCGCGGTTCTTCGACTTTTTGACTTTCAGACCCATGGCTCCGCTTGCCAATTTTTCGCATTGTTTCTTGGAAGTGGTATGACAGGAGAAAAAAAGGAACCAAATGCTTCGTCATGTGCGGGCCTTGGTCATTCCATTGGCATTCGGCGACCGGTGATCGCCGCTACACGGGGGCGAAGGAGGATAAGTCGTTTGTCACTTTGTCATCTTGCTTGCGGATGATTAGAGATCAGAGGGCTTCAATCCGGTGTGTTTCGCGATTCTGGCGAGCATCCGAGGTCCGATCTCATCTGAATCATGAAACGCAAATGTGAAATCTGGAAAGCCGGGATGCTCAAGGATTCGATGGGATCCTTTGCCTTCGCGCTTCAGAGACCAACCGATTCCCAGAAGCGCCCGATACAGCGTGCGCGCCTTGCAGGAACCCCACTCGCTCATGCCGCAACAGTGAATACTTTTTCCAGTTCTGTGGCCACTTCCCCATGATCAAGGCGATCCGCCAGAATCCGTAGCACGAGGGCTTCCACTCTCGCGATTGCTTCTGCCTGTGTGGCACCATAGGCCAGAGCCCCAGAAATCACCGGGGCTTCGGCAATCCAACGTCCATCGTTTTCTTGTTCCACTTCAATGATCACAAGTGCATCTTACTCAGCACGATTCCCGGTGCAATCGGAATCTTCATTCAATGGTTCAATCAAACCGCTTGGGGATCTGAGATTGAGGACGGAGGGTCGCGGGAGTCGGGACCTGAGGAATCGGCGCGGCGGAGAGGATGCCAGGCTGACACCTTGGCTCCGGTGCGGATGTGGCGCGCTTCGCCCAGCATGTTCGGGCTATTTGGCAGCAGCTTGACCCCACAGGATGCGAGCAAGCTGGCGAGTGTGAATTCTAGAACTCCAATCAATTCGACTCCGATTGCATTGCGAAAAGTCTCGAAGCCCACGGTTCCCTCGTGTACGAGCCTTGGCTTTTTCATTGGCATGCGGCGACCGGTGATCGCCGCTACAGGGGAGCGCGTGCTCGCACCAATGTCTTGGGTTGAGTTGCGTATTCTGTCTCAGACCGGCAGCGGATCAGATCCGGTGGAGGCTTCCTCCTCCTTGATTCGCTCACTGAGCCAAAGCTTGATGATGGACTGTCGCGTCACACCGATCCGATCCGCCTGACGGTCCAGCCCTTGAATCATCCACACCGGCAAATTCCACACTCACGTGCTTCTGCTCGAGGTTCGGCCGACGCAACGACGCAAGATCAAGATAGGGCGTGATGTCATCGCCCCTGTCGAACATCTCATCAAGTTGTTCTGCTTTCATCATAAAGTTTTTCTTCGTTAGGTCTGGCCGGGAAATGGGTCAAGCAGGGGATCTTTCACTGTTTCATGGGCTTTTCCATTGGCATGCGGCGACCGGTGATCGCCGCTACAAAAAAGAGGCGGGACCTTACGGACCCGCCTCTTGGTTTGATTGATTTCCTTATCGGAACCGCAAGGATCAGTTGCGGCGGCGGCGAAGGAGACCGAGAGCGCCCAAAGCGCCGAGAAGCGCAGCGGAGGGCTCGGGGACAGCGGCGGCAAGCTGGAAGCCAGAGGAGCCAGACTTGACCGAGGTTCCAACTGCTAGAGTATCACCAGCGTTAGTGGGGTTATAGGTCACAGCCCCTAAAGAGGGGACAGCTGGGCCAGTGTAAGCGCCGATACCTGTTACATATCCTGATGCTTCAGAGACAAGGAAGAGATATGTGAGGTTGCCAATACTCCCAGCTTCGACAGCCCCAGACGATGCTAACACGCCACTTGTAAACGTTGTACTGCGAATAATTCCAGGACTGCCTGCTCCAATCAGAGTGCTGAGCGAAGAGTCAAAAGCCGCGGGAGTGGTAGTAGTAGAGTTCAGAAGAGAAGCAAAAGTAGTGCTCACGTTAGTAAGTGCCGTGCCAGTTGAAACAAAGATGGCACGACCGCTAACGTTGTTGCCATTAAGGGTAACAAAGCCGACGGAAGAGTTAGCGATACCAGCTACAGTGACTGAAACGGCGCTTGAGACAGCAGTGGATACTGCTGTAACAGCCATGAACATTGCGAATAGTTTTGTTTTCATTTTTTTTTAGTTATGTATTATTTATTTAATATTATAGGCCAGAGAAAATTCTAAGTGAGGTGTCCGCAGAGGCAGTAACAACTCCCCCGGTGGTGAATGCAAACGTATCTTGAGATGGACTTGAAAAATCTAGAGATACAGTACCATCCCCCAAAGAGAAATAAGTTCCTACAATTCCCAGATCACCTTGCGTATATACAGTCAAACTATCTGCATATGCCTCAAGATTAGCAAAACCAAGATTCGCGATTTGATCAGATGATCCAACCAAAGGATTGACTGGTCCAACGATATTAACGATGCCGCCTTTGAGCTGCACGACTGTGGCGGAGTCTTTAACTTCTCCAGATACTGTCAAAGCGACATCGGCGCCAACATTTAGGACAAAACCAGTCCCCGGAACGATCGGGAAGTTGTTTCCATCTGCTGTGGCGAAGTCTGAAGACCAGTCGCCGCCACCGATATAGTAAAATGTTGCAATTGAACCGTCAGATCTGTAGAAAGTAGCCGAATCATTATAATCTACCAAATTAGACTCCGCACCAACGAGGGAGCTTTTCAATGTAACATGCGGACGAATTAAGATACTCTCTGTGCCAGCCAAATTCAAGGCAGAAATATCCGACGCAAGCGTTATAACCGAATTGGTGTTTGAAGCAATATCAATCACAACACCTTGGTTTGAACCCGCTTGGGTGATTTCAACGTAATGAGTGGCGTACCCATTAGCGGCATCAAAAGCGTTTGCTGTGATCGCTCCAGATGAAACCGTAATAGTGTTGCTGGAGCTTGCGGTGATTGCACCGGCAAAAGCAGATGCCTCGACTAATGCTGGAACAAACAAATTTCCACCAGCCTTTGCGTCGTAATTGTAATACCCCACCGGAGTGGTGTAAGCCGTGGTTTGTGCGTTGACCAAGCTGCAGGCGGCGGCTGCGGCGAGGAGTGAATAGGTGATTTTAGTTTTCATGACAGTATTTGATAAGAAATTAGAATCAGTTGTTGTTGGTTTGTTTTTTGGAGTTTGAGTCAGGTATTTGGTTAAGGCCGAGCATTGGGGCAGAGGCTTGAGTGGCGGGATGTGCTGTTTCAAGACAACTGCTTTGATGCAGGCTTCGTGGATATCCAACACGAGCAGTGAGGGGTGCACAAGTTTTTTTTCA
>JAGWXY010000085.1 GCA_018969605.1 Verrucomicrobiota bacterium | reverse complement strand
GCTGCGCTGTCGCGTGCGGTATTTCACGGATGGCGCGGTGATTGGCAGCAAGGCATTTGTCAACGAAGCCTTCGCCGGTGCGAGAGAACGCTTCAGTTCGAGACGCAAAGACGGCGCGCGAAAATTGAGAGGCAGCGCGCGTCCCGCAGCCGACTTGCTATGGAGCGCGCGAGATTTGCGTCTGCGAGTTTGAGGCTTCAATCGACACCTCGATCAAAATAATTTTCCTCACTTGATCGGCGGAGGCGGCGCGCGCAGTGGAGCAATCGGTTTTTTGCCGGTGCTTGATTGCATGACTCGTCCGCTCGGGTCGCGATAAGTGGTGGTGCAGCTTCCGCTGGGTTGGCAGCGCGTGGTTGAGCTGCCGGTGACGCGCCCCGTGGGATCGCGAAATCGTGCTTCGCTGGTATGCGTCATGCCTTGGCGTGTTTCCGCCGTGCCGGCGACCCGTCCCATCGGATCACGATAAGTGGTGCGCGCCGTGCCCGCAGTCGATGCTCTTGTCTCTGCTGTGCCGGCCACGCGACCCATTGAGTCGCGGTATTCCGTGCGCGCCGTGCCGGTCGCTGATTGCCGGGTGACGGCGGTACCGGTCACGCGCCCCATCGCATCGCGGGTGGTTGATTTCACCGTGCCGCTCGCATCGGTGCGGTGGTCGATGGTTTGAATGACTCTGCCACTGGCATCGCGCACCACCTCGCGAGAGGTTTGTGCCAGGGCGGTGCCGGCAAGAATCAGCGACGGAGACAAAAAACAAAGGGTCTTTTTCATATCGAAACATCTACCATTGATTTGCCCGGTCGGCAAGTTGCTTTGTGCGGGGGTGCGGATACCCAAAAATGGCGGCTTTTCCCAAATTTCTCAAATCACAGAAACTTCCCGGGATTGAGAATGCCCCTGGGGTCGAGGGCATTTTTAAGCGCGTGGTGTGTGGCGAGTGAGACTTCGCCGATCGCCTGTTTCAACCAGCGTTTTTTGGCGAGGCCGATGCCGTGCTCGCCGGTGATGGTTCCGCCGTTTTCGAGTACCCAGGTAAACAGTTGGTCGAGAGCATGGTCGGCCTTTTCTCGAGTACTAGGTTCATCGTAGTTTGCGACCATCAGGTTGGTGTGAATGTTGCCATCGCCAGCATGGCCGAAACAGGCGACGGGTATGCCGGTGTTGCGTTGAAGTTTCTGTGCGAAGTTGACGAGTTCGACCAACTTCGAGCGCGGCACGACGATGTCTTCGTTGAGCTTGGTGAGCCCGGTGTCGCGCAGTGAATAGGAGAACTCCCGGCGCAGTTGCCAAATGCGTTCGCAGGACGCTTCGTCGGGCGCGCGCTCGATGAAACAGGCCCCGAGAGATTCGAGCAGGGTCAGCAGCTCATCGATTTCGGCAGCGACCGCAGCTGGGCGGCCATCGACTTCAACGATCAAATGCGCATTTCCCTCGGGAAAAACCTCAGCACCAAGGCGTTTACGCGCGGCGGCGAGCGTGAAGGCATCGGTGATCTCAAGCGCTGAGGGCAGATGCCCAGCGTTGAGAATCGCCTGCACGGCGGCGGCGGCCAACGAGAACTCAGGAAAAACCGCAGCCAGCATCGCGCGAGCCGGCGCTTTGGGGATCAGCCGCAGTGTGGCTTCGGTGACGATGCCCAGCATGCCCTCGGATCCGGTGAAAAGCCCGATGAGGTCAAAGCCGGTTTTGTTTTTGTGCAGACGACCGCCGATGTTCATCACGCGGCCGTCGGCCAGCACGACTTCGAGGCCGAGCACATAACTACGAGTCACGCCGTACTTCAGGCATCGCGGGCCGCCGGCATTGGTCGCGATATTGCCCCCGATCGAGCACTCCTTGAGCGAGGCCGGATCGGGCGGGTATTCCCAGCCGATCGCGCGCACGGCTTTTTGCAGCTCGTGGGTGATCACGCCCGGCTGCACGATTGCGACACCGTCCTCGGGGTGGATGCCGAGGATTCGGTTCATGCGCATCATCGAGAGTGCGATGCCGCCACGGATCGGCACGCAGCCGCCGACATAGCCGACCCCCGCGCCACGCGTGGTGACCGGAATTTCATGCTCGCTCGCAAAGCGCATCAGCGCCGCGACATCGGCAGTCGATTCGGCAAAGACCACTGCCTCGGGCGGATGGCTGGCATCCCACTTGTCGGTCGAGTGGGTGGCGATGAGCTCGGCGCTGGTGCTGACCTTCTCCTTTCCCAAAAGGGAAACGAGTCGATCGATCCAATCGGCGTTAGGTGCGTTCATCAGGACTCGCCAAGGGTGGCGGGTGCGGCTGATTCGTCAATCCCCTGATCGCCTCATGCGTAGATCTTCTTGTAGTACTCGTCGGCCATGCGATCGGCGTCGAAGAAAGGCACGACATCGTTCAACGAATTGAGAACGATGCGGCTCCATTCATCGGGTTTGTCGTAGTAGGTTGGCAGGATCTTTTCGTTGAGGGCCGAGTAGAAACCGAGCATGTCGTGGCGATCGCGATCTTCCGCTGAAAGCGTGGGTTCGGCCGGCGGAATGATGAAGGAATTTTCACCATCCTTGGCGAATTCGCAGACCCAACCGTCGTAGGTCGAGAGGTTCACCGATCCGTTCATGGCAGCGGTCATGCCCGAGGTGCCGGAAGCTTCGCGAGTGACGATCGGGTTGTTGAGCCAGATGTCGGATCCGTTTTTGAGGAAACGGGAAAGTTCGAGTTCGTAGCCGACGAGGACCGTGGCATTCGGGTAATCGCGGGTGAGGCGGATGAGATGGTTGAAAATTTCGATCGCGGTGTAATCGAAGGGATAGGGTTTGCCTGCCCAGATGATTTGCACCGGGTATTTCGAGTTGTTGAGCATCGCGCGGAACAACTGGATGTCGCGCGTGATCAGATCCGGGCGCTTGTAGGCGGCGAAACGGCGGGCCCACACGATGGTCAGCACATCGGGCTTGAAAAGCTTGCCCGTTTGGTCGGCCACGACGCGGAACAAACGCTCCTTGAGCTCGCGCTTGCGGTGGCGCAGCTCTTCGGTCGAGCCGGTGACGCGCGCGTGTTCGATGCCGTGATCGGCCCAATACTTTTTGTTCTGCGCGTTGGTGACATGGGTGATCTCGCAGATGTTCGGATAATCCTTCCACATTTGGCGCGAAACTTCGCCGTGAAGTTTCGAAACACCATTGGCAATGCGCGCCATGCGCAGCGCGGCCAGCGAGTGGTTGAACTCGTCGCCTTCGATGCCGGTGATTTTGCGCACCTCTTCTTCGGAAACGCCGCCAAAGAAAGTGAAATCCTTGAGCAGATTGAATTCATGGCGTTCGTTACCGGCCTCTTCGGGAGTGTGCGTGGTGAAAACCAAACGCTTCTTCACCTCCTCGAGGCTGTGATGTTTCTCATAAAGATGGAATGCGGCGGAAAGCCCGTGCGCTTCGTTGAGGTGCCAGATTTCCGGATCGACGCCGAGCTCATCGAGCAGACGCGCGCCACCCGCGCCGAGGATGATGTATTGCGCGATCCGGCGGCGGTGATCCTGATCGTAAAGACGGTGCGTGATCTCGCGCGAGAGCGAATCGTTTTCCTCAATGTCGGTGCTCAGGAAAAACATCGGCACCGTACCGAAAACCTCGCCCGGCAGGTACATCGCCTTGACCCACACCGGATGACCATGAACCGGCACGGTGAAGCGAATGCCGGTGTCCTGCAAGAAAGCGTATTCTTTTTTGCGGAACTGGATGGCGAGCTCGCGATCCTCACCGCGAGCCTGGTTGTAGTAACCGTAGGTCCAGAGAATGCCGATGCCGCAGAGGTTTTGTTTCAGATCGGCCGCCGCACGCATGTGAGATCCGGCCAAAAAGCCGAGGCCACCGGAGTAAATTTTGAAGCTCTGATCGATCGCAAACTCGCAGGAAAAATAGACCGCGCTCTTGGCGTACTGCGGATCGATCTCGTAGCTGTGCGAAAATGGCTTGGGGAGAAAGGATGATGCCATGTTGATGTTATAGTAAAAGGTGTGCTGTTGAATGTGACCGACGCTATGGCGGTTGGATTAAATTTTGATCATGTGAAATTATTGAACGCCGCTGCGGTTGCGGACATGGAGCGATCCTGCTGCTCATTTCATACCAATTCACCAAAAATCCCTGAAAGCGGCCCTGCCGCAGATCGGGGCCAGGCAAGTTCCATCCGCCGCCGATTTTGTCAAAACCGCCATCACGGCGGCAAAAACTCAACCTCATTAAGATACCAACCGAATGGCATTTTTTGAAATGGTTTGATTTCAAGCCTCTTGCAATCGGTGCTGGCGTCCGGGCGTGGACGATCTAGCCTGTTTGGAATTATTGTGACTGCTGAAAAAATCATTCTTTCGCTGTTTGAAGACATTGAATCCTGGAAGGTCTTTGCGTCGGGTCATGCGGAGGGGCGGGTGAGTCTCGGCGAGGGTGGGGGCTTGAAATTGGAGTACGATTTTCACGAAGGCGGCGGATTTGTGGCCCTGCGGCGAGAGGCGGCATTTGCGATGCCCGAGACATTTGAGTTGGGTTTTGATCTTAAGGGCTCGGGCGCGGCGAATGATTTTGAGTTCAAGGTGGTCGATTCGGCGGGCGTCAATGTTTGGCGTCACCGGCGGGAGGGTCTGATCTTGGGCAGCGAGTGGCTCGGTTGCCGGATCTGTGAGCGCGATTTGCCCTTTGCGTGGGGTCCGGCCGGGGGCGGCACGCCATCTGCGGTCGGCGCTGTGGAGTTTGTCGTGACGGCGGCCGCTGGCGGTCGTGGGGTTTTGGAAATTTCAAAACCATGGCTCGAGGATCAATCGTTGCGTTTGCCCTTGGAGGTCATGGCATCGAGTGGTGCGTGCGCGGCATCGGTGCTGTCGGATGAAAGCGGTGCCCATTGGCAAGCGGATGCGGCGGATGCCAAGCCGTGGTGGATGGTCGATCTTGGAAGGATGCATCGCTTCGGCGGACTGCTCATCGAGTGGCCCGCAGCGGGTGTGCCGCGCAGCTTTGAAGTGCAGGTTTCGAATGATGGTCAATCATGGTCGCTGTTGCGGCGGGTGGCGGATGCGCGTGGTGCAAAAAACCATTTGGCCACGCCCGGTGCGGAAACGCGATTTTTGCGGCTCGCATTTTCGAATGCCGAAGCAGCCTCATTGCGTTGTTTGCATTTGAAGCCCGATGCCTTTTCGCGTTTGCCGAATGAATTCATCCATCATGTCGCGGCAGATTTCCCGCGCGGTTGGTTTCCGCGTTACTGGCATCGCGAGCAATCGTATTGGACGGTGGTCGGCACGCCCGAGGGCGGGCGCCGCGCATTGATCAATGAAGAGGGCTTGATCGAAACCGACGAGGGCGCGTTTTCCATCGAGCCGTTTATCGTGACTGATGACGGGCTGCTCACATGGGCCGATGTTTCCACGCGCATTGCCTTGCCCGATGGTGGCGAGCCGATGCCTTCGGTGATATGGCGGGCAGAGGGGCTGAGCTTGGAAATTTTGCCATGGCTTCGCGGTAGCGGCAGGGAGATCGAATTGTGTGTGAGCTATCGCCTCGAGTGTGAGCGCGCGCATTCCGGTGTGAAGCTGGTGCTTGCGCTGCGACCGTTTCAGGTCACGCCACCTTGGCAGGCATTTCGCAACATGGGAGGGCGTGCCGTGCTGCGAAAAATCGAATGTGGCGAGCGTGGCGTGGTGGCCGATGGCAAACAAATTTCATTTTCGCTGCCTGCCTCGCGCATCGGTGCGGCGACCTTCGATGAAGGGGGAGTGCTTGCGGTGTTGGCGGAAAAGCAAATGCCGCAAATTGCGCGCGTTGATGATGAATCCGGTCTTGCATCGGCTGCTATCGAGTGGGCGCTTGCGCCGAGCGAAACGACGCTCGAGGTCACGGTGCGCGTTCCCTATTTTGAGAACTCAACACCGGCGCCGGATGTCTCTCGCGATGACGCGATGCGCGAGTGGCAGAGGACGCTTGGCGGCATCGAATGGCGCGTGCCGAATGCCGCAAAAGGCGCGATCGCAACACTGCGCACCGCTTGCGCGCAGATCTTGATCAATCGCGATGGCGCGGCCCTGCAACCCGGCGCGCGGCGTTACACGCGCTCGTGGATCCGCGATGGTGTGATCATGGGCGCGGCTTTGGCGAAGTGTGGTTTGGCCGATCCATTCAAGCACTTCATGGAATGGTATGCGCCGTTCCAGCGTGACGATGGCTTTGTGTTTTGTGTGGTCGATCGCGATGGCATGGACCCCTTGGTCGAGCACGACAGCCATGGGCAATTCATTTGGGGCATGCGGGAAGTGCATCGCGCGATCGGCGATGCGGCATTTGTCGCTTCGTGTTTCGATCGCGTGGGGCGTGCGGCCGGTCATCTGATTGCGCTGCGGCGGCAACGCATGAGCGAGCGTTATCGCGGCGGCGAACTGGCTGCGTGTTTCGGGCTCTTGCCCGAATCGGCGAGCCACGAAGGGTACTTGGCGCATCCGGTGCATTCGTATTGGGACGACTTCTGGGCTTTGCGCGGATTGCAAGCTGCGGCGGAACTTGCGACGGCTGTTGGGCGCAATGAAGATGCGGCGCTTTGGAAAAATGAAGCCGATGCGTTTTTGCGCGACTTGGTGCGCTCGATTGAAAGCGTCATCGCCAAGCGCAATCTGCAATACATTCCGGGATCGGTCGAGTGGGCCGATTTCGATCCGACCGCCACCGCCAATGCCATCTCGCAACTCGACTTTGCGGACGCTTTGCCAAAAGGGCCGTTGCAAAAAACCTTCGCGACTTACCTCGAAGGATTTCGGCGCAGGCAAGATCCGCAGTTGCCGTGGACAAATTACAGCGCTTACGAAATTCGCATCATCGGCGCGCTGGTGCGACTCGGCAAACGAGCGGAGGCAAATGAGTTGTTGGAATTTTTCCTCGCTGATCGAAGGCCGGTCGAGTGGAACCAATGGCCGGAAATTTCATGGCGCGATCCGCGCTCGCCTGGCCACCTCGGCGATTTGCCGCACACATGGATCGCCGCGGAGTATGTGCTCGCGCTGTGCTCGATGATCGCCTCCGAGCGCGAGGCCGACGACTCGCTGGTGCTCGCCGCGGGCATGCCATGTGCATGGATCACTGGTGATGGCTTCGAGGTGCGTGGGCTGCCAACCCGTCATGGGAAACTCGATTTCTGCATCGCGATGAGTGGCCCCGATACGATCCAAGTTTCCGTCGATGGGCTGCGTGAAATGCCTGCTGGCGGATTATGGATCGAGCCACCATTGCCGCCCGGCGCACGCATCGATGCGCACGATGGCGACGGCACACGCGTTGAAGTCAAAAGCCTGCCCTTCGCCGCAAAGCTGAAATTGATCACGCCGCCACACACCAAGGGCTCCGCATGAATCGCGGCTTTGCTTTGCTGGTGAAATGAATCATTCGGCGTCGATCGCCATCGTTTCCGGTGAGGCGCTCCACACGCGGTAACGCACGGTCACGCCTTCGGGCGCATAGACCACCAGCGGCAGGCGGCTGTTGTAACGCACAAGATACGGCTCGCCGCCCAACGCAACAAATCGATCCTCCTTCGGCGCACCGGGATCGGCCGCCATCAGCGTGCCCGCCATCGGGCCGAGTTCGCTGATCCGATAGCAGACATAGCCCCAGCCCTGGATATTTTGCTCCTCGATCTTTCCGCCGAAAAAATACTGGTTTGCGGCGTCCACCTTCACGGTCTTGCCGACGATGAGCTCGATTTTGAATGCATCCTCATCATCTTTTTGCGGCAGGCGCAGGACATGTCTCATCATGCCCTTTTCCGCCGATGGAAACGCCGCAAGCCCATCGGCGGCCTTGAGCGAAATGAGCGATGCGATGAACGCGAGGAGCGTGACGACGGCAGAATGTTTCATTTGATTTGAATTAAGCGCTTGTCCCGTACTTCGAGTCAAACAAGACCATGACCGATCGCTCTCATCTTGTCTGGGAAATTGAACCGATCGCGCCTGAGATTAGGCTGCGGGGGGGCGGAAATTTGAGAAATCCAAGGGCAAGGTAATCTTACCGCCGTTGCGTTCCACATATTCCGCCAAGGCCTGCAGCGCCCATCGCAAAATTGTCGATGAGCTCCCGCCGCGTCACCAAGATCATGGAGGAGCTTTGCGGGTTCGAGGTCTCTTCGGGCCAAGTTTCCAATCTCAACAAGGAACTCGACGAGGAATTTGCCAAATGGCGCGCCCGTGCTCTTCCCGAAATCCGCTACCTCATCCTCGATGCCACTTATTACAAGGTCCGTATCGACGGCACCGTTCGCGACTGCGCCACACTCAAGGCCATCGGCATACGCCGCGACGATGGCAAGCGCATGATCCTCGGCGTGAGCTGCGCGTTGTCCGAAGCCGAAGTCCACTGGCGCGAGTTCCTCATCGCTCTCAAGGAGCGCGGTATTGGCATACCCGACCTCATCATCTCTGACGCCCATGCCGGGCTAAAAGCCGCTTTGCGCGCTGCCTGCAACTCGAGTCCATGGCAGCGCTGCCAGTTCCACCTTCAGCAGAACGCCGGCCACCTCGTCACCAAACAGGAACTGAAATCTCTCATCGCGACGCAGATCGCCGCCATCTTCAACGCCGAGTCCCGTCCACATGCCGAGGAAAAGCTGCGCATTTTTCTTCAAGCTTGGCGAGACAAACAACCCAAACTTGTTGCATGGGCCGAGGAAAACATTCCCGAAGGCTTTGCCGTCTTTGATTTGCCCGAAGCGTATCGCCGAAAATTGAGAACCTCCAATGCCTGCGAAACCCTCAACAGCCAGATCAAACGACGCACCCGTGTCGTCGGCCTATTCCCCAGCGAAGAGTCTTTGGAACGACTAGTCACCGCCGTGCTCGTCGAAATCTCCGAAGCCTGGGAATCCGGAAAATCCTACCTCAAACCAGAAAACTAACAGACACCAAAAATAACCTTCAACTGATGCCTTGATCACTTTTACAGAAAAAGATTTACGCAGCCGTTCATCCTTTCGAGAAAGTCCCTCTAAATGAGCTACTTACGGAAACAGACCACAGAACTTTCATGAACTCTGATCCTAACCAATTGAATTTGTTCTAGTTGCAACCGGACGCTTGTGATATTGTATATTAGAGTATCTATGAAAAGCTTTTTTATTTTAGGTCTAGTGTTCTGGTCCAGAAGAACCAAACACACGCTCGTCAGCTCCTTGACCAAGAAAGGCTCGAACACCGTGAAATGCTCGATGCCCTCAACGAGCCGCTCAAGCGATGGAGTCAATGGCGGAACTTCTTCTCCGGGCGCGGAAGTGGACTCGTCGGTCAGAAGGATGGGGCGTTCTTGAGAAAGGCATGGGCGATGAAGATGCGCTGCGGCTGGATTCGTTGGCTGAGAAAGCCCCGAATCTGAACTTGGACATAAGAGGAGAAGGGGAAATGGCACGTCAGGCATCGAGCCCGAGCAGGTCTTTCGTAGTGACAATCGCGGTGCCGATCCTCGAAACCACAACTCCAGCAGCCAGGTTGGCCAGTTTGGCGGCCTCCTCGGCGGTTGCGCCGGAGGCGAGGGC
>JAGWXY010000012.1 GCA_018969605.1 Verrucomicrobiota bacterium | reverse complement strand
AAGATCCGGCCGAATACCGCTGGAGCAGCTATGGCGAAGCGATTGGCGGTGGTGCCAAAGGAAATGGAAAAACCGCGCGGGCAGGGCTTGTTCGAGCATGGGGCGCGCACAAGGGCATGCTTGCCGATGCCGCTTTGTGGCCGAGCGAAGTTTCACGCGCTTACCGCAAAATGCTGATGGCCCATGCGGTGGAAAAAACTTCCGAGAGCATCGGACCCGACGGCACGCTGGTGCGCAAAACCACGCGCAAAGGGATTCCCAAAGAGCCGCACAAACAGCTCACGCCCGAAGAGCAAGCCGCCAAACAACAACGCGATGGCGAGATTCCCTTCGCCCGCATGCTGCGGCATCGCATTCGTTACTTCACCGACGGCGCGGTGATTGGCAGTCGCCTCTTTGTCGACGAAGCCTTTGCCCGTTCCCGCACTCGCTTCGGCCCCAAACGAAACTCCGGCGCCCGCAAGATGCGCGGCGACGCCTCCGCCGCCAATCCCTTCCTCTGCAGCATGCGCGACCTACGCAAGGGCATTGGGTGAGAAACGCCGCATTGCCATTTCAGCTGCGGGTTTTAACATCGCAAGGCATGGATCGCGAACTGGAGTTATTCATCCGCTACCTCGCGACCGAGCGCGGGCTGTCCGACGCCTACCAACTCTCGGTAGGCCAATCGCTCGACGCACTTTCCAACTGGTTGATCCAAAAAAAAATGACTCTTGCGAATGTGGGCACAGACGAGCTTGCCGCCTTTCTGCACGAGCGAAAAAATTCGGGCCTCAGTGCTGCGTCGTTGCGCATCACCAATGTTCACCTGAAAATTTTTTTTCGCTGGCTGGTCTTGCGCGAAAAACTCCCGATGGATCCGGCTGAGCCTCTGCTAGCGCCCCGCCCGGACCAAACCCTGCCAGAGACGCTTCACGCGCAAGAAATTCAAAAACTTCTCGATTCGATCGAAACAGCAACGCCGCTCGGTCGACGCGACATTGCCATTCTGGAATTGTTTTATTCCTCCGGCCTGCGCCTTTCCGAGTTGTGCAATCTGCGACTTGAAATGCTCGACGAAAAGGAAGGGTTTATCCGCGTTACGGGAAAAGGCAATAAAACCCGAGTGGTGAGAGTCGGCTCAAAAGCGCTTGCCGCGATAGCTGACTACCTCGCCAATGAACGGCCTTCGCTGGTTAACAAAAAAACCTCATCGCATCTATTCATCAGCGTGCGTGGCACTGCGTTATCGCCTGATCGCATTCGCCAAATCGTCAAGCAACGCGCGGCGCGCGCTGGCATGGAGCAAAACATTTATCCTCATTTGCTTAGACATTCCTTCGCCACCCACCTGCTCGAAGGTGGCGCGGATCTAAGGGTGATCCAGGAACTGTTAGGTCACAGCGACATATCGACCACGCAGGTTTACACGCATGTCGATCGTCAGCGCCTGAAGTCGCTGCACAAAAAATTGCACCCGCGGGGCTGATTTCCAAACATCACTGCCCTGCGGGAATCTCCGCATTCTCCGGCGTCGCGTATGGTTTGATCTCAAGCGCGCCGCTGCCAGATGCTGGTTTTTCCTCTGCTTTTTCCGCGGGCGCTGTCGGTGCTGTATCGGATTTGTTTTGGGATTCCGGTTTTGCTTCGGGAACCGGTGGAGCCGCGACCTCATGCCGGATTGCTTGAAACAAACGGTTGTAATTGTGACGCAGCGCCGCGGGAAACGAAACCCTTCCGGCTTCGACAATTTTCTCGCGCAGCAATTTTTCTGAAAGGTTTGCCACCAAGTCCGTGCCGATCTGCACGGCACGATCAGCTCCCACTGCGGCCTTGCCGGTCTCGCCCACACCCCGAATGAGGTCACTTGAAATCGAACGACCTTGAATCGCGATATTCGAGCGGGCCGAAACGATCGCGCCCTTGTTGTTGATGGTTACTTCGAGGATCGCATGATCATCGGTCGACAACCATCCGCGCACATGATCGATGCGCACCGAAACAAAAATACCGCCATCGGGAGTTGGAGAAACTTCGGGGCGGTAAGTGCGATAGGTGGCACCCGACAAGGGATACTCCGCCGCCTGCTTGTCGCGCTTTTTCCAACCACCGAGGCTGTCGCCGAAAACTTTCTCATCAATCCTCACTTCGGCCATGGCGGCTGATGCCATCAGCACCGATGCCACGAGCAAATGGATCATCGATTTCATGAAAGCTGCGCACGTTCCCATGCGCTTATTGACTCCAATCTGCCGGATTATTCAACAAAATCCGCAGGCACAGCGGTGTTCCGTCCGCCGAAGAGCTTATCCAGTTGCTCTTTGGCCCGCAGCTTGTGCGTCTCCTTGATGTAAGCCGCGACGGTGCCCAGCGCGACAACGATCGTGCTCCAGTCGTCGCCATATCCCGCGCCCGGCAGCATGTCGGGGATCAGGTCGGTTGGCAAAATCAGGTATCCCAAAGCCCCGACGATCACGCCGCGCGCCCATGCCGGCGTGTCGCGATCCTTGAGGCAATTGAAAAGCACGAGCGACGAAAACAGCGTCTTGCGTCCCGCGATCGCCACCATCCCCCGCAGCTTGCGCCAAAAGGTTGCCGATGAAATCTCCTCGCCTGATGTCGGCTCATTGCCCATGTGCAGAGACCATGCGACGGCATAAGCAAAATTCAAATGCGAATCGCGCAGCCTACCATTTTCCGATCACCGCCGCCACAGCGATCGCCGTGCGTTCGCCGCGACGGATTCGCCCCTTGCCGATCACCACTTCGGGAAACACTGCTTCGAGGCATGATGAAATACCTTGCGGGTCTTCCATGAACGCACGCTCCGGAATACCGATCCACCCTTCGCAACGCCGGCCTCGCCATGGGTCGACATAGGACACCGCAAATCCGCGATCACCGCGCTGCACTTTGCATGGCATCCCCGTGAGCGTCACAAAATGACCTTCGATCACCGTCCACTGCGGGTTTTTTCCCGACCCTTTTCGCAACACGTAACGCCGCACGCTCAGCACGGGCGGAAAGCCTGCTGAGAGAGATTTGCGCATGAGCTTGTGGGCTTGCGCCAAAAGATTTTCCGGCGAGTCGCCCCCGTCGCGAAACAGAATCTCTTTTTTCAGAGTCGGCAGGTATGCTTTTCTCAGCAAATCGTTTGCCATGTCGCGCAGGTCCTCGACCCCGACACCGCGCCTGTTCCAGCGTGGGCTCGCGTAGACATGATTCGACGAACGCATTCCCACTTCGCGAATGATCCAAGCCATGCGTTCTTTGTCGTTCGTGCCACCCATTACACTGAAAGCGCGACGCCACTTTTCGCTGCCGGTGTGAAACGAGTTCATCAACGCCGCAGGTCCGCAGGCATTGGATCCCACCAGCAACTGATCGACCGGTACCGCGCCGCCGTTCGGTGCATGCACCCAACACGGATCGGCGCTTGCGACCAAGCAGCTCAGCAGAAGCAAAAGCTTAATTCGAACGATCTTGCCCATGGATCTCAATTCGACGGTCATTCGACGGCTTGATGTCGACCATTCCTCCCGAAAGTTGCGCGCTCGATTCGATGCGTAAACCTTCGATCGCCACTTTCCAATCCTGATGCACCGGCACGCGCACGGTGGCGACCGCCTTGGGCGCGAGCATGCTCAAATTGCTGGTGGTGCTCATTCCTCCCACTGAAACTTTCACGGCGGTGTTGACCAACATTTCGGTGCCACGGTTTTGCACCACCACCTCGACCTGGCCATTCGGATTCGACGCATCGGCCGCCAACACGCGCTGAGATGCGATCGCCGCATCATAAATCCCAGGCTCACCGCTCTGCAGCGCTCTTCCCACATCCGGCATGCCGCCGCCAAGCTCCTCATCATTTCCTGGCGCACCACCGTCGTTCAAATTTGCCGACAACAAATCGTAGGCCTGTCTTGCGGAAATATTCTTTTGCGACATCAGGGCCGCCACCGCCCCCGAAACAATCGGCGCGCTGAATGATGTGCCAGATACTCGCGCCGCCTCGTTGCCACTCCACGCGGCATTCACTCCGTAACCTGGCGCCGCAAGATCGACCGCCGAGCCGGAATTCGAAAAATCCAAATGCTCACCCGTTGCATCCACCGCTCCGACCGCGATCACAGATTCGTAAGCTGCCGGATAAGTCACGCGGTCGATGCCATTGTTGCCGACCGCCGCGACAAGCAGCACACCGCGTTTGTCCGCATATGCGATCGCATCGCGCATGATCGCGCTGTCGCCGAAGCTGCCCATCGAAATGTTGATGACCTTCGCTCCGGCATCGACCGCCTTCACGATGCCCTCCGCCAACACAAAACTGTTGGAGTTCCCCGCATCGTCGGCGACTCGAATGGAAAAAATTTCCGCACCCGGCGCGACACCGGGCGTCAACGCATCATCGCCCGCGATCAACGAAGCCACCGCCGTGCCGTGACCATTCCAATCGGCCAAATTTTTCGGCATCGCCACCAACTCAAGCGAGCGGATCTCGCCGCGAAATGCCTCATGCGTCGAGACCCCCGTATCGAGGACCGCCACCATCACCCCGCGACCCCAAGTGGCGCGATCGCCATCGATGCCCAACCACTCAAGCACCCCGCCGCCAAGCGCCACCGCACCCGATTGCACACCACCTTCGGGCAATCCGGGGATCACCACCGGAAAAACAAACGACTCGTTTTCCGAACCATCGAGCAACCGCTCGAAATCCGCGCGGTCGGAAAATCCAACCCGCAAGGCCCGCAAGGCATCCAGCCGGGAAATGATCCGCAATTTTCCCGCTGCCCGCTCCAGAAAACGCGCCATGCCCGCCGCGTCCTTGAATATAAGCACCCGCTCGCCCTCAAGCGCGCCCAGTTCACTCGCGGCCCGATCCCCCATCGCGTCGCTGTTTCGCGGTGCCACCTTCGTTTTGGGGAACCCCTCGTGCTGCGCCCATTCGGCAGGCTGCCTGTGCTCTGCCTGCGCGGCGGGCTTGCGATCCAGCTCCGGCACGGCGGTGTGCGCCAGCCAATAACCAAGGCCAACACAGGCGACAAAGGCGATGACAAAGCCAAGCCGGCGCGCGTTCATGGCCCCAATAAACCCCCGATCCTCACGGTTGTCACGGCCTGGCCATGCTCAAAAAGGCGTACCCGCATTTGGCCAAATGCGACAATTTGACCCGCTTGAACCATCCGACCTTGCCAAAAGCCCGAAAGGATCTACCTTGCGCGCGCGAGCAGGATTTCGGCCTTCCGAGTCCCTGGTTCGGTAAGATGCTAGTGGCTTTAGCCCCCTCGGGGAAGCGAAAGACTTCGGCGGACTCCCGGAAAAAGGAATTCCAGCTCCACCCACACAGGCGGCGGCGCGAGCCGGCTGGCTCCCACCACTGAAGCTTCTTCCCGCACACGGCTGCGGGGCTTCGCACGGCAACCATAAGCCGCGAGGTCGGACCCATCCCGGTCAGCACACGGTCCCCCCTACAGCACCAGCGGATCCACCCGGATCCGACGCGCGCCGGACCGCCCGGAAACAACAACTGACATCATGTCAAACGCAGAACAAGCATCCCACTCATCGGGAAAAAGCAGGCGCCGCCGCTCACGCGGAGGCAAAAACCGTGACAACCAATCCTCACACCGCGGCGATCGCGGCTCCCGTTCCCCCAGATCGGGTCGCTCCGAGGAGTTTCGACTCCAGTCGCCACGCCCACCCCGCGGCAAAAAACCGCTCACCTGGTGGCAAAAGCTCCTGAAGCTCGTCGGTCTCTACAAAGAGCCCGTACGCCCTCAGCGCAAAAAGGAAACCGCCAAATCCCACGGCGAACCCAAGGCCGCCAAGTCCAACACCCGCAATGCACGCTCCGCCGAGGGCTCAACCAAAACCGTTGAAGGTCAAGGTCGACGCAGCTCCGAACGCTCGCGCGGTGGCGACCCGTCAACGGTCGAATCCACCCGCGTTTATGTTGGCAACCTATCCTACGATGTCACCGAACAAGACCTTCAGGAATTGTTCAAAGGCGTCGGCCCGGTACGCAGCGTTGAAATCGTGTACAACCGCACGACCCATCGCTCCAAAGGCTACGGTTTCGTGCAAATGCTCAACATCGATGACGCGGTCCGCTGCGTCGAAGTGCTCCACGACCAACCCTTCATGGGCCGCAAGCTCACAGTCTCGGGTGCCAAGGCACGCGAGATGGAAGAACGCGATGAAGCGCCGGATAACCCCGAGCGCAGCTCGCGCCCGATCGTGCTCGCGCCTATCCCGCCAGCCGCTGCAAGCAAAGCAAGCGCGCCCGCTGTTGCCGCTGCCGAAGACGAACCGGTGATCCAAACCATCGTCGAGTCCGTCCCCAGCGAGTCAGAAAAATCAGGCATCGCCTGATTTCAAACCATCAAAAAAATACCCCACCCGGACTCATCCGCGGTGGGGTTTTTTGCTAAAAGCAAAGGCCATTCCAGTAGCGGAGCTTCTTGATTCAAACTCCGAAGTCGTGGCCGAGGTCGATGTATCATTCGAATCATACCAACCACTGTTTCATGGATTGATGCAGATTTTAATATCGATGGTCGAGACAATCGCCCATGGAACGACAGATTGGTTCGATGATGCTCTAAAAAACAATCCCCGAAGACGGGATCCTCGGAGGTTTTTGTTCGAGCACTTATCGCTACCGCTGAGCATGATGTCACGACCGAGGCCGAATCCTCGGTCGATTCCAAGCTGTGCTGATGGGAGCGGTCACCGCGAGATCAGCAGAATCCTAATGAAGCACCTCGGGAATGAAGGCATCGTCGCGCAGGAGTCTTTGGCGCAGCGACTCTTTCAAGCGGCTGCCAGGTTTGTTTGAACTAGCCAACCGCATTTTTGAGCGCGTCTTCACGCTGGAAAAAATCAGCCCGGAAGCAGGCTCTCCACCGCATCGCGCTCTTCCTTGAGCTCATTGATCGATGCATCGATCTTCTCACGGCTGAAGGCATCGATCGGCAGACCCTGCACGACTTCCCACTTGCCGTTGCTGATCGTGCGGATCGGCATCGAAGCCATGAGGCCTTTTTCAATGCCATAGGATCCATCGGAACAAACCGCAACCGAGTGCCAATCTCCCGCCGGTGTCGGCGTGATGAGGCTCTTAACGGTATCCAGCGCGGCATTCGCGGCGGAGGCTGCCGAGGAAGCACCGCGGGCCTTGATGATCGCCGCTCCGCGCTGCTGCACGGTGCTGATGAAATCTCCCTTGAGCCACTCGACATGCGAGATGACATCGGTCACCGGACGACCGTGGATTTTTGCATTGGTGAAATCCGGATACTGAGTCGCCGAGTGATTACCCCAGATGCAAAGGTTGGTGACCTTCGACTGATGCACGCTGGCCTTCTTCGCGAGTTGGCTCTTGGCGCGGTTTTCATCAAGGCGAGTCATCGCAAAGAAACGATCCTTCGGCACACCGTCCGCGTTGTTCATCGCGATGAGCGCATTGGTGTTGCAGGGATTGCCGACCACAAGCACGCGCACATCGTTGGCCGCGTTGCGAGCGATGGCTTTGCCCTGACCGGTGAAAATTTTTCCGTTGATGCCAAGAAGGTCACCACGCTCCATCCCCGCCTTACGCGGCACGGAGCCAACCAAGAGCGCCCAGTTGGTGCCCTTGAATCCTTCATTGAGATCCGAAGTGCCAACCACATCATTGAGCAAGGGGAAGGCGCAGTCATCGAGCTCCATCATCACACCTTCAAGCGCGGCCATGCCGGGCTCGATTTCGATGAGCCGCAGGTTCACAGGCTGATCCGGGCCAAATACCGAGCCGGATGCGATGCGAAAAAGAAGCGCGTAGCCGATCTGGCCGGCCGCACCGGTGACTGAAACTGTGATGGGTGTCTTCATGTGTTTGGTGGGAAAGGCGGCGAATCTATGACCCCACGCGGGTTTGGTCAACCGACAAGCCAAGCCATGACCCGAATTTCCTCTCCTCCGCAATCAAGCGTAAAAACCACCACGCCGATTGCGCTTTGCAGCCAGCCGGGCATGCCTTAAATCACCATCCATCATGAGCGAAATCGTTCTTCTATTCTCCGGACAAGGGGCCCAGAAAACCGGCATGGGCAAGGACTTCATCGAATCATCCGCCACCGCCCGCAAGATGGCCGAAGCGGCAGATCAAGCACTCGGTTTACCGATTTCCAAAATCATGACCGAAGGGCCCGAGGATGAACTCACCAAAACCTCGCACTGCCAACCCGCGCTCTACCTCCACGGCCTCATGGCTCTCGCCCTGCTGCGCGAAAAAGTCCCCAGCCTCAAGCCAGTCGCCGCCGCCGGTCTCTCACTCGGCGAATTCACCGCTCACGCCGCCGCCGGCACCTTCAGCTTCGAAGATGGCCTCAAAATTGTCGGCAAACGCGGGGCACTGATGGAGCAAGCATGCCTCGCCACCCAAGGCTCAATGGCCGCACTCATCGGCGGCGATGAAGCCCAAGTCCGCGAACTCGCCAAAGCCGCCGATGTCGATGTCGCCAACCTCAATGCCCCAGGCCAAATCGTTCTCTCCGGCAGCGTGAACGGCATCGACGACGCGATCGCCAAAGCGAAAGACTTCGGCATCCGCCGCGCCATCAAACTCAATGTCGCCGGCGCCTATCACTCCCGCCTCATGCAATCAGCGCAAGACGCACTCGCTCCCGAACTCGCCGCCGTGCCGATGCAAGCACCCGCCATCCCGGTCGTCTGCAACTTCGCCGCCAAAGTAGTCAGCGAACCAAACGAAATCCGCTCGATGCTGGAAAAACAAGTCACCGGCTCGGTCCGCTGGACGGAATCAATCCAAACCCTCATCGGCATGGGGCATCGCCATTTCATCGAACTCGGTCCCGGCAAAGTCATCGCCGGACTCGTCGCCAAAATCGACAAGGACGCCACCGTGATCTCGGTCGAAGACCTCCCAAGCCTCGAAGCTGCAATCCAGCAACTCGCCTGATCGAATGAAAATATTCAATCATTTGAAAAAAGGTATTGCCTCCGCCTTGGGCGCCTCCTAGTTTCCCGCCCACCCGAACGGGATGGAGCGGTAGCTCAGTTGGTTAGAGCGCCAGCCTGTCACGTTGGAGGTCGCGGGTTCGAGCCCCGTCCGCTCCGCCATCCCTGTTCGTGAATCAACCCCGCCCCATCAAGGCGGGGTTTTTTCGTCCGTAGCGGCGATCACCGGTCGCCGCTCTTCTCCTCCTCTCCCACCTCCCCCTCTCTCCCCTTCCTCATTCACTTCCACCACTCGGATCTGATCGTCATCCCACCACATCGAAAGCCATCGGAGGGGTCACGCAAAACCTTGCGTTTCACGGGTTTCGGCCCTTTCATGCCCACCCATGCCTACTGTCGCTATCGTCGGCCGCCCGAATGTCGGGAAATCCGCGCTCTTCAACCGCCTTGCCGGTCGCAAGATCGCCATCGTGCACGACCAACCCGGCGTCACCCGCGACCGCATCAGCGCGCCATCCAAAGCAACCGCCCACCCCTGCACGATCATCGACACCGGTGGCATTGGCGGCAACATCGAGGATGGCTTCGACGCGCAAGTCGCCATCGAGGCAGACATCGCGATGCAAACAGCCGACCTCATCCTGTTCGTGGTCGACGCCCACGACGGCCTCACCGCAACGGATCAATCGATCGCCCAAAAGCTTCGCAAGGCCAACCCTCCGGTCATGCTCGTCATCAACAAGGTCGACGACCCGAAACACGAATCTTCATTTCCAGATTTTGCCCGGCTCGGATTTTCAAAAGTCCTCTTTGTTTCCGCCGAACACGGGCGCAACTTCGGTCGCCTCTGCGATGAAATCGATGCAGTGATCGCACCACTCGTCGAAGAATCGGAAGCCATGACCGAAGTCGCCGAAAATGAAGGCATCAAAATCGCCATCGTCGGCAAACCAAACGCAGGGAAATCCTCACTCGCCAACGCCATCCTCAAGGACGAACGCACGATCGTTTCCGACATCGCCGGCACCACCCGCGATGCGATCGACCTACCCTGCTCGTTCCAAGGAGAAAATTTCACGCTCATCGATACCGCCGGTCTCCGCCCACGCGGCAAACGCGACAACTCGGTCGAAGTCTTTTCCGCGATGCGCACCGAAAAGGCGATACGCCGAGCCGACCTCTGCGTACTGGTCGTCGATGTCGCCGCCGGCATCTCTGCTCAAGATCGCAAGATCGCCCAAACGATCATCGATGAGAAAAAACCCTGCCTCATCGTCCTCAACAAATTCGACCTGTACCACCCAGGCGCCAAGCAATCCGCTCGCCTCGAAGAAGCGACCGCCCACGCCCGCCGCGAATTGTTTTTCCTCCACTTCGCACCCCTCGTCGCCTGCTCCGCAAAAACCGGCGGCTCCGTCGAAAAAGTCCTCAAAGAGGCCCTCAAAATACGCAAAGGCTCGCAAAACATCCCCGGCACCGGCCAACTCAACCGCATCCTCCAAACGGCTTTCGAAACCAACCCGCCCCCACTCGACAGCCGACTCAAACGCCGACTCAAACTCTACTACGCCACCGCCGCCACCAACGAAAAATACAGCGTGATTCCCGTGCCGGTGATCGTACTCTTCGTCAACGACAAGCGCCTCATGGCAAGCAGCTACGAATCCTACCTCACCAACCAATACCGCGCCGCCCACCCGGCTCCCGGCATCCCGGTGATCTTCTCGGTGCGCTCACGCTCACGCCGCGAATGGGAACCGCGCCAAAAACCACAAGGGCACTGAATTTTTTCACCACGATGAAACTCATCACCATCACCACCATGGCCTTGGCTGTCACACTTGGCGTCCAAGCAAAGACATGGAGAAATGTGGAAGACACAAAATCCTTCGAAGGGGAATATGTGAGCCGCACCGACAAGGATGTCACCATCCAGCTCGCCACCAAAAAAACAACGACCATCCCGCTCGACAAACTGCATGCGGATGACCGCTTCTGGCTCGATAACAATCACCCACTGAATGCCAAGCCCGCACAAAATCCCGCAGCCGTTTTCGATCAACTGACTTTCGGCGACAACCGCAAGCAGGTGGAAGAAAAACTCAAGGCCAGCAAGTTCGCCAAACTCACCGTCGCCGAAACCTTTCTCGGCCGCTCGGGACTCAATGGGGTTTTCCGAACCACCGAAAAAATTGGCGGACTCGACGCATCGCTCTTTTTCGAGTGGAAAAACGAGGACAGCCTCGAGGAAGTGAACCTGCACACCGACCCACTGCCAATTACCCAAGCCCAGCAGACACTCGTTCCTTGCTGGAAGGAGTTCGCGAAGTTGCTCAGCAACCTCTACGGCAAACCCGTGATCTCATCACCCGAACTTAACACCTCTTCGATCCCCGACGGAGCGTATCAACCCACCCACCTCTGGAACCTCAGCCCGAAAGGCAGCGTCACGCTCGGCGCCTCACGCGAAGGCGACAAGCTTCTGATCGTATGCCGCTTTTCAGAGAAAAAAACCAATCCGGTCGCGCTCCCCGAATAAGCAAACACCATGCCGGGAAAATCCGAACTCCTGAACCTGCAGTTCATCGAAGCGCGCCACTCGCTCGTCGAACTCGCAGCCTTTCTCGATCGCTTCGACCGGCATGAGGTCCCATCCGACTTTCGCCTCGAGGCGCTTAAAAACGCACTGCCCATCCTGCTGGAAAATCATCCCGATCGCGCCCGCAAAATTCTCGAGTCGCTCTCGGATCCCTCCAGCGAACCGATCCCCCACGCCACCACCCAAGGTGCCGCCGGCGCGCCCAGGCCAGACCTCTGATTTCTCAACGCGATGAAATACATCGAACCCCACGCGCACATGGTCAGCCGCACGACGGATGACTATGAAAAGCTCGCTCTCGCCGGCTGTCAGGCGGTTTGCGAACCGGCATTCTGGGCCGGCTTCGATCGCTCGTCCGCGCAAGGGTTCCACGATTATTTCCGCCAACTCACCGAGTACGAACCCCAACGCGCAGCAAAGTTTGGCATCAAGCATTTCTCGTGGCTCTGCATCAATCCAAAGGAAGCCGACGACCCGGGCTTCGCTCGCGAAGTGATGTCGCTCATTCCGGAGTTTCTCAAGGCACCAAATGTCCTCGGCATCGGCGAAATCGGTCTCAACAAAAACACGCGCAACGAACTCACCATCTTCGAAGAACATGTGCAGCTCGCGCTCGATCACAAGCTTCCGGTCCTGATCCACACTCCCCACCTCGAGGACAAACTCAAGGGCACACGGCTCATTCTCGATTCGCTTGCGAATTTCCCCCAACTCAACCGCTCGCAAGTGATCATCGATCATGTCGAGGAACACACGGTCTCACAGGTGCTCGACGCCGGCTACTGGGCGGGCATGACGCTTTACCCACACAGCAAGTGCTCGCTCGACCGCGCCATCGACATTCTCGAAGTGCACGGACCCGACCGCCTGTGGATGAACTCCGCCTGCGATTGGGGCATCTCGGATCCACTCGCCGTTCCAAAGTGCGCCCTGCGCATGAAGGCTCGTGGCCATGACCCCGCTGCCATCGAAAGGGTCATCCATCAAAACCCCGTCGACTTCCTCAGCCAGTCGCCGAGATTCGTGATCTAACAGAATCGCCTTTTGAAATTTCACCGCGCCCATCTCGCATACTGCACCAACATCCACCCGGCCGGAAACTGGGAGGAAACGCGCCACAGCCTCCAAACCCACACGCTTGGCGTCCGCGACCTGCTGAAAAAACAAGGCATGCTCGCCACCAACGAAGCCTTCGCGATCGGGCTTCGACTCTCAGCACACGCGGCTAGCGAGCTACTGCAAGGCGACCAACTCGCACGCTTCCGCGATTGGCTCGCCGAGACAAACACCTATGTGTTCACGATCAACGGATTTCCTTACGGCGACTTTCACGCCACCCGTGTGAAGGAACAAGTCTTCGCGCCGGATTGGACACATCATGACCGCGTCGATTACACCAAAAACCTTTTCGAAATCCTTGCTGCCATCGCACCTGCAAACAGCGGTGGATCCGTTTCGACCCTACCTGGGTCACACAAGTTGTTTGAAGCGGACGAATCAATCATTCGGAAAAACCTGATCCATCTTGCCGATTGGCTCGATGATCTCTCCGCCCGCTCAGGCAAGGACCTGCACCTCGGCCTCGAACCGGAACCACTCGGCCACATCGAAAACACCAAAGAATCACTGGCATTTTTCAATCGCCTCACGAATGAGGCAAGTGACCCGACATCATTGCTCAATCGCATCGGCATCAACTACGACTGCTGCCACTTCGCCCTGCAGTTCGAGGACGCGAAACATTCACTCGATGCACTCACCCACGCCGGTATCCGCATTTCAAAGGTACACCTCTCGAACGCCCTCACACTCGATCCGCAAAATCCGGCAGCCATCGCGGCCATCTCGAGCTTTGACGAGCCGGTGTACTCGCATCAGGTCATTCATCAAAATTTATCCGGCACATTGAGCCGCTTTTTGGACCTACCCGATTTCCTTCGCGCCACACCATCCAGCCTCACCGGCGAAGCACGCGTGCATTTCCACATCCCGCTCGATGCCAAGCCATCGACACCACTCGGCTCGACCAGCGATCATGTCATGGACGCGCTGTCATGGCTGGGCTCCCACCCCGATGCCTGCACGCACCTCGAGATCGAGACCTACACCTGGGGCGTGCTGCCGACCGAGCTTCGCCGCCCGGTCGAGGAACAAATCGCAGCCGAATACCGTTGGGTGCTCGCGCAGAACATGTAGCGCATTGCCAAGCGACCGCCGCTCGTGTTGGATCGCGCCATGTCCGACATCAAAATCACCGTTCACACGACCGCTGGCGACATCGACGCCACCCTCTATGCGTCCAAGGTCCCTCTTACCTGCGCGAATTTCCTCAACCTCGCACGCCGCGGCTACTACAACAACGTGGCCTTCCACCGCGTGATCGAAGGCTTCATGCTGCAAGGCGGCGACCCAACGGAAACCGGCCGCGGCGGGCCGGGCTACAAGTTTGCCGATGAGTTCCATCCCGAACTTCGCCACCGCTCACCCGGCGTCTTCTCCATGGCCAACGCCGGCCCCGGTACCAACGGCTCACAATTCTTCATCACGACCGTACCCACCCCATTCCTCGACAACCGCCACTCGGTCTTTGGCCAAGTCACCAACGGCCTAGACATCGTGGAAAAAATCACCGGCAAAAACAACACCGGCGAGCGCGGCTGCAAATACAACGGCGTCGGCGACAAGATCACCTCGATCACCATTCACGACGACACGACCGCACTCTTCGAGTCGCAAAAGGACAATATCGAACACTGGAATTCGATCCTCGATCGCTGAGCTTTCAAATCAACGCCGACCGCGTCTCCGGCCTCGGCCGGAACGCCCCCCACCCGCCGACTGTTTCGCGGCCGATGGCTTTGCGCCATTCGCTGACTTGCCACGAGCATGACGCTCAGCGAGAGACACGTTGTGCCAGTCATGATCTTCCCACTTGGGAATCGCCATGCGAATGGTCTTCTCAATCTCGCGCAAAAATTCCAACTCTTCCTCCGAGCAAAAGGAAACTGCTCGACCCTCGGCGCCCGCCCGCGCGGTCCGGCCGATCCGATGGACATACGACTCGGGCTCGTTGGGTAGATCGAAATTCACCACAAGGCCGACCTCTTTCACATCAACCCCGCGCGCCGCAACATCGGTCGCCACCAAAATCGGCGTGAGCCCTTTCTTGAAGCGTTCCAAGGCCTTCTCGCGCTGTGATTGCGACTTGTCGCCGTGAATCGCCTCCGACGGATAACCCGCCGCATTCAAGCTCTTCGCTAGTTTGTTCGCGCCGTGCTTGGTGCGACTGAAAACAATCGTGAGCTTCTGCTCCTTCGCCTCGAACTGCTCGCGCAACAATTGCTCGAGCAGCGGTCGTTTGTACTCACGGTTCAGGAAACAGATCCGCTGCTCGATCTTCTCAGCAGTCGTTGTCTCCGGCGTGATGCTTACCCGCGCCGGGTCCTTCAAAATCGTTTGCGCAAGCTCAACAATGTTTGGCGCCAGCGTGGCCGAGAAAAACAAGGACTGCCTCCGCGATGGCAACAGCGAAATGATGCGCTTCACATCACGCAAAAATCCCATATCCAACATCCGGTCGACTTCATCGAGCACGAAAAACTCGACCTGCGAAAGATCGACATGGCGCTGATCAATCAAATCCAGCAAGCGCCCTGGCGTTGCCACCAAGACATCGACACCATTGCGCATGGCATTGATCTGCGGCACTGATCCGACACCACCATAGATCAAGGTCTGGCGAAATTTGACTAACTTTCCATAAGTCGCAAAACTCTTGCCGACCTGCCCCGCAAGCTCGCGCGTCGGAGCCAACACCAAGGCACGACACGCCTTCGGCCGCACGGTTTTGCGTCGTTCATGGAGTTGCTGCAAAATCGGCAATGCGAAACTCGCGGTCTTGCCAGTGCCGGTCTGCGCACAACCGAGCAAGTCTTTGCCTTGCAACAAAATCGGAATCGCCTGCGCCTGGATCGGCGATGGCTCTTCATACCCGAGCTCTTTCAATACTTGCTGCAAAGGCGCCGCCAACGGCAGCGCATCAAATCGATTGGTCTTCATTTCTTGATAAGGTCCGCACCCACCGGATCTCGGCGTCGGACAGGTCGATGAGCATGTTCAGTGAAACCTCAGGCCAACTCTCATCGATTAAGAAGGAAAAAAGGAGCCCAGCCGTCGAATGAAATCACAAAGGATTCATCGGCAAGGCAGGCTCAGAGGTCATGCGGATCTACCCGATTTGCAAGACGATTCGCCAAAAATCATCCATGCTTGGCTCGCATGCCCCTCGAATCAGCTTATTCCGGCTTGATCCGAAGCCGGGAAAAATCAAACTCTTCGGAGCATGTCCGCAGCCTTCCAACACACCCTCGCCGGCCCCGCCACCCTCGAAGGAACCTCACTCCACACCGGACAAAAGGTCACCCTAACGCTCAAACCCGCACCCGAGGGCCATGGCTTCAAATTTCGTCGCATCGACCTGCCCGACCAACCCTTCATCAATGCCGATGTCGACAAGGTCCAAACGGTCGAGCGCGCGACCACGCTCGCCGAAGGCTCGGTGAAAGTCCACACGGTCGAACATGTGATCTCCGCCCTCACTGGCATGGGCGTCGACAACGCACTGATCGAAATGGACGCAAACGAACCTCCGATCGGCGACGGATCATCACGGCCATTCGTCGAAATGATCCGCAAGGCGGGCCTCGTCGCACAACCATTGCCACGCCGCGTTTGGGAAATCCGCGAAACAATCCATCAAGAGACAGCCGATGGCACGCTGATCACGATCGTCCCCTGCAAGACTTTCAAAATTTCCGTCACCAATGTCGGACCTGACGGACGCTTCACCCAATATTTCTCCAGCGAAATCACTCCGGAAAAGTACGAGAAGGAAATCGCTCCGGCACGCACCTTTGTTTATTACGAAGATGTCAAACCGCTCTTGGAAAAAGGTCTCATCAAGGGCGGTTCTCTCGAAAGCGCGGTGGTCATTCGCGGCGGTGAAATCATGTCCAAGGAACCCATGCGCTTCAACAACGAGTTCGCGCGCCACAAGGCTCTCGACATCATCGGCGACCTGATGCTCTCCGGCGTCCGCATCCACGGCCATGTCATCGCAGTGAAACCCGGTCACGGCCCGAACACCAAAATGGCTGCCACTCTCAAGGCCGAATACCTACGCATGCGCTCGATGGTCCCCGCCGCCGTCAGCATCCCCGATGGCGAAAGCGTGCTCGACATCCAAGAGGTGCTCAAAATTCTCCCCCATCGCTACCCGTTCCTCATGGTCGACCGCATCGTCGATTGCCTCGGCGAGAACAAGTGCACCGGCGTGAAAAATGTGACGATGAACGAGCCGTACTTCCCCGGCCACTTCCCCGGTCACCCGATCATGCCCGGCGTGCTCCAACTCGAAGCGATGGCACAGGTCTCATCGGTACTCATGCTTCGCAAACCGGAAAATGTCGGCAAAATTGGCTATTTCATGAGCGCCGACAATGTGAAGTGGCGCCGTCCGGTTCTCCCAGGCGACACGTTGCTGATCGAAACCGAAATCATCAAGATCCGCGGCTCAATCGGCCAAACCCGCTGCCGCTGCCTCGTCAACAACGAGGTGGTGTCCGAAGCGGAATTGAAGTTCGCGCTGATGGATCGCTGATCGTAAAAAATCCGCTCAAATCTCCGAGCGCGAAATCAACAGCAAACGCAAGCCATTGAGGCAAACCAACACGGTGCTGCCTTCATGACCCACCACGCCGATCGGCAAGGGCAATCCCCAGCCAAGCGCAGCGAGTATGAGTAACACAATCACGCCACCGGAAAAACACAGGTTTTGCAACAAGACACGCTTGGCCCGACGCGCGTGATTCAACAGCAGCGGAATGTTTTCCAAACGGTCACCCATCAGCACGATATCCGCCGTTTCCATTGCCACGTCGGTACCGGCCGCACCCATCGCCACTCCAATGTCCGCCATCGCCAAGGCCGGCGCATCATTAACACCATCGCCGATCATCATCACTCGACCTTCCTGACGCAGCTGCCGGATGAGCTTGAGCTTGTCCTCCGGCAAAAGACCGGCATGCAGCTCATCCACATGAGCCTCGCGCGCAATCGCTTCGGCAACAGGTTGCTGATCCCCCGTCAGCATCACCACGCGACGCACACCCAGTTTGTGCAAATCATTCGTCAATGTGCGCGCCTCGGCCCGAATGGTATCGGCCATGACCATCACCGCCTTTGCAGTCACATGATTACCCTCACGCAAACCCATCCACACGCAGGTCTTGCCCATCTGCTGCAACGGCCGCGAACAATTTTCAATTGCTTCAAATCCACTCACCTGCAATTCACGAAACAAACGCTCACTACCCACAACCACGCGCAATCCATCAACATTTCCTTCCGCGCCCTTGCCGGGGGTGGCTTGGAAATCCGTCACCTCGGGAGATGCAATGCCACAATCCAGCGCTCCCTTCACAATGGCATGCGCCAAGGGGTGCTCGGACTTTGCCTCAAGTGCCGCTGCCAAACGCAACATGCCGACAACATCCGCGGGCAAACTCGCGCCCAAGGCATGCACGCCATCACCAGTGACAATCTCCGTCAGCGACGGCTTGCCCACAGTCAGCGTTCCGGTCTTGTCGACTGCGACAATGTCGATCAAAGCCGCACGCTCAAGATGAGATCCACCCTTGATCAAAATCCCCCGCCTCGCTGCACCTCCGATCGCCGACAACACAGTCGCTGGCGTGCTAATGACCAAAGCACACGGCGAGGCCACCACCATCAGCGTCATCGCACGGTAAAACGCAGTGGAGAAATTTTCTCCCATCGCCAAAAACGGAATGAGGAAAACCGCAATCGTGAATGCGATCACGCCCATCGCATAATACTGCTCCGCACGCTCAAGAAACCTTTGCGTGCCGGACTTTTCCGCCTGTGCTTCAGCCACGAGCTTGACCATTCGCGCAAGCGCGGAGTCCTCCGGCCGCTTGGTCACCCGCAATTCAATGCCCCCACTTTGATTGAGCGTCCCCGCAAACAGCAAACTGCCAACGGTCTTTGAAACAGGCATCGACTCACCGGTCAGCGAGGATTCATTGACATGCGTGGAGCCCTCGCTCAGCACGCCATCCACCGAAATCTGCTCACCAGGTTTTACCACCACAATTTCATCCACCTCGACCTGCTCGACCGGCACCCGCACTATGGACCCGTTGCGTTTGACCATCGCCTCAGTCGGACGCAGCGTGAGCAAGGCTTCAATCGCTCGCCGCGTGCGGTCCATCGCATGACGCTGCAGGACATTGGAAAAGCTGAACAAAAACAACAGCAAGGCCCCCTCGAAGGGCGCACCAATCAAGGCCGCGCCCAAGGCCGCAAGCACCATCAGCACATCGACATCAAGCACCCACTCGCGCAGCGACGCGATCGCCGACCTCACGCCTTGCTGACCCGCAAATGCATACGCCGCCACATACAATCCATGTGACAAAGGCTCACTCACCCACCGACCGACCACCCAAGCGGCAATCAAAAACACAAAACCCAATGCGCAGGAAATTTCTTCGTTCAAATCGCCACTTCGAACCTTTTCCCACAGCGAACGCTTCTCCATCAAACTCGCCTGCAATGGCTGGATGTCGGCCCCCGCATGCTTGAGGTCGGCGATGATCGCTTCCTCGGACTTGATCTGCGTATCGAAAGTAACTGACAAAACCTTGCCAATGAAAGTCGCCGTCGCACGCCTCACCCCGGGAATTCCAGTCACCCGCTTCTCAAGCTTCTGCGCAACCGCCTCGCTCGCATCGCTTTCGATGCGAAAGGTGCTCCTGCGGATCGCCGAAGCAAGCTGTTCGCGGTGCTCGTCGACGATTCGGCGAACCTCTCCTTCACTCAGCAAGCGAGGATCATAATCAATGTGCAAACCACTGCCGGACGCATCCTTCTCGACCCTTAGAATTCCGCTGTGATCGGTCAGCTTATGATCGGGCATTTCGCCGGATCCTGAATTTTTCGGAGCATCTTGCATAATCTAATGACGCCAGCGTTTACACACAGGGTGTCACTAACATCTTCTCAGAATTTTTTACGGACACCAGCCGCAAGTTGATGGAAGGCGGCCGAAACCGCATTCGCGGAAGGCTCCATCAAAGCAACCGGCGCTCCCGAATCGGCCCGCTCACGCGTCACCACATCGATCGGAATCCGCCCAAGCAACGGCACATTCATGGCCTCTGCCTCACGCACGCCGCCACCTTCACCAAAAAGATAGTAACGCTTGCCAACATCGCACTCAAACCACGCCATGTTCTCGACCAAACCAAGAATCGGCACATTTACCTTCGCAAACATCGACACAGCCTTGCGCGCATCGATCAAGGCAACCTCCTGCGGCGTGGTCACAATCAACGCACCATCAACCGTCACGGTTTGGACAATCGTCAATTGGATGTCACCCGTGCCCGGCGGCATGTCGAGCACGAGATAATCCAAATCATCCCACGCGACCTGACGCAAAAATTGCTGCGTGTAACGCGTCGCCATCGGACCCCTTACAATCACCGGCGAACGGTCATCGAGCAGGAAACCCATCGACATGAGCTGAATGCCATGCGCTTCGAGGGGGATGATCTCATCACGCTCATTGGCCATCGGCCGATCATTGACACCAAACATCTGCGCCACCGAGGGGCCATATAGATCGCAATCGCATAGCCCGACGCGCGCACCGGTCGCCGCCAGAGCCACCGCGAGATTTGCCGCGACGGTTGATTTCCCCACACCACCTTTGCCCGATGCGACCGCGATCACGCGCTTCACTCCGGGGATCGATGATTTTCCGACACCCGAGCCACCGGAAGCGGCGGGCGCATCCTTGACATCGATATCCACCTTCACGCTGCCAATTCCTGGCACCGCGTCCAACGCCGCATGGCAGTCCTTGAAAATTTGCTCCGGCACCTTGGGATCGCGAGTGGAAACCTCGATCTTCACCACCGTCACGCCATCCTCCACATGCACATCCTTGACCAAACCAAATGACACGATGTCTCGGGAAAAACCGGGATATCGCACCTGCCGCAAAATTTCTCGAACGGAATCGGGATTCATAAACGCCGGCAGTTTCGCCCGCTCTCGCCCTTGTGCAAGCACTACTCGCAACATGAGGACCCACGACTGCGCGGAAATTGAAAATCATACGCCAATCACGCGAGCGGGCGGTTGACTCGACTGCTCGGATCGTCCGATACTCCCGAGCACTTCAGTCCCTTACATCCATGGAAAATGTCATCATCATCGGCACCGGTTGCGCCGGCTACACCGCAGCGATCTACACCGCACGCGCCAACCTCAGCCCCCTGCTCCTTTCCGGCACCCAACCAGGCGGACAACTGACGACCACCACCGAAGTGGAAAATTTCCCTGGGCATCCCGATGGCATCATGGGCCCGGAGTTGATGATGAAAATGCAGGCCCAAGCGGAGAAATTCGGCGCCCGCATCGCCTATGCCAGCGTTGAGTCGGTCGAGCGCCGCAGCGATGGCTCCTTCCTGCTGAAGGCCGGCGCGGAATCCTTCGAGACCAAAACCCTCATCGTCGCCACCGGCGCCGCACCACGCCACCTCGGCTTGCCCGGCGAACAAAAACTCATCGGCCACGGCCTCACCTCGTGCGCCACCTGCGACGGCGCATTCTATCGCGATGTGCCGGTCTGCGTGATCGGCGGCGGCGACAGCGCCTGCGAGGAAGCTGACTTCCTCACGCGCTTTGCCAGCAAAGTTTTTCTTATCCACCGCCGCGACGAACTGCGCGCCTCAAAAATCATGGCCGACCGCGTTCTCGCCAACCCAAAAATCGAGCCGGTCTGGAACTCAACCGTCACCGAATACCTCACCGACGAAAAAGGTGAAATGCGCGCGGTGACCCTCCAAAACCTCGTCAGCGGTGAAAAATCGGAACTCCCCGTCGCCTGTGTATTCGTCGCCATCGGCCATGTTCCCAACAGCGCGTTCCTCGGCGACCTGGTCGACAAGGATGAAAACGGTTACATCATCCAAACTCCTGGCCGGACCTCCACCAAGACCTCGGGACTCTTCGCCGCTGGCGATGTCGCCGACCACTACTACCGCCAAGCCATCACCGCCGCCGGCCAAGGCTGCGCCGCCGCACTCGAGGCAGAACGCTACCTCAGCGGGCATTGAGGTAGAGGTGACTCGACGACATTTTTTGGGTGCTTGACATCGTATTTTTGTGATACATATTTGTCTCACAATGAAAAGTGCCTCAATACGCGACCTTCGCAATTCCTTTCCCCAGGTGGCTCAATGGATCGAGGAAGGCGAGTCGGTGGAAATCACCCGCTCGGGCAAACCATTTGCCAAGCTCTCACCCGCTCCGGCAGCAAAACCGCGCAAACCGCAAATGCCGGATTTCATGGACCGAATGCGCAAGCTATTCCCCAATGAAACGGTGAACAAGCACCTGGCACCCGTGGTAGAGTACGATCGCGACAACCGGTGAACGCTTACGCTGACACAGGATTTGTGGTCTCCCTCTACAAGTTGGAGAGCACGAGCGAAAAAGCCGCCGCTTTAATGAAAAAGCTGCAGTCAACGATCTGGATTTCCACCTTGAGCGAAATCGAACTCCGCAACGCCTTCCAACTCGCAGTATTTCGCGGCGAAATCGACAAGCACTCAGCGCAACTCAAACTGCAGCTATTTCAACAGGATCTCAGAAATGGAAATTTTGTGGTCATGCCGGTTTCCTCGTCAGCCATGCATTCAAAAACCACTGAGCTGATCGACCGCCATAGCGCCCGCATTGGCACGCGTAGCCTCGACCTCATGCACATCGCAATAGCCCTGTTGCTCAAAGCTGATGCATTCCTCTCCTTTGACCTGCGCCAAAGAAAGGCAGCAAAGCTCGAAGGACTCAAAATAAAGCCTTAAACAATCACTCCCCCCTCCGCTTGCGCACGCCTTCGGCCAGAACCTCGAGAGTCTCGACGGTCTCGTCCCAGCCAAGGCAGGCATCGGTGATCGACTGACCCCGCTTGAGCGCGGACAAATCTTTGGTGAGTTTCTGGGCTCCCTCGACGAGGTTCGACTCAATCATCAGCGAAGTGATTTCGCGGCAACCTTCGGCCACCTGATTCGCAATGCTGCGGGCGACCATCGGTTGGTTGCGGTAGTCCTTGAGCGAATTGCCGTGCGAACAGTCGATCATGATCGATTCGTTCATGCCCTGCTCACGCAGCATCGTCACCGCCTCATCGATGAACGGCTTTTCATAGTTCGGGCCGGTCTTGCCACCGCGAAGAATCAGATGGCAGGAGTTGTTGCCGGTTGTCGAAACGATTGCCGAAACCCCCTGCTTGGTCACCGAGAGAAAATGATGCGGGCGCGATGCCGATTGAATCGCATCGATGGCGATTTGTACCGAACCGCCCGTGCCGTTCTTGAAGCCCACCGGCATCGAGAGCCCGGAAGCCAATTCACGATGTATCTGCGACTCAGTCGTGCGGGCACCAATTGCACCCCACGCAATGAGGTCGGCGATGTACTGCGGAGAAATGGTATCGAGAAATTCCGTCCCCGCCGGCACGCCCATGTTGGCAAGATCGAGCAGCAAGCCACGCGCGATGCGCAGACCTTGATTGATGTCAAAGGAGTCGTTGAGCCCGGGATCATTGATCAAGCCCTTCCAACCAACCGTCGTGCGCGGCTTCTCGAAATAGACGCGCATCATTACGAACAAATCCTTTTCAAATCGCTTGGCCTCCTTGCGGAGCTTTTCGCCATACTCGAGCGCCGCCTCGGGATCATGAATCGAACAGGGCCCGACAATCGCAAGCAGGCGATCGTCTTCACGCTGGATGATGGCATCGGCCTGCGCCCTCGCGCCGGCCACCAATTCGGAGGCCTTCTCGCCAAGCGGCAAATAATAGGCAAGAACCGCTGGCGAAATGAGCGGGTTTAGGCCGGTGATCCGGAGGTCGTCGGTACGATGATGCGTCACGCCCCAATCGTTGACTCCGGCCAGCGTTTTAAGCAAGAGTCAAGTTCACTTCGGTCATCGTTCAAGCCGTTCCGCCCTGCGAAAACGCCTCGGCCCCAAGCTCCTTGATCAGCCCGCGCAAGCCCGCATGCCGCCCACTCAGATCCGGGTCCGCCGCAAGCACCCCAGCCGCGAGTTTGCCCGCCTCCCTCACCAAGGATGAGTCCGCAAGAAATTCCACAAATTTCAACTCCGCCAGACCGCTTTGCGAGGTACCCATCACATCGCCCGGCCCGCGCAAACGCAAGTCGGCCTCGGCAATTTCAAACCCATCGCCAGTGCCTTCCAGCACCTTGAGCTTTTCCATGCCCTCAGGGTTTTTTCCATCGCTTAACAAAATGCAGTAACCCTTGTTGCCACCGCGGCCGATCCTTCCCCTCAATTGATGCAACTGCGCCATGCCAAAACGATCGGCATGATGCACCACCATCAACGAGGCATTCGGCACATCGACGCCGACCTCGATCACCGATGTCGCTACCAAAACCCCGATAAGACCATCGCGAAAATCTTGCATCACCCGCTCTTTTTCATCCGGCTTCAACTTACCGTGAATCAAGCCAACCTCGTGCCCAGATAAGCGCTTCTTCCATTTGGCATGCGCTTCCACCGCCGACTCAACCTTAAGCCCCTCGCTTTCCTCTACCAAAGGATACACCAGATATGCCTGACGCCCCTCAGCGAGCTTGCCCTTCACAAATGCGGTGACGTCCGACTGCTTCGCGGAAACGCGAACCGCTGTGATCACTTTTCCGCGTCCAGGCGGTTTTTCATCCAAAACAGAAACATCAAGGTCGCCATATAAGGTCATCGTCAGCGTGCGCGGAATCGGCGTTGCGGTCATCACCAACACATCCGGCGCTGTGCCCCTGCCGATAAGCGCCGCGCGTTGACCCACCCCGAACTTGTGCTGCTCATCGATCACCACCAATCCGAGATCTTCAAAATTTCCTCCGCCATGGATCAGGGCATGCGTGCCAATGACCATCTGCGGATGCCCCTCATCATCCTCGTGGGTGTGCTCATCGCGCGATGCGGTGCGCAGAGCAATGCGAATCCCCAAAGGCTCAAGCCACTTGCAAAATGTCAAAAAGTGCTGCTCCGCAAGGATCTGCGTGGGTGCCATCAGCGCCGCCTGCGAGCCGGAGTCGACTGCCATCAGCATCGCCGCCATCGCGACAAAAGTTTTTCCCGATCCCACATCCCCCTGCATCAAGCGCGCCATCGGGCATGAGTCACGCATGTCCTCAACGATCTCACGAATCGACCTCTTCTGCGCCTCCGTCAACTCAAAGGGCAGACTGGCGTAAAATTTTTTTAACAAAGTTGTTTTGCGACCGTGCGAACGCCCCTCTCGCCGACGATGATTCTTGCGCCGCCAAAGCACGTTGAGCTGTACGGCAAAAAATTCCTCGAGCGCAAACCTGCGACTCGCCGCCTTCGCCGTTTCAAACGATTCGGGAAAATGCACCGAATGCAGATCATTGGCTCGTGCAACCCCGCTGCCGACATCGATGCCGGCATCCAGGCTCGCCGGATCCACCAAGCCAAGCAACTCGTGCATGACCTCGCGCAAGCGGCGCTGCGCGATGCCAGGAATGTTGCGATACACCGGCACGATACGATCGAGGTGAATGGAGCCACCTTCAAGATCTTCTTCGCGCAAAATTTCGAACTCGGGATGATCGATGAAAAATCGCCCGTCGATTTCCTTCAATTTTCCATGTGCGACCACTTGCTGACCCGCCGCAAGGACCTTGTTCATGAACGGCATGTTGTACCAACGGCAGGTGACCCGCGCCGAACCAAAGAGACCGCCATTCGCATCGACCAACACCGCTTCGAAGAGCCCTTTGCCGTGACCAAAGCGCCGCTGCGACGTATCGACGACTTCCGCACAAAAACAAATCGGACCAAGGTTGGCCGAGTTCACCGGAAAGCCCAACTGCCGCCGGTCCTCATGACGCTTGGGGAAATGGTCGAGCAAATCCGCAGCCGTCGAGTATCCGGCCGACCGCAAGAACTCAAGCTCGCGGCTCACCAAGAGGCCAACGCGGGCCAAATCATCTCGGGCGGATATCACGGCATCAATGACAGGAATGCTTTCTATCAAGCCTCCCCGATCGCCGCAAGCTTCCTCAGGTAACTGAAACTATAGATGCCTGAAGAATGACCATCCGCCCAAAACAATTGCAGCGCGTAACCTCCCACTTGCTCAAAGCGCGACAACTCAAACGCGCGCGGCCCGTGCTCGACCAATGGCCTCAGCACCCGTCCCAAGGCATCCGGCTCACCTTGGCAGGCAGCACAGGGGCAGGCACGACGCAGCATGGCCAACGGCAAATACGCTTCGAATGAATCCCCAAACAAGCAGGCAAACTCATCCCCAATGATGGCCACATGTTGCAAAGTTTCTGTCATGATTTTTTGGCCCTCAACCAAGCTCGCCTTCCACCCTCCGGCTTCGATGGCCAAAGATCAAGGACCCAACCCGCACATGGGTCGCGCCCTCCTCGATCGCCACTTCATAATCACCACTCATTCCCATGCTCAACTTGGAAAATTGACGACCCGAAATCGTCTGAAGCTCATCACGCAACTCGCGCAACGAAACAAACCACCGTCGCGCCGACTCTGCATCAGGCCCCGCCGGCGGAATGCACATCAGCCCGAGAATCCGCAAATGCTCCAACGCACACAGTTTCCCAATCTCCTGCCGCAACACGGCTGCCTCAAATCCACCTTTGCTCGCCTCACCGCCGACGTTGACCTGCAGGAAAACCTCCGCCGCGTTTCCCAATTCGCATGCAATGCCATTCACATACTCCGCCAAACGCAGCGAATCGATGGCATGAATGACGGCAAACTTCTGCAAAATTTTCCGCACCTTGTTGCGCTGAACGCTGCCTATGAAATGCCAGCACAAAGAAGCCGGCAACGCGTCGATCTTTGGCTCGGCCTCTTGCAGGCGGCTCTCGCCGAAAACCAACTGACCCGCCTTCACCGCCTCGGCAATGTCGCTCACCGGAAAGGTTTTCGACACTGCCACCAACTCGACATCACTTGGCTCACGACCAACACGGCGGCAAGCGGCTTCCATCCGTTGCCTTACTTCCGCAAAATTCGTCGCAATGCCCTCCATCAATGCAGGTAGAAAAGCGATCTCACTCGAACAAGCCAGCCACACGCGCGCTTTCCGAAAGCTCGACGAGATCGCGCAACACCGAAATTGACTCACGCTTGATCGGATCGAGCCCGGTCGGCCACTTCGGCGAGTCATCAAGATCCTCCGTCTCGTCCTTGGCTTTGCGCATGAATGAAACGCTTTCTTCCGAAGGATCGTAGGTCTTGAGCTTGTTGCCCTCCTTGATGTCATCGAGAGTGAGTTTGTAGAACTTGAAGCTTTGCTTATCCTCTTGCGCAACCTTCGCGAAGCGCTCGCGGCGCTCGGCATTGCGCTCCTTCTGCCGGGCATCCGACTCGGCCAACTCCTTCTCGCGCTCGGCCTTATTCAGTGAGAGCGTGTTCGCATTGATGCGTTCGGTAGTCCTCCGCACATCATCGCGCACATACTCGAAATCCTTGCAAGCATTCAGGCGCTTGGCACTTAACTCCTTGAGCTTGGGAATGAAAAGCCTCTCGGCATCAAGTGGCTTGAAGTCTTCCGCACTGCGAATGAGATCATGCTCCAAGGCATGCTCCAAATAAGATTCACCAATCTCGAGCCCATCCATGATGCTGGGAATCACAACATCCGATGCCACTCCATCCATCTGCGTCGATGAGCCTGATGGACGATAAAATTTCTGAATCGTAACCTTAAGGAATCCGGCACCATTGCGATTTGAAAAAAGTGGCAGCATGCGACCAATGTCCATTGGCTGCTGCACGGTACCCTTGCCAAAGGTCGAGACCTCACCCACCACGACGGCACGGTTGAAGTCCTGCAAGGCACCCGCAAGAATCTCGCTCGCGGAGGCGCTGCTGCGATCCGTCAACACCACCATCGGCCCGGTGTAGATCGGCTTGCCGTTCTCGGAATTCTTCACCTGCACGCGGCCAAGGGTGTCCTTGACCTGCACCACCGGTCCCTGCTCCATGAAAAATCCCGTCATGCGGCGTACCTCATCGAGCGAACCACCTCCATTGTTGCGGAGATCAAGAATTAACCCGTCAATTTTTTCGTCCATCAATCGATTGAGGATTTTTTCAACATCATCGGCGCAGCTTACTTCGCCATTGTCGAAATCCGCGTAAAACGATGGCAGCGTAATGAGACCTAATCTTTTCGACTGGTTTTTCTCATTCTTGATTTCGATCAATTCACCGCCCGCTTGCTCGTCCTTCATCTCGACCTTGCCGCGCTTGATCACTACCATGCGAGTCACGCCCGGCGGTCCCGATGCCGGCTCGACTTTGAGCGCCACCGAGGTTCCCTCCTTGCCGCGGATCAGATCCACCACCTTGTCGATCTTCATGAACATAATGTCGACCATGTCCGTCGGCTTGTCGGTGTTGAGGACATTCACGCCCACCACCCGATCGTTGAGCTTGAGGCTGCCCTCGCGGTCAGCTGGACCACCAACCACGATGCCCATGATCTTGGTGGCACCATCTTCCTCTGCTTGCAGCAGGGCACCGATTCCGACAAGTTCGTTCTTCATGCTGTCCTTGAAACGGCTCATTTCACGGGCACTCATGTAGTCGGTGTGCGGGTCGTAAGCTCTGGCCACGGCGCTGAGAAAATAATTGGCGACCTCCTCGTTATCGACATCCTCAACGCTGGCGAGGAAGCGTTTGTAACGAAGCGAAACTTTTTCCTTCGGGCTGCGATCATCACTGCCGGGATCCGCCTTACCCTGCTCCTTGGCCATCTTCGCCAACATTTCACGACGCAGGATCTCGCCCAAAACCGCTTCCTTGATCTGCAGGCGCCACAACTCTGCCGCCTCCTTTTCATTTTTTGGCCACGCAGCATCCTTGCGGCTCATCATGACCTTGTCGTTGGAAGTGAAATCAAAGTCATTTCCATTCAACAACTTTTCGGTCTGCTCCACTCGCGCGCGAACCCGCTGCTTGAAAATCTCGTAAATCTTGGTTGCAGCGTCCATGCTCTTGCCTTGCAAAATCAGACTGTGCATCCGGCTGCCGTACGCCTCGTTGAAACGGTCGACGTCCTCCTGAGTAAAATACAACCTCTGGAAATCCAGATCCTTCAAATAGTCATCAAGGAAACGCCGGCTCAGGGCCTCGTCGAATGGCAGCCGTGCGAAATGGCTGTTTTGCAGCATGATCGACATCTGGCGACCGACCTCGTTGAAGTCCGCCTGCTGGCCCCTGAGGGGAGAAAACGACGCCAGCACCGCTGCTGCGAGAAAGGTATTGCGTAGCCTGTGTAATGTCATGCGATTAGGGGGAATCAAAGGTGCCGGGGGCGGGCTTCAACTTGCCACCGCTTTCGCGCTTGTCGATTTCCAAAACGACATTTGCATCACCGTGGACCTTTTTTTCAAGTAGCCAGCGTTGAAAATGGGCATCCTTGGACTGCTGCTCCAAGGCCTTCTGCCCCTCCGGGTCCATGCCGGGCATGAGCTGGTCCGCATCCGCGGGCCTGCGCCCCAACTCAACCCGTATGTCTTCAAGTGCCCCATCTCTCAGAACCCTCAAGTTCACGCGTGTACCAGGCTTGCGCTTGCGAATTAGCTCACTGAATGACTTCGAGGCCTCTTGCTGCCATGTTTGGCCATCCAACCCCACAATCGCGTCGCCAGCCTTCAGCCCACACCTCGCTGCAGCGGAGTCCGCCACCACCTCGACCACGACAACCGCCCAACGATCGGGCTGATTTCCCGGCATCTGAACCATCCGGTCGTTCATGCGCACTCCAAGGTAGCCATCTCCTTCCTTGGCGAAATCATCCGCCGCAAGTTGACGCAACACTTGCAAGCAACGCTCCCGCACTTCAGGGCTGTGGCTGCCAGCGTCCGAAGAAAGCTGCAAAAGTTCCGCCACTGCCGTCTTGGGGTTTTTCCTCGCCCATGACAACACATTGGTCTGCGCCGACTCACGCGCCTTGAAATCCTCGGACTCCATGGCTTTCAAAAAACTCTTCGGTATCGCCTCCGCGCCAAGCACGCAAGGCAAGGTCACAAAAAGCAATAGGCAGTTGGTAAACGACATCGTAAGGAGACTGTTTCAATCACATGAAAAATCACCATGGATGCCTCAAACTCACCCCCATCGACTCCACTCTTTCGAGTGAATTCGCAATCGCTCAAGATCAACGCCCAAAGGCATTTTTCTGTGGCACCTCGATGGTGTCATCCGACTCAAGCAGGATGTTCATGGCCTCGGCCTTGGTAAGGTCATATTCGGTCTGCTTGCCGGCACGATATAGCTTCACGCGGTGCATGCTGCCAAATTCCGTCGGGCCACCGGCATTCTGGATGGCCTGATACAAGGTGAGCCCCCTGTTGAACGGCACCGGTCCGGTCTTGCGAACTTGGCCACCGATGGTCACCACTTTTTCCTCGATGCTCTTGGCGCTGGAATCGATCACCTGAAAAGTCGGGCTCGTGTAAATTTCCGCCGCGCGGAAGCGCTGTTCAAGAACCTGCGCCAGTTGCTCGGCTCGCAGCCCTTCAGCACGCACCTGTCCAATGAAAGGAACATTGATCATGCCAGACTCGGAAACCGGATAAATCGCATCGATCCGGCCCTTTTCCTCACTCGGCACGCCACTCACCGATATCTGGATCGCCCGTCCGGCCTGGATCTGCCCGAAGGCACCGGTGCCAAGACAGATCAGGGCGACAAACAAAGAAGAGATGAATTTGAGTCTCATGGGCAAATTGTAATGGTAGGTTAGTAAAGATCCGACTCGGAATTATTCTCGTTAGCGGCCGTGGCCCTCGGTTTTGTCTTGGTATCCGTCGGTGTGGGTGTCGCCGCAACTGCCGACGCTGACATCACGGGCGGACCTTGCGCATCCGACGGTGCGTAGTAGGTGTAATAGCTTGTATAGTACTGGTACTGACTGTCGCTGCGGATATCCACATTGTTGAGAACGACGCCAAGAATGTTGCTGCCGACATTTTCAATCGACTGCTTGACCCGAAGAAGCATGTTCCGTGGCAGCTTGCGGTGCTGGACAACAATGATGGCAAGGTCGACCTCACTGGCGATCACCGCCGCGTCGCTGACGCCAAGAATTGGCGGACTGTCGACAAAGATCAGGTCGAAGCGCTGCTTCACATCCTGGATCAGCTCGGACATGCGCCGCGAGTTGAGGATGCCTGCGGCATCGACTGGCAGAATGCCGGATGGCATAAAGTACAGGTTGTCGACCGGAGTTTGCAAAATCACATCCTCAAGCATCAGGTCCGTAGTGAGGTAATTGGTCAGACCCACCGAGTTGTTGATGCCGAAAAAGGTGTGCAAACGCGGACGCCGAAGGTCGGCGTCGATCATAAGCGTGGTATACCCCCCCTGGGCGCAAATGTAGGAAAGGTTCATCAATGTCGTCGACTTGCCCTCGCCAGCACCACCAGAAACCACGGTTATCACATTGTCCTCAGGATTCTTGCGGTTGAACTCGATATTGGTTCTGAGAATACGGTAGGCCTCGGCATCGGGACTCGATCCCCTCTGCCTGTGAATCAGCGAGATATCCTTGGGAATAACCGCAAGAACAGGCACCTGCAGGTACCTTTCCACATCCTCAAGCGACTTAATCGATGTGTCGAGGTACTCGAGAAAGAATGCAATGCCAACGCCGAAGATGAGTCCGACCACGGCCCCAAGCACAAGATTCAAAGTCACATTCGGACTCACCGGTGCCTCCGAAATAGTCGGTGAATCATGCACCAGGACGCTCTCGGGCGGCATTCTGCTCGAAATCGTCTCACCCATTTGCTTCAGACGCATCGTCTGCAACAGCTCCTGGTCGGTTTCGAAATCACGCTTGGCATCAACATAGTCCTGCGCGTCAAGCCCCCTCTTGATGGCCTCTTCGCGTGTTTCATCCTTCATCGCCTCGACGCTCTTAAGGCGATCGGCCGCAAGGTCGAGCTGCGCCGTGAGAGTCGCACGAAGATTGACCACCCCCTCATCAAGCTGACGCTTCATGTTCTCTATCTGGTCGACTGCCGCCATGACGGTCGGATGCCTTGCACCAAGACCGTTGATTCGATAACCATCCAACTGGCGTTTGGCCTCAAGATAAAGAGGGTATAGGTTTCGAATGATGTTATCCGGCAAATCAAGACCTGCGGCATATACCATCAACTGGTCGCTGTCATACTTCAGAAGGCTGTTAATCTGGCTCTCAAGCTTGCGCTTCTCCTGTTCAAGTTCGTTGTAAGCCTCGAGCGCCGTCCTCGCACCTTGGTCCTCGTCCACACCCGACTGACCGTAGAATGAGTCGGTTCCCTTATAGATAATTCCTTTCGTACGCACGATCGTCGCGAGCACTTTGCGACGCTCCTCGACTTTGTCTTCCTGATTTCTCACGGCTTTGTTGAGCTCCAACAATGCGTTCTCAGAATCCCGACTCTCCATTTCCGCCCGGTACTGCTTGTAAGCGCGGGCAACTTCTTCGGCGATGTCTCTGGCATCTACCTTATTGGTATGTCGCACACGAATCGAAATCAGGTCGGTTCCGCGAATGTTCTGAGTATTTACGATGCCCTTGAGTATCTGCAGCGCGGTTTCCTTGTCCGTGCTCCAGCGGTTCACCAGCTCGAGGTTTTGAACGACTTTTTCCAAAGAATTCCGGCTCTTGATTTTCTCAAACTCGGTGCCGAAGAACTGCGGGGTCGTCCGGCCCGCACCCGAAAGCTCATTGAGGTCAGAGCCAAGTGGCGAAAGGCCTGCCGCGCGCGGCTTGACCTCGATGGTCGCCTCACTCTCATACTTTTTAGGCATCACGTAAGTGATGACGGCTGCCGTCATGAAGACCAACAGCAGCGAGAGAAGAATGATGCCGTAGCGGTTCTTGATGACCTGCCAATAGTCCACCGCGTGGAGCATGGCTTCATTTTGTTGTGCGGAGGTAGTGTTCATGGCTTATGGATGACACAGAAAATCGGATTTACAAAGAAAATGAAAACTCTCGCAACGATCACATTGCGAGAGTTTTCAACCTAAAAGTCAGATTTCAAAAGGTAACGTCAGATAAATTTGTTTCTCGCTAGGCTGCAGATCAAAACTCCGCCGACAAGCCAAGGGAAATGCGGTTGCGGACGTATTCCCGCTCGTCGCTGATATCAGTGAAGGTTTGGGTATAGGTGTAATAGAGGTTGCAGAACAAGTAATCGGTCAACTTGGTCGAAAAGCCGACGTAAGCGTTGAAGTTGTTTTCGTATTTGTCAGGTCCGAAGTTGTTGGAATTGTTGACATCGCGGCCGTCATTGTAATTCGAGAAGATCGTATCAGATCCCATGAGCAGCGACACATCCTTTGTGACCGTATAATTGGCGTTGAAACCAATACGCAGAGCACGACGATCTTCGTAGTCATAGGTATTGGAACCCTCGGTGAGCACCGTATCATTGAACTCAGCACCGTAACGAGTGTACGCACCGAGTTTGAGCTGTTGGTTGACCTGGGATTGAAGAGCTATCTCCAAGTAGGGGCACAGGCCACTATCACCATCGTCCACATCACGCAATTGGGCACCCGTTTTGAAGATTCCGATGGTGTTGGGCGAAAACCGATGGTCAAGACCGATAAGGAAATACTGGTCCATGGAGTCTGATGCATCGTTTATGGCATTGGTTTGCGAAATACGGTATTCAGGAGTCAGCACCGACTGAGGTGAGAGTTGATAACGGAACTGCTCGTAAAATTCGAGGGTAGTACGGTCCGTGTTGTTTCTCTGCCCCTCATCTACATCAGCCCTAGTTCCACTAAAGCGAAAGCCTGTGTATGTGCCGAGCCTTTCAGTCCAACGGTAACCGATCGAGTTATCGGTCATCCATGTGAAGGTTTCATTTCCGGTGCGGCTGGACGCAATTCCATACGAATAGTCCGGTTCAAGTTCATTGGCGACGTAATTGCGACTCGATAACCTGACACGCTCGCTGAATCGGTGGGTCACCGATGCGTTGATCCGAGACTGACTGAAGCTATCTTCGCCGCCGAGCGAATCAGGTGCATCAAAATAATAGATCATGCCAAGGTTGCCATAGACATCCCAGGTCGTCTGTGGTGTGGCGCTGGAAAATGCCAATCCGACTTTAGGGCTGATGGCCATTGACGAATCTTCAACAGTCGAGGAGCCAGCCGCGACGTTGTCGTCAAAAATAGCGTTAAGTCCCACCTGCAATTTGATGGGGAAGCTCTCCTGGGCTTCGCTACCAGTGTAGTACAAGCCTTGGGCGGCAAATGCGGGACTGCTCAGTGCCGCAACGAATAAAATTGGGAATTTGCGTTTCATGAATAGTAAGGGGTCAACGGGGTGAATAACGGTTAGAATTTACGTGAACAGCTAGTTCACTGAAGAGGTTACTGGGCCTTTTGCTGTGGGTTGGTTGTAGTCACCGGGGTCGGAGGCGGGATCACAGGTGGGATAATGACTCCACCACCGCCACCACCGCCCGAGAAGCCACCGTCACCTTGGCCGCCACCGCCAAAACCATCGCCTCCGCTGGCACCGCCATCGGCAACTCCGCCTTCGGAACCCTCATCATCACCCCCATCATTATTTCCGACAGGCACTTTGCCAGTCGCATCCTCTCCGGGGAAACTAAGTGGGTTGGGCATTGATGATGCTTGGGCATTCGCCGCCGCAGCTTGGATCATGGCCGCCGAGCCGGGAGGTGCTGCAGCTTCAGCAGCTTGGGTAATGATGGCTGCCGCTTGGGGAGCCGCAGAAACCGCAGCCTCGACGATGGCCGCCGTTGCTTGTGGCGCCGCAGTAATCGCGGCCTCGGTGATCACTGCTGCCGATTGCGGTGCTGCCGTCACCGCTGCTTGGGTAATCGCTGCTGCCGCTTGGGGTGCTGCCGTCACCGCTGCTTGGGTAATCGCTGCTGCCGCTTGGGGGGCCGCCGTCACCGCTGCTTCGGTGATGGCCGCTGCCGCTGCGGGCGCAGCCGTGACCGCGGCTTGAGTAATCGCCGCCGCTGCAGCGGGTGCCGCCGTGACTGCTGCCTCCGTAATGGCCGCAGCCGCTTTGGGGGCCGCCGTCACCGCTGCCTCGGTAATCACCGCTGCTGCTGTGGGGGCAGCCGTAACCGCGGCTTGAGTAATCGCTGCAGCCGCTTGCGGCACCTCCCTCACCGCAGCCTCGACGACCGAGGCAATGTAAGAAACATCCCCGCCAAACAGACCGCCCTGCGTAACTGCTTGAATGGCAGCCGTGACAATTGCAGCCGCTGCGTCCGGATTTGATTTTACCGCATCAGCAACTGCTTTGGCAATCGACTCCTTGGTCGCACCTCTCGCTGCGATGGCCGATTTGACGCTAGCGGTCGCCTGATTGACATTAGCCGTCTGCGCGGTCGCGGGAGTATGAATGGCGATTAACGCCACAAGTAAGGATAGGGTCCGGATGTTTTTCATGGCAGCAATGGTGGTTGATTTGTAAACTGAAGTGTGGAGCGGGCAGCGGGAATCGAACCCGCATGTCTAACTTGGAAGGATAGCGCTTTACCACTAAGCTATGCCCGCTTGACGAAGCGAATATCGCCAATGGAGCGGCGCGGAGTCAAACTTTTTATCTACGAATATCTCGATTATTTAAGAAAAATTAATTCATCGCGTATCTTGGAAAATATGGGGGAATTCGTGCCAAATCCAAGGTTATGACGCTCCTGGCCCTCACAATCCCGTCGAGTGGTCATAAAAACTCGACGGCAACCCAAAACGCTCTCCGATTAATTTTGCAACTCTTTGAACACCAAAGGTTTCTGTAGCGTAGTGCCCGCCGTAAAAGAGATTCATTCCCAGCTCCTCCGCCAAACAATAGCTCCAATGCGGACCCTCGCCGGTGATGAAGGCCTCGACCCCGCTTTCGGCAATTTTCGCAATTTCGCTGCCGGCCCCGCCCGTGATGATGGCAACCCGCGAAATTTCCTCCGGTCCGGCCGGGCAAAGGTGCACCCGCCCGCCAAGGGTTTCCTCAAGCCGGGCCTTGAGCTCCTCCCGACTGCCCTGCCAGCGGCCGCTGAGCCCGACCCGAAAGCCCTTGATCTCGATGTCCGGCCGCGGATCAACGACCCCAAGAGCTCCTGCCAGCAGAGCGTTGTTGCCCCAATCGGGGTGCACATCGAGGGGCAAGTGGCTCGAATAAATCGCCAGCCCCGCCTCCATCGCCACGCGCAGCTTGCGGTAAAACGCCCCCGTCACCGGCTGCGCGCCCTGCCAAAACATGCCGTGATGAACAATCAGCAAGCCTGGTCCGCCCGCAGCCACGGCTTCGATCACCGGCAACGAAGCGTCCACCGCCGCCACCACACGATTGATCCTGCCCTCATTGGCCAACTGCAAGCCATTCATCGCGCCCGGATAATCGGATATCTCCGAAACCTTCAACTCACGATCGAGAAATTCCACCAACTCATGCAAATCTGCCATAACCTTTCAATGCCGCCAATCCGCGCGGATGTGGAGAAAATTTCAGCGCAAAAACATTTCACGCCGCACGGGATCATTCGCCTAGCACCCGACTGCGAGTCTCACCATCGGCAAACCTCGTGCGCAACTCGTCACCGGGCTTGAGCTCATGGGCCGACCTCACCAAGCGCCCTTGCGCATCAAGCGTGATAGAAAATCCACGCTGAAATGCCGACTCCGGCCCGAGCGCGCGCAACAGGCCCGCAAGCTGCATCACGCGCTCACGCTTGTGCTGCATTGCATTCACGCACGCCACATCGAACTGCCTTCGCGTCGCCGCCAACGACTCCACGCGACGCTCAAGCACCCGCGCGGGATGGTGCCCCTGGTGCCGAAAACCCAACTCACGCAGCCTTATTCGCGAGGCGTCCATCGATGACTCAAGAGCGCTCATCAGCCTGTCAGCAATGGCATCCAAGCGCATCACCGGCTCGCGCAACAAACGCTCGCCATCGCGTTGCAAAGCGCCTCTGCGCAAAGTTTCGAGCTGCCTCTGACCTTGCAAAATTCGCTCATGGATCACGCGCCCACCACGGCGTTGAAGCTGCGTAAGCCTTGCCTTCAAGGTCGCTGCATCCGGCACCACCAACTCAGCCGCGGCACTCGGCGTCGGCGCTCGAAGATCGGCGACAAAGTCCGCAATGGTGAAATCAATCTCATGCCCGACCGCCGAAACAACCGGCAGCGGACATGCGGCAATCGCGCGCGCCACAATTTCCTCATTGAAATTCCAAAGGTCCTCGATGGATCCACCACCGCGCCCAACGATCAAAACATCACACCGAGGCAAACCAAAATCATCCGGCCGCCCCATCCTTTCAATCGCCCTCGCGATTTCGAGCTCCGCTCCTTTTCCCTGCACCCTGACTGGATAAAGCACCGCCTTCACCCATGGCGCGCGCCGCGACAAGACATTCAGCATGTCCTGCAAAGCCGCACCCGACTCTGATGTCACGATGCCCACCACGCGCGGGAAAAACGGCAGCGGTTTTTTGCGTTCCGCATCAAACAATCCTTCCTCCTGCAGACGCCGCTTGAGCTGCTCGAACTTTGCCTGCAAGTCCCCCGCCCCGGCGCGCTCGACTTGCCGCACGATGACCTGCAATTGCCCGCGTGCCTCGTAGACACTTGCCTCGGCAAACACCCGCACCTTAGCGCCATCCACCAAGGCCGCCGAACCTTCGCGTCTCGCTGCGGAAAACATCACGCACTGAATCTGCGCGCCGTCATCCTTGAGCGAAAAATACCAATGCCCGCTTCCCTGTTTCTTGAGATTCGAGACTTCGCCCTCGACCCACAGCTCGCCAATCTCACCCTCGAGAACAAACTTCATCCGCCGCAAAAGTTGCGTCACCGACAAGGCGGCATCCGCCACGGGCTTGGAACGCGAAAACAAATCCACGCCCGAATCTGCCAGCCACACGAGAAATGATCGAGCCGGAAAATTTTCCGCAAAAAAAACAATTTGCCCGCCCGCATCGATTGCCCGCTTTCCACACGTCAATTCCGGCGTTAAGAAAAACCCGTGATCCGCTCGCTGCGATTGATGGACTTCAGGTGCTTTGAGTCGCTCGATCTCGAAGCGCCCGAAGCCGGCGCCATTCTCACCGGCGACAATGCCCAAGGAAAAACCTCAATCCTCGAAGCGATCTGCATGCTGGTGCGACTGCAATCGCCACGCAGCCACCGACTCGCCACGCTCGCTCATTTTGGCAAGGATGGCTTCGGTATCGCCGGCAACGCATGGAACGAAGAACGGCAGGTGAAATGGAACCGCAACAGCATCATTCTCAAACAGGACAACACGCCCTGCGCCAGCCGCTCGGACTACCTCGCACAAGGCGGTCTCATCGTCTGGATGGGCAACGAAGACCTTGAACTCGTCCGCGGGCCCGGCGAGACCCGCCGACGCTACCTCGATTTTATCGGCTCGCAAATCGACCCCGCCTACCGCCGCTCATTGGCCCGCTATCGCCGCGCATTGATGGCCAAAAACCTGCTGCTGCGTGAAGGTTACGGTCGCGAAAAAGAAATCCTCTCCTACGATCAAATCCTCGCCGAACACGGCAGCCAAATCATCCGCGCCCGCGCGCAAATGATCGCGCAACTCAACCCCTTCGCTGCCGAAGCACAGGCCGCCATCAGCAGCAAAAACGAATCCCTTACACTCGACTACATCCCAGCCAGCGGACCCGATCTCCACCAGTCGATCATCGACGCCCGCGAACGCGAACGACGGACCCGCCAATCGGTGGTTGGCCCCCACCGCGATGACATCTCACTGCGCATCGATGGCAAACCCGCCGCCGATTTCGCCAGCGAAGGTCAACAACGCACAATCACGCTCGCCCTCAAACTCGCACAAGGCCGCTTGCTCGAAACCGCCGGCAAATCAACCCCGGTCTACCTGCTCGACGATATCTTCGGCGAACTCGATCCCGTTCGCCGCAACGCGCTCATCAGCCACATGCCCGCAAACGCCCAAAAGTGGATCACCACCACCCACCTTGATTGGCTCAAATCCACCCAAAGCCTCGGGCCGATCGCCCGCTTCACCATCAAGGCGGGCACTTGCTCGGCAAATCGCTAAATTGATGCCCCTTTGGTGAGTTTTTGTGCCTTGCGTAGTTGCCCCGAAAAACACAAAAGCCCAGGAAATTCCCGGGCTTTCGGAGAAATTGATGACCGATAAAAATCAGCGCGAGTAAAGCTCGACGATGAGCTGCTCGTTGACGACCGGATCAATGTCGGAACGCTCAGGCACACGCGAAACGGTGACCTCAAGCTTGTCCTTGTCGACATTAAGCCAATCGCACGAAGGCATCGATTGGGTCAGATCGGTCATGCGAAGCACGAGCTGCTGCGAGGAAGGCTTGGCACCGACCTTGATGACATCGCCTGGCTTGACTTGATAGCTCGCAATGTCGACGCAGCGACCGTTCACGAGGATGTGGCCGTGGTTGACGATTTGGCGGGCAGCCTGGCGCGAGTTGCCGAAACCGGCACGATAGCAAACATTGTCCAGACGGGTCTCAAGCAATTGGAGAAGGATCACACCGGTCACACCACGACGCCTAGCAGCCTCTTCGTAGTAGCCGCGGAACTGCTTCTCGAGCACACCGTATTGGAAGCGGAGCTTTTGTTTTTCGCCGAGTGCGACGGAGTACTCGCTCTTCTTCTTGCGGCCGGCGCGCACACCGTGCTGACCGGGCGGGAAGTTGCGACGCTCAAGCGCCTTGGAAGAGCCAAAGAGTGCGACGCCAAACCGGCGGCTGATCTTGGTACGGGGACCTGTGTAACGAGCCATGTTGTGAGATAAATAAGTTGGATATTAAACGCGGCGGGCCTTCTTCGGACGGCAGCCGTTGTGCGGTATCGGAGTCACATCGCGAATGGAAAGGATTTCCAAGCCAAGGCCTTGCACGGCGCGAACTGCAGACTCACGACCGGAACCCGGACCCTTGACGCGGACATCGACCTCCTTGAGGCCGTGACCCATCGCTTGGCGGCAGGCGTCTTGCGACACCACCTGAGCGGCGTATGCAGTGCTCTTGCGAGATCCCTTGAAGCCCATCTTGCCGGCAGTCGACCAGCCGATCGCATTGCCATTCACATCAGTCACGCTGACCAAGGTGTTGTTGAAGGTGGCAGTCACATGGACCACTCCACGGGAGACATTCTTCGAGCCCTTCGCCTTGTGAATTTTGATCTCCTCTTCACCTCCGCCGATCTCGGCGAAGATGTCGCGCTTGGCTTCCTTCTTCGGAGCCTCGGCAACAGCCTCCGGCGCGGGGGCCGCTGCGGCTGCCTTCACTTCGGCTTCGATTTCCTGATTGGTTTCTTGGTCGGACATGAATCAATGATTGATAGGATTACTTCTTGACGCCCACGGTCTTCTTCTTGCCCTTGCGGGTGCGGGCGTTGGTGCGGGTGCGCTGACCGCGGACGGGTAGGCCACGCTTGTGGCGGATGCCACGATAGCAGTTGATCGAGGTGAGGCGTTTCATCTGGGCCTGACGCTCACGGCGCAGGTCGCCTTCGACGAGGATGCCTTCGGTCTGAATAACTTGGGAAATGCGAACAAGCTGGTCTTCGGTGAGTTGACCGGTGCGGATGTTGGGGTCGATTCCCGCATGCTCGAGAATCTTGGCTGCCGTCGGTCGGCCAATGCCAAACATGTAGGGAAGAGAAGCTTCGATGCGCTTCTCGTTGGGGATTTCAATGCCTAGGATGCGTGCCATGATGTGCGGAGTTTCGCGTGGTTGCTCGGGACATTCGGACTGTCTCCGAAACCCTGCGGGGCGGGTGGTTTAGCAGACATCAACAGTCTGGCAAGCCGGAAATGGAAATTTTCTTCTCCTTGGGACAAAAAAGTGGGGGCAGCACTTCACCCCGAGAAAAAGCTACCAGTGAACGAAGCTGCAACAATCCCGTCGATCTGCCTAAATGAGGTAAAAAACACTTCAAGGCGAGGCAATGATGGAGTCACCCGGCGCCAGCGAGCGAAAATGGCGCAAATTTAGCGTGTATAGGGTGCTGCAACCGACACTGAGAGCACCGACGAGATGGAGGGCGTCGTAGATGGCCCCGCTGGACAGGTTTTCAGTGACCGTCATTTTCATGGCCTCATGGTAGTGGTCGGCGCTCAATGGAATGAGGACAAAATGCCCAAGGATGCTTTGACCCATGATGCGCTGGGCCTCGGCTGGAAGCAGACGGGGCTTGAGCGGTAATGCAGTGAGCGTGGCGAAAAGTTCGGCCAGGCAATGGGTCGTCAAATACCCGTGCAGCAAGCCATCTTTCACCGCTTTGAGCCGTGGAAACGCAATGGCGTGATGGGGGTGTTGCTGAAGCAGAGCAGCAACGAGAGTGGAGGTGTCAAAACAGACTTTCATGAATCAAAGCCCACCAATCTCAGTGCTGCGATTTTTTCTCTGCTCTTCCAAAAATGCCCCGATGTCCCACGCCGATGGCGGAACTTCACTGGAGCAAACAAGAATTCCGCTTTCCTCAGCAAGCGACGATGCCGGGGACGCCGGGCGTAGCCGAATCCCATCCGGCTCAACGGTGATTTCCATATCGTCGCCAGGCTTCAGCGCAAAACGATCCCGGATGGCCTTGGGCACCACAATCCGACTCATGCGATCAAGCGTGATTTGCATGGTAATATAAATGGCATTTCCTAGCTGAATTGTCAATCCGGCGATTGGAACCGACAAGTTGTAAATCCCTGCCCCCACCCCTGTACCAAGATCACTTCTGGACAAAAACCCGTGCGAACCTAGCTTGGCATCCTACCCCAGACATGGAATCCCACACCGACTCCCCCCCGCAACTTCCCGAAGACGATGTCGCCGCCATCGACGAACTTGGAAAAATCCATCAAGTCCTTCGCCAAGAAATCGGCAAGGTGATCATCGGCCAGGAACAGGTGATCGAGCAGCTTGCGATCTGCCTCTTCGCCAAAGGGCACGCGCTGCTCATGGGCGTCCCCGGCCTTGCCAAAACCTTGCTCGTTTCCTCGGTCGCCCAAACCTTCGACCTCACCTTCAACCGCATCCAGTTCACCCCCGACCTGATGCCCGCCGACATCACCGGCACCGACATCATCCAGGAATCCGGCGCTGGCGGCCGCAGGGAATTCGAGTTCATCAAAGGCCCGGTCTTTTCCCACATGGTACTCGCCGATGAAATCAACCGCGCGCCCGCCAAAACACAATCAGCCATGCTAGAGGCGATGCAGGAAAACAAGGTCACCGTCCTCGGCAAAACCTACCCGCTGCCCTCGCCATTTTTCGTCCTCGCAACTCAAAATCCGATTGAACAGGAAGGCACTTACCCGCTGCCCGAAGCGCAACTCGACCGCTTCATGTTCCTCATCGAAGTCGGCTACCCCTCGCTCGAAGAGGAAACCCGCATCGCCCGTGAAACCACCGGCGGCCACGCCACACCACTCGAGAAACTGATCGACGGACCAAAAATCCTCGCCTGCCAACAACTCGTGCGACGACTTCCCGTCCCGGAGCATGTGTATCAGGCCGCCGTTCGCCTCGTACGCAAAACTCGCCCGGGCCAAACGGACACCCCCGCATGGATCAACGACTCGGTCGCCTGGGGTGCCGGACCCCGCGCTGTCCAGTACCTAGTCCTCGGCGCAAAATCCCGCGCCGCCCTCCGCGGATCCTACATGGCCTCGCTCGAAGACCTCGAAGCCATCGCCCCCGCCGTTCTCAACCACCGGGTCATCACCAACTTCAACGCGGAATCTCAAGGCATGAATTCCAAAAAAATCGTTGAACGCCTGATCCGCGAATCACGCGAGGAGTGAGAAAAAAAGAAACCAGAGACAAGAATCCAGAATCAAGACACTGCTCATCATGGACCATAACTTTGAAAATCTTGATGTCTGGAAGCGTGGATGCCGATTGGCGGTAAATGTCTGCGTCGCATCGCACAAGTCGCAAGAATTCGCGCTCAAGGATCAAATTCAACGCTCTGCGATTTCAATTCCCTCAAACATCGCAGAAGGAGCGGAGAGGGCTTCCGATGCGGATTTCGTGAGGTTCCTGAGCTACAGCAAAGGCTCGTGTGGTGAACTTAGCACGCAATTGATGATTCATCGCGAAGTCTGCCGAGAATTGAAGACCAAACCATTTGCCAATACGGATGCCATGATTGAAGAAACGCGGGAAATCTCACGAATGTTGAGCGGTTTCATCGGACACCTAAAGCCCTCACCTCCTCTTCATCTGGAATCTTGATTGCCGCCTTTCTCCCTCTTCTCTTTCTGGATTCTTGCCTCTGGCCTCTTGACTCTCCCAAGTGTACGATTTCATCGATAACGCTCTTCTCTCACGCCTCTCCTCGCTTCCTGTCGAGGCACGCATCGCAATGACCGGCAACATGGCCGGCCGCCACCGCTCGCCACACCGCGGCTCATCGGTCGAATTCGCCGAGTACCGCAAGTATGTCCCCGGCGATGATACCCGCCGGCTCGACTGGAAAGCCTTCGCGCGCTCGGATCGATTTTACATCAAGGAATACGAAGCCGACACCAACATGCGCGCGATCTTTGTGGTCGATGCGTCCGGCTCGATGGACTTCCAAAGCGACGGCGAATCAAAATTCGAATTCGCCCGCCGCATCGCCGCATCGCTCGCCTATTTGCTCGTCAACCAAGGCGACGCCGCGGGCCTCTCCGTCTGCGCCGAAAAACTTCAACTCGAGATCCCGCCCAGCCGCCGCGCCGCCCACCTCGAACGGATTTTTTCCGCGCTCGATTCGATCGCACCCGCCGGCGAAACAGGCCTCGCCAGCGCCCTTCACGCAATCGCATCGAAAGCCCCGCGTCGCTCCTTCGTCGTGATCCTTTCCGACCTCCTAGCCGACACCGCACCACTCGGCAACGCCCTTCGCCACCTCCAGCAACAAAAGCACGATGTCTCGGTCTTCCATGTGATGGACCGCGCGGAAATTGATTTCGATTTCGAACGCCCCCACCGCTTCGTCGATATGGAAACCAAAACCACCATCGTCGCCGAACCGGAACTCATCGCCGAAGAGTACCAACGCAGTCTCAATTCATTTCTCACATCCGTCCGCCGCGAATGCGCCGAGTCGCACTGCGACTACCGCTTCATCACCACCGACTCGCCGCTCGAGCCACTCCTGCGCGATTTCCTCACAGCGAGATTCATTAAATCGAAGCACTAAATCTTAAGCACGAAATTCGAAACGAAGAGATGGAGGAGCGGGAACCTGCATACGATTTGGAAGAACGCACGTTTCAATTCGCGCTCGAGGTGAGATCGTGCATCTCCGCGTCCCAATGGACGAGGACTCAATGGTCGGATTGCGATCAACTTTTGCGCTCGTCCGGATCAGTCGCCGCTAACTACATCGAGGCCAACAACGCGGTTTCGAAACCGGACTTTCTTTTTCGCATCCGCATCGCAAAAAAAGAAGCCAGCGAATCCAAACTCTGACAGCGCCTGCTGGGCGAAACATCCGAAAACAAATCCACCAAATCCACCCTGAGAACCCTTTTCAAAGAATCCGACGAACTTACCCGTATCCTCGCCACCATCCTGCGCAATTCGAAATAGGGGATTTGAAGCACTAAATCTTAAGCACGAAATTAGAAACAAAGAGACTTGAGAATGCGACCTGATAACGAATTTCAAATCCATCTCATTCCGGCACCCGCGCCATTCATAACAAAACATCTCAATCGCCGCTTCCTTATCTCCTTTCGAATTTCACATTAAAGATTTAGCCCTTCAACCTCTTCCTCTTCGTTTCGAATTTCGTGCTTAAGATTTAGTGCTTATCTCTTGGTGCTTAAACCATGCTTTTCCTCTCCCCATCCCTTCTCTGGTTCCTGCTCGCCGCAGCCGTGCCGGTCGTCATTCATCTTGTTAATCGCCGCCGCCACAAAACCATCCAGTGGGCCGCGATGCAATTTCTGCTCAGCGCCACTCGCCAATACCGCGGTGAAAAAAAACTGCGCCACATTGTCATTCTCACCTGCCGTGCGTTGGGCATCACCGCCCTCGCCATCGCCGCCGCCCGACCGGTGATTTCCGAAATCACAGGCTGGGGAAGCGGATCGATCGACACAGTCGTTCTCATCCTCGACCGCTCGGCATCGATGGAAATCAAAACCGCTTCCAACCAATCACGCCGCGAAAGCGCATTGGAAAAAATTTCCACCTCCATCAAAAATCTCGGCAACCCGCGACTGATGCTTGTCGACAGCGCCAGCGGCGAATTGCAGGAAATTTCCTCTCCGGAACTTCTGCCCACCCTCTCATCCACCGCACCA
>JAGWXY010000011.1 GCA_018969605.1 Verrucomicrobiota bacterium | reverse complement strand
AGGACCACCACCCGCCGCCCTTGGCCGGCAAGAAGTCTGACGGTGTGGGAACCGATGTAGCCGGCTCCACCGGTCACAAGAATGGGCGCTGCGTGATCACTCATAGGTGCGGACAGAAACAGCCAAAACCGCCCAAGTGTCAATCACGCTCGTATCACCCCAAAACTCGAAAATTCCCAAAATATTTCTCGAATGACCTACGGCATCATGTAGTCTCACCAACATGATTAAAATCATCCGCACCTGTGGCATTGCCGCTGTCATCGCCACAGCCACCACGCTCACATCCTGCTACTACGACCCTTACTTCACCTCGGTCGGCGCGACCTACGGGACCGGCTCGAGCTACTATGGCGGGGGTGGAGGCTATTCCAGCTCGGTCTTCATCAGCACCGGCAGTCCCGAATGGGGTTATGACCCTTACACCTACAGCTATTACAATTATTACCGCCGCGCCTATTACGATCCTTACCTAAACGGATTCTACCCGGTCGGCTTCCGCCCGCCGGTCTTTGCCGGCTGCGTCCACCCCCACGGCTGGCGCCCCGGGTTGAGCTATTGCCCGCCTCCGCGCAGAGTCAGCAACATCACGATCGTAAACTACCGCAACCGCGAATCCGCCTACCGTCGCGGCGGCTACATTCAAGAAGGCTATCGCGGGCAATATGCCACGCAACAAAGCCGCCCGGAAACGAAACCATCGTTCTTCCAACGCCCGGAACAAGAAGTACGCCCGCAACAAAATTACACCCGACCCGCACCCGGATTCCAGCAACAGCAAGAATCACGCCCGGGACGCCCCTCGCGCGAATCATGGCGCGAGCAACAACAGTCAAGACCCTCGGCATTCAACACAACGGTTAACAATACACCGCAACCACAAGCCCTGACGCGCCCGAGCTTCGGCTCGACACGCCCGGCATTTGATGGCGGCCAACAAGCAGCCCAAGCCGCACGCCCCAACTTCGGAGGCGAACGCCAGAACTCATTTGGCAATCGCATGGGCCGCCAAGACCGAACACTCGAAAGCACACGCGAGAGCAGACAGCCGCGCACCGAACGAGTGGAACGCAAACCACGCGGCGAACAACAAGCTGAACAAGCCCAGCCCTAGCAAAGTACCACCATCTTTTGTTCAACGAAAACTCGGATCCATCGCCGGATTTTTCGAAAGAGCATCAAAGGGCTTCAGTTCTCCTGCGGCGATCTTCAAACAGCACAGTTTCCCTGTACCCGGCAACCCGGGCCATCGCCGCGGCCTGATGAAAATCGCGCGCAACCTCATTGGGCGCGTGGGCATCGGATGAAATCACCAAAGGCACACCCGCCGAACAGGCGAGCTCAAGAAATCCGACTGACGGATAAGCCTCCGCACACGGCTTGTGCCAACCCGCAGTGTTGAGCTCAATCACGCAACCCGCCGCCGCGATCGCATCGATCGCTGGCTCATAAAATCTTGCGAGATCCCCCACCGGCACATGCGCGAACTTTTTCACCAGATCCGGATGCGCCAAAATGTCAAACAAGCCGCTCGACGCCATCCGCGCATAAGTCTGCCAGTAGCGTGCCCACACCGCTTCGACATCGCTCTCGGCCCAACGACCAAGCCACTTCGGGTTGTCGAAATCCCAATCGCCAAGGTAATGCACCGATCCGATCAGATAGTCCCAACGGCACTCGCTTTCGAGCTCACCGATCCACTCATCGCAGCCCTCCAGCCAATCGCACTCCAACCCGATGCGTACCGGCAATTTTCCCGCCGCACGCGCCCGCGCGCGCTCGACCCATGCGAAGTATTCCGGCAACTCGTCACGGCGCATCCGCCAGTCGTCAAATGGCTCGGGGACCTGCGGCGCGTGATCGGATATGCCATACTCACTCAAGCCCGCCGCTAACGCGGCGTCCACATACTCCTCCGGCGTTCCGGTCGCATGACGACACATCGGTGTGTGCGTATGGTAGTCGGCTGGCATGTGTTTGCGATGAATCCGGTTGAATGATCCGCCCAAGCCATACTAGACTTGCGCCACGGTGCAAGCACCAGCGCATTTCATGAGCTCCTCTTCCGACACGACACCCGCCGCCAACCCGGTGATCCAACACCTGCTCTCGCAACTGCGCAACCACCCCAAACGCGTGGTCTTCACCGAGGGCGAGGACATCCGCGTGATCCGCGCCGCCGCCCGCCTCGTTCGCGAGGAAGTGGTCGCACCGATCCTGCTCGGCAACCGCGAACGCATCCGCGCCCTTGCCGAACAACATGCAGTGCCGCTCACCTTCATCCACATCATCGATCCGCCCAGCGCGACCGACTTCAAGCTCTTCTGCCAGCGGGTCGAAAACATGGCCCGCTACCGCAGCAACAGCATTGTCGAAGCGGAGGAACTCGTCGCCAAGCCCCACTACTTCGGCGCGCTGATGGTCCAATACGGCCAGGCCGACGCCATCGTCGGCGGAAATCAGGCACTGCCCGCCGCCTACTTCCGCGCGCTGCTCCACACGATCAAGCCGCTGCCGCATGTGCCGAAAATTTTCGGTGTCTCGATCATCACCGGCAACCACCTCCAGCACCTCGGCGAATCTGGCATCATCTTCATGGCCGACAGCGCGCTCAACCCGAACCCCGATGTTGCCGAGCTCTCCGCCATCGCCATCGAGACCGGCAAACTCGCCCACCATTTCCTCGGCCGCAAAACCCGGGTCGCGATGCTCAGCCACTCGACCAAAGGCAGCGCCTCCACCGCCGATGCGAAACGCATGGCCGCCGCCGCCTCACTCGCCCAAGCCGAAGCCCACCGCCAGTTTCTCGAAATCGACATCGAAGGCGAACTCCAAGCCGATGTCGCACTCGACCCCGCCGCGGCCGAAATCAAAATTCCGGCGGCCGAGTCCCGCCGCAGCGCCGATGTGCTGGTCTTTCCCAACCTCGACGCCGCCCACATCTCGCTCAAGCTCCTGCAGCATGTCGCCGGTGCCAGAAACTACGGCCAACTCATCCTCGGCCTCGCCCGCCCCGCCGCCCAAGTCCCTCGCACCGTCGACGAAGAAACAATCTTCGGCACCTCGGCTGCCGTGGCAGTCGAGGCGATCAAGTACCACCAGCTATACCCCGACGGAAATCTTTGAGGGGGGATCGTGGATCTTGAATTGAAGATTGAAGAAGCCGCGTCTTAACCGCGCCCAGAGCATTCAAGGCAGGGACCGTTCTCCGCAACGGTCCGCTTGGCTTCGGCTCATCAGCGCTTCGACTCACGGACCTTTGGGACAAAGGTCCCTGCCAACGAAGAAGCCGCTTCTTCTTTCAGCTTTTCAGCTTTTCAGAATTTCAGCATTTATTCACCGCCTTGTTCCGCGGCGAGAAACGACTTACGGCACAGTTCGGCATATTTGCCACCCCTGGTGAGCAGCGTATCATGCGTGCCCTGCTCGATGACCTCACCTGCTTCGAGCACATAAATGTGGTCGGCATTGCGAATCGTCGACAGGCGATGGGCGATCACAAATGCCGTGCGATTGGCCATGAGGTGGTCGAGCGCATCTTGAATCAACCGCTCGGTCTCGGAATCGACCGATGCGGTGGCCTCATCGAGCAAGAGGATCGGCGCATCCTTCAACAAGGCCCGCGCAATCGACAGGCGTTGTTTTTCACCGCCCGAAAGTTTCACCCCACGCTCGCCGACATGGGTGTCGAGCTGTCGAGGCAATGAGCTCACAAAACCCTCGGCATGCGCCGCTTTCAAGGCCGCCCACATTTCACTTTCCGAGGCATTCCTTTTGGCCAGCAAGAGGTTCTCCCTCACCGAACCATTAAACAAAAACGGCTCTTGCGTCACATAGGCCATGCGCCCCCTCAAGGAGGCCTTCGACAACTCGCCAATCGACAGGCCATCAATCGTGATCCGGCCGGAATCGATTTCATAAAACCGCGCCAGCAGCGACAGCACGGTCGACTTGCCGGCACCGGTCGATCCCACCAAGGCGATCGTGCGCCCGGGCTCGGCCTCAAGCGTCACGCCGCGCAAGGTCGGTTGATCCTGATACGAAAACGAAACATTTTCGAAGCGCACATGGCCTTTGATTTTCGTCGGCAATTCTTTGCCCCCGACTGCTTGCGGCTCGTCCTCGGAATCGAGAATCTCGAACACGCGATCCGCAGCCGCACGACCGGAAAGCAACATCTGGTTGAGCGAGTTGAGCCGGTCGATCGGCTCGTAAAAAAGCGCGAGAAAAAGCAGGAATTTCGTGAAGTCGCCATTCGACAGCTCCCCCCTCATCACTGCCGCTCCACCAAAGCCAAGCACCAGCACATATCCTACCATCCTCAAAAAAGACATGCCCGGTGAGTACAGCGCCCACCACTTCATCATTCGCAATGTCGTCACGCGAAGTTGATCGGAAAACTGATTGAACCTTTCATGTTCCGCAGCCTCTGCGGCATAGGCCTTGATCTGGCGCACGCCCGAGATGTTGTCGTGCAACAAGGCGTTGAGATCCGATGCGGCATCGCGCTGATTGCGATAACGATCCCTTCCCTTTGTCGAATAAATCCACGCGCCCACCGCCAGCAAGGGCACCGGCAAAGTCGCCCATGCCGCGACCGCCGGGTTGAGGATGAAAAGAAAAATCCCGATCCCCAGCACCTGCAGCGCCGCGACCAAGCCCTGCTCGATGCCATCGATGAGCACCCGCTCCATGTTGGTCACATCCTCGACCACCCGCGTCATGATGTCGCCCGTGCGTTTTCCATCAAACCAACCCAGCGGCAATTTTTGGATCTTGCCGTAAAGATCCGAGCGAATGTCGAAAATGACCTTTTGCTCAAAGGTGTTGTTCACGAAAATCCGCAGCGCGTTCAATCCGTCCTTGAGCAAAAATCCCGCCAGCGCCACCAGCGTCCAAAACAAAAACTCATGATGCCTCGACGGATCCGGAATCACCTTGTCGATCACATGACCCGTGGCATTCGGGAACACGAACACCGCCAAGGTCATGCCCACTGCACACAACAGCTGCACCAGCGCCATCACCGGATAGCGCCGAAGATAGGAAAAAACCCGCAGGATCGATTTCATGCGGCGCGAGCGATGCCCGCCGCCGGGGCATTTGTAAAGCACCGCGCGCGGGAACTTTGAGAAGCCTAAATTTTGCATTGCAGCCACGCATGGCTACGCCTAGCTTGTTCGCCACAGCGTTTTTTTTCGAACCCACCCCGCAACCGTTTAAATCCCATGGCCAAAATCCTCGGCATCATCACGGCAGTCGTGCTCGCCCTCGCCGCACTCGTCGCGTCCAAAAACAAGTCCGCCTACGAAACGGAAATCGCCAACCTAGCTACCGAGAAGGAAGCCCTCGGCAAGGAACAGGCACGCCTCAAAACGACCCAATCGACCTACAATAAAACCACTCCGTTGGCCGAAGCCGAAGCGGAAATCGCCGAGCTCGAAAAAAGCGCCGAAAATCAGACAAAACGCAACGAGGAACTCAAACAGGACTTCGACGCAAAAACCGCGCAAGTCGCCACCAACAAACAACAACTCGACCAGATCCGAGAAAAAACCAGCAAGATCGGCGACCTGAGCTCGCTCGCATCCAAAATGAGAACCACCAAGGCCGAAATGGAGGAACTCGCCCAAACCATCGGCACTGCAGAGGCAAAACTCGCCAATCTCACCGCCCAAAACAAACAGTGCGAAAGTCAAAGCAACGCTCTGAAACAAAAATTTGATACCCTCAGCAGCGGCCAGTCGCTTCCAAGCCTTAACACCAGAATCCGCTCGATTTACCCCGCTTGGGGCTTCGTCACCCTCGGCACCGGCAGCTCTGGCGGAGTGGTGGCCAATTCCACCTTGGATGTCGTGCGTGGCGACAGCACGGTCGCCAAACTGCTTGTGACTTCCGTCGAATCAAATACCGCCGCTGCCAGCATCATTCCCGACTCAATGGCCAACGATACCAGCCTCATGGTCGGCGACCGCGTAACAGCATCCGCCCAAAAAGCCGCTACACCACGCAACTAAAGCGACAAAAGCCCCATTTCAAAACAATTCACCATCACATTTTCATGAAAAACATCCTCTATATCATCGCCATCCTGCTGGCCGGTGGCGCCGCGTTTTTCTCCTTCAAACAATCCGGGAAATTCAAAGAAATTCAACAAACCCGACTCGAAACCATCACCGAACGCAATCAGGTCGCCAGCGCTGCCAATGCCACCGAGAAACAATTGAAAGACCTAAAAAGCGCGCTCGTCGCCGCCGATACCAAAAAAGAGGAAATCACCCAAAAACTCGACGCACTCAAATCTGCCGGAGCCACCACCGAACGCGACCTCGGGGGCATCGATGCCACACTCAAAAATCAAACGGATGACTTCGCAGAACTCAACAAGGCCAAGGACGAACTCGGCCGCATCATGTCCGACCTCGGCGGCGATGTGACCATCGAAACCCTCGGCGACAAAATTAAAGAGTTCGACGAAAGTAAAAAAACTCAGGAAACGAAACTTGAGGAACTCCAAACCCTCATCACCGCCGCCGAAAAACTTCTCGCCACCAACCGCGCGGAACTCGACCGCCAAATGAAGCGCGACATCGAAAGAACCTCACGCCAAAGCCGTGGCTCAATGGAATCGGTCGTAAGCGCGGTCAACCAGGACTGGGGCTTCCTCGTCATTGCAGCCGGATCCAACTCGGGCTTCACCCCGCAAACGCCGCTCATCGTCGAGCGCAATGGCAAAACGCTCGGCCGCGTCCGCCCCTCATCGGTCGAACCAAGCCAGACGATCGCCGAGATCGACTTCAGTACGCTCGCCACCGGCGTGCGATTGCAGCCCGGCGACCGCGTGATCACCGCCAAGCCTTCCTCAAACTGATTTTCTCAATCGGCCGCTGTCCGGAACCCGCCCCCCCGCACCGCCATGAAACTCCTAGGCCTCTCCCTCGTCACAGCACTTTTTGCCCTATGCTCCTGTGCCGAAACGCCGGAAAAGAAACCGGTCGGCCCATCGTCGGAAACGAGCAAGATCCCATGGAACACGCAAGTCCCTGGACAAGGCATGGGCCAGTTCGGCATGATGCCGCAAAACCAGTATCGCAGGTAAGCGATTCTCCTGTGAAGTTGCAAAAATTTTCGGCAACTCGAAGCCTTCAGTCGCGGTGATAGGGCGAACCGCTCCGCAGCGTCTCAACGCGATACAATTGCTCGAGCAACACCACCAAGGCCAACTCGTGCTGCATCGTCAACGGCGAAAGCGAAAGCACCATGCCACACGCATCGCGCAATTCCGCGCTATGACCATCGGATCCGCCGATCAAAAATGACAGCGACTTGAAGTCACCGCGCAGCGCCATGGCATCGAGCCGACCGGCAAACTCTCGCGTCCCAAGCAATTCACCCCGCTCATCAAGCGCGATCCGATACGACCCGCGCGAACGCTCCAACAATCGCTCGGACACCTCCTCGCGAGTACCGGATTTCACCACCTCCATGCCGTAAGCCCCGTATCGGCCAAGCCGCTTGAGGTATTCATCCACGCCAAGCCGGGCATAAGCGAGCGCCGGACGCCCGGCGGCGATGATCTGAACTTTCATGTGGGACATCGAAGCTTGCCCGATCATGCGACGAGAGCCAACATCAATCATTCATGAAGCGCATTAGCACCCTTGCACTCGTCGCCTTGAGCGCATGCTCACCATCGATTGGACCCGTCGTACCGGAAACTCCGGTCGAACGCAAAATGATCGGACTCCTCCAAAAGTTCGACCGTTGGGACGACGACGGCAACGGCTACCTCGACCGCAAGGAACTCGCCGAAGGCCTCGCCGGAACCGGACACCCACCCGATGCGGTGATGGAGTTTTACGATACCAACCGCGACGGCAAAATTTCACTCAAAGAGGCACAAATCGCTTACAGCCGCGCGCCGGAAGCCGACGCACGCATCAAATCCCGAGCCGCAGGCAAGCAATGAGCAACACCTACGAATCATCGAGCTTGCTCGACGAATACCTGCTCTTTCACTACGCGTCCGCCGACGAAGTATTACCACCGGATGTCGCGTGGCCCGCAGCGATGCGCGGCGCACTCGGGTTCACCCAACGCACCGTGGCACATTTTTCAAAATGCCCGGCCGCAAGCGCACTCGACATCGGCTGCGGGGTCGGCGGCTCGACCTTTGAAATGTCGCGCTTCTGCGAAAGCGTCATCGGCATCGATTTTTCGCACTCCTTCATCAATGCAGCAGAGACACTTCGCCGCGGAGAAAGCATCCCCTACCAGCGTCTTGAAGAATCACAGCTCACCACAAAGCTCATCGCCCAGGCCCCGCCAAACATCGATGCCACTCGCATCCGCTTCCACCACGGCGATGCGATGAATCTTCCCACTTCGATCGGCAGCTTCGATCGCGTACACGCCGCCAACCTCGTCTGCCGCCTGCCCGAACCACTGCAATTTCTCAAACGCCTTCCCTCACTGGTCAATCCCGGCGGCGAACTCGTACTCGCCACACCCTGCACCTGGCTCGCGGAATACACCCCGCCACAAAACTGGCCGACCGGCTCAACATTCGATTGGCTGCAAGAATTGCTCAGCCCCGACTTCGAGCTTCAGCACCAATGCGACGAAGCGTTTCTTATCCGCGAAACAGCCCGCAAATTCCAATGGTCGCGCTCACTCGCCACCACATGGCGCAGGAAATAAGGCCACCTCTTCATGTGACTGGATCATCTTGATCCAGGCCGTCCATGGAGCGTCCCGCTCCATGTTTTGTGAAGCCAAGCTTTAGCTACTTCTTCTCTTGCTTTCCGCTTTCCGCTTTCCGCTTTCCGCTTTCCGCTTTCTGATTTCTGATTTCTGATTTCTGATTTTTTAGGGAGCCAACAACACCTTGCCATTGCGATCCGCATCTTTGAGCCGTTGCAATGCCATCGGCCATTCATCGAGCGAAAAAACCAAATCCATCTTCTGGACCAAGCGCCCTGCATTCACCAGCTCCGCCAACTTTTCATAAGTCGCCCGCACCTCTTCGCATGGCGCATGCTCCAACCACTTGGTGACCCATAATCCGCGCACCCTGATGTCGCGAAAAATCAACAACCCGTTTGGCAGCGTGAGCGGCTTGCGCGACATCGCGCCATAAGTGATGTGCGTGCCACCTTCCTCAAGCAACTTCATCAAGCGCAGCGCGCTTTCGCCGCCGACAGCATTGAATGCCAAACGTGCAGTCGCACCACCGAGATGCTCGAGAGCATCCGCAACCGCGGCATCTCCATCAAGCAACACGACATCTCCACCCAGTTCGCGAAGTTCATCCACCAAATCGGCTCGCCGCACGAAGGAAACCGTGCGCACACCGCTCTCACGCGCCAACTGAATCACGCAGCGGCCGACCGCAGAATTTCCCGCATTCTGCACCACCCAATCACCAGGCTTCAATGCGGCAAAGCCATGCAGCAACCTCCACGCGGTCGCCGGATTCACCTTCAGCATCGCCGCCTGTTGCATGTCGATGCCGTCGGGCAAAGCAAACAGCACATCCTCCGGCACAATAACATGACTCGCCCATGTCGACGCACGCCGCAAAAACATCACGCGCCGGCCCGCCTCAAAACGCGCTGATCCGCTCGACACCACGACACCGCAACCCTCGATCCCCGGCACCGCCGGTAACGCGGCCTTCACACCATAAGTGCCCTCGATCAGATTCAGATCCGCCGGGTTGATCGGTGCCGCCTCGATGCGCACCAGCACCTCACCCGCCGCAGGCTCTCGCGGTTCAAATTCCTCCACGCCTAGCACCTCCTCCGGTTTTCCACACCTCGCAAAAAACAGACGCCTTCCACGCAGTTCATTTCCGTCATGTTTCACGCCGACCATGATGAGGCAGCATAAATTCCATGCCAAGCCCCAAGGCCATCAACCCGCCCCCAACAAATCATCCAAGGCGCTCTCGAAGTCCGCGTGGCAAAAATAAAATCCAAGCGACTCCAACACCGCGGGCCGAACCTTTTGACTCGCCAGCAAAACACCGCCAAATCCGCCCAGCACCAACTTCAACGCAAAGGCTGGCACCGGCAATATCGCCGGACGCCGCAAACGCTTCGCAAACTTTTGCGTGAAGTCTGCATTGCGCTCGCCCATTGGTGCAACCGCATTGACCGCGCCGCTCATCCGCTCATCCGCCACCGCCTCAACAATCGCGCGGCGCAAATCATGCAGATGAATCCACGGCATCCACTGCCGGCCATGGCCAAGCTTGCCACCCAGACCGGTCTTCATCACCCGCACCAATTTCTCAAACGCCGATCCTCCCCGCCCGAGCACCACGCCGATGCGCAAGCGCACAACACGCACTCCCAAAGCCTCAGCCTCCATCGCCACTTCCTCCCACTCACGGCAAAGATCCGCCAAATACCCCTTACCCATCGCCGATCGCTCATCGAGTTCTTCTTCACCACGATCCCCATAAATCCCCACCGCCGAGGCATTCACCAACACCTTCGGCCGTTGGTCCACCGGCAAATTTCGCATGAGCTCCACCACCCGCCGCGTCACACCAATCCGGCTATCATGAAATTTTTTCCGGTTCGCCGCCGACCATCGCCGGTCGATCGACTCCCCCGCCAAATTCACCACCGCATGGCACCCGGCAAAATCCATCGCCGCCACCGATTGCCATCGCTCCACGCCCACCACCTCGCCACCACCCGACCGACTCAGGCCCAGGACACCAAACCCACGCTCGCGGAGTAGCTTTGGCAAGCCGCGACCCACAAAACCACTCACCCCGATCACCGCCACAACCGACTCGTTTGACATCAAAAAAACATGCCCGAAATCTCGCCTCGGTAAACCGCAAACTCTGCTCACGCCCGCTTTCCACTTTACTTCACCCGCCGGGGGATTTGTGATCCTCCCAATGTTGAAATTCGGCGCATGGCTGGCCTTCCTGCTCCTGCTGATTCCTGCGCCCGGCCAGGACATGTCGGACCCAGGCCTTCTGCCGGACTTGATGGTTTCGACACCGGTCGACACGATCACGCCGGTACCCTCACCCGCGCTCCCGCCACTCCCCAACACCGGCGGACCCATCCCCAAGGAACTCGATATCGAAAACCTCGGCGGCACGATCAGCGGCAATGTCCGCGAACAAATCATCCTTGGCGGACCCGTCAAAATCAACGGTGACAACGGCCTCGAAGTTTTCGCCGACACCGCGGTGATCGATCTCGTCGCCAAGTCGGTAACCCTCACCGGAAATGTCGCAGCCTACGAAGCCAACAGCCTCCGTCGCGGCCACCGCGCAGTCTATTACTATGAGAGAAAATTTCTCGATTCATCCGACATGCGCGCGTCGATGGATCCAGTCATCCTCGAAGCGGGGAAATTCACACTTGAGGAAATCGATGGCGAAAAAGTCTATGTCGGCACCGACGGCGGCATGACGACGCATGATTACGAAAAACCAAATTTTTGGCTCCGCGCAAAAAAGACCCGCGTCTACCCGAACAAAAAAATCGTCTTCAACAACCTCAAGGTCTACGCCGGCGATGTCCCGGTTTTCTGGCTGCCCTATTTGAGCCAACCCCTCAACGAGGAGCTCGGCTACCACTTCCTGCCCGGCACCCGTTCAAACTGGGGACCCTTCCTGCTCAACACCTATGGCATCATGCTCGGCGGCAATACCGACCCGGTCACCGGCAAGTCCGATGACGGCTGGCTGCTCTCGCGCTGGCGCTTCGACCTCTACAGCAAACGCGGCATCGGCACCGGACTCGACCTCATCGACAAAAAACCCGACACCACCGGCGACCTCGCCAAGCTCAGCCTCTACTACCTCAACGACACCGCACCCGAAACCACCCGCAACGGCTTCCCCCGCGATCCCATCGACCCGGAACGCTACCGCGCCCATTTGCAACATCGCAAATTTTTCGGAAATGACGCCGACACGAAATGGCGCGCCGATACCCAACTCAGCCTGCTCAGCGATCAATACTACCTCGGCGACTTCAGCCGCGACACCTACTCGACCGACCCCTACCCGGACAACACCTTCGGCATTTTCCGCCAGGATGATTCATCGCTGCTCTCATTCCTCACCCGCTTCCGCATCAACGATTTCTACCGCGCCGACACGCGCCTTCCGGAAATTACCTTCGACCAAGCACGCGGACCCCGCTTCGGCCTTCCCCTCCTCCACGAGGGCACGACATCGCTCGGCATCATCGCCGAAAAAGCACCCGACACCACCCTCAACGCCGTCATCGACCCACTGGTCAAGCTCACCCCCGATGACCCTGCCGCCAACACATACCTGAATCAACTCGGGGCATATGAGCGTCGCCTTGCCGAGAGCATGATCGCCCTCCCGCTTGGCGATCCACGACGCGAAGACATCCGCACTCAGCTTATCGACTCCGGCTACGCCCGCTTCCACACCTATCAGGAATTTTCCCTCCCGCGCACTTACGGTGATTTCCTCAGCGTCACACCCCAAGCCGGCGTCGGATACTCGGCTTACAAAATCACCGAGGGCAATTCCGACAATCTCGACCGCGCCACCATCCATGCCGGCGTCGAATCCGCATTCAAAATTTCCAAAGACTACGGCAATGTCGGCGGCCGCGATTGGGGCCTCAACGGCCTCCTCCACATCGTCCAACCCTACAGCAACATTTCGGTCCTTCGCACCAACGACTACGAAATAGGCGACCCGTCAGTCGATCATCTCAGCCCCACCACCCGCCCACAACCGCTCGACCCACTCCGCTTCACCGCCACCGACGAACTCCAAAGCTGGGAAATCGCCCGCCTCGGCGTGCGCAACCGCCTCCTCACGCGGCGCGACAACCAAAGCATGGAGTGGCTCTTCCTCGACACCTACATCGATGCCTTCCTCAACGAACCGGAAGGCGAACGCAACCTCTCCAATCTCTACAACGACCTGCGCTGGCAGCCGCTCCCATGGCTCGGCACCAGCATCGAAACCCAAATCCCCATCGGCACCTCAGGCCCCGGCTTCACCAGCATCAACAGCTCGATCAACTATCAACCGGTCGACTGGTTCGAATGCTCGCTCGGTTTTGTTCGCCTCGATCAACACCCCTACCTCACCGACACCAACCGCGTTACATTCCGCACCTACACCAGCCTCTCGGAAAACTGGGGCCTCGGCACCCAACACACGACCGAGCTCGATGACAATGTGCTCGAACTCCAGCAATACACAATCCATCACAATCTCGGCAACTGGGTCTTTACCCTCGGCCTCAACACCCGCGACAACCGCTTCGAAAAGGAATACGGCGCGATCCTGCTTTTCACCCTCAAGGATTTGCCTATGATCTCCCTGCCGCTCGAAGTCGATGCCGGTTACTGACCCTCTCCCACATGAACATCTCCACCACCTCCGTCCTCAACGCGCTGCAATGGCGCTACGCCACCAAGCAATTCGATGCCACCCGAAAAATTGATGCGGAAACATGGAACGCGATCGAACAATCCCTCATCCTTACCCCCTCATCCTTCGGCCTCCAGCCATGGAAATTCCTCGTCGTCGGCGATCCCGCCATCCGCAGCGAACTTCGCTCAGCATCGTGGAACCAACCCCAAGTCACCGACGCCTCACACCTCGTCGTGCTCACCACACGCACCGACCTCACCCAAAACGACATCGACGCATGGATCAACCGCATGGCTGAAGTCCAAGGATGTCCGAAGGAAAATTTCGCACCGCTCGCGGGCATGATCGCCGGCTTCAGCTCATCGATGTCGGCCGATGCACGCCGCGCATGGAACTCACGCCAAGTCTACATCGCTCTCGGTCAACTCATGACCACCGCCGCGATGCTCAACATCGATACCTGCCCACTAGAAGGCATCGACCCCGCCGCATACGATCGCGCGCTCGGCCTTGAAAATTCAGGCTACGCCACCGTCGTGGCCTGCGCGCTCGGCTACCGCGATCCAGCGGACAAATACGCCAGCACCCCCAAGGCCCGCTTCGATCGCACGCGCGTGATCGAGCATGTCGGCAAGGTTTGAGCCATCAACGCTCATGGCTTCTTCGGCGGATCGATGCCCAAAACTTTCCACACTTCAGGAAGCAAGGCATCGAGCATCGCATAGGAAATTTCGCGATCGCGATTCGTCCCGCGAAAACCCACATGAATCGACGGTGCTTTTCCCATCGGCGTGTCCATGTCACCACGCTTCACAAAAAGCCTGCTGCCAATCTCATCGGCTACCTCGACGTCGGAATCCATCTTCCACTTCTTTTGCAAATCAAGATCCCTGCCGATCCTCAACAAATTTTCTCGATCGGAAAGCTTTGCAGTCAGCGCGCGGATCACGGCCTCGGTTTGACCGAATGGTGCCTCGGGGTTGAGCGGGATCGGGAACCACACCGGGTGCGGGCGACTCTGCTTGTAAAAATGGTAGGCGGTCGGAAGACCAATACCAAAAAACAGAATCAGAGCCGCACCAGCAATCAAAAGCCATCGTTGCATCAACGATAGTTAGCATCCAAGCTACCCCTATCCAAGTAGGAATTTCATGGAATATCCAGCCACCACCGCCACCGTTGAAACCCTCCCAAACGGGCTCACCCTCATCCTCCAGCCGGAACCGGCAAACCCAGTCATCAGCACCCAAATCTGGGTCGAGACTGGCAGCATGCACGAAGACCAACACCTCGGCTCCGGCATCTCGCACTTCCTCGAACACATGGTCTTCAAGGGTACCCGCGACTTCGACGCCGGCGAACTCGCCGCCACCGTCCAATCAGCCGGTGGGCATTGGAACGCCTACACGAGCTTCGATCGCACGGTGTACTACATCGATGGCCCCTCGGACTCACTCGCGATGTTTCTCAAATGTCTCACCGGCCTGGTATTCTTTCCAATCCTGCCGGAATCGGAATTCGAAAAGGAAAAGGACATCATCCGTCGGGAAATCGACATGGGCCTAGACGATCCCGACAACGCCGCCTCACGCCTCCTGTTCTCCACCGCCTTCCAACGCGACCCGCGCCGCCACCCGGTCATCGGCCACCGCCACCTCTTCGATCAAATCCAATACCTCGATCTCACGACCTACCACCGCAAGCGCTACACCACCGATCGCTGCTTCATGGTGATCTCCGGCGACTTCAATCCGCAACAAGCCCGCCAATCACTTATCGATCTCACCCGCGAATGCCAACCCGGCTGCGGCAAGGAACCCTTGCTCGTCGCCGACCCACCCCAAGTCGCACCGCGCTTCGCACGCGACACCTTCGCAGTCCCCGCGAGCAAGATCACGCTGGCATGGAAAATTCCATCCATCGATCACCCGGATGCACTCGCGCTGGATGTCCTCGCCACCCTCCTCGGCCGCGGACGCTCGGCACGCCTCTACCGTCGAATCCGCGAGGAAAAAGGCCTCGCACTGGAAATCTCCTCCTTCTCGTGGTCATTACCCGCTCGCGAAGGACTCTTCGCCATCAACGCCGAAGCGGAACCATCACTCTCCAGCAATCTCGTCGATGCAATCATGCTTGAACTCGCCGACATCCAAAACTCCGACCTCAACGACGAGATCGAAAAAGCCAAACGCCAAATCATCACCAGCCAGTTCCGCTCACTCACCACCGCATCAGGCCGCGCCGCAGACCTTGCCAGCAATTGGCTCGAAGCACGCGACCTCGATTTCACTCGTCGCCATATCAATGCAATCAAGCTCATCACCGAAGCCGACATCCGCCGCGCAGCCACTCGCCTCACCCGCGAACGACTCATTCACACGGTGATCGATCCACTCGACACCCCCGCCACATCGCAAACCGCAGGCACTCGTCGCGAGAAAGCCGAAGCCACCGTACACACACTGCCAAACGGTCTTCGCATCGCGCTGCTGCCCGACCACCGCGTGCCGCTCATCCACATCCAGGCCGCCGTCCGCGCAGGCCTTCCATCGGAAACATCCGCCACCAACGGCATCAACCAACTGCTCGCTTCCACACTTCCAAAAGGCACGACCACACGCAGCGCCTCCGCCATCGCAGTTTCACTTGAATCACTCGGCGCAGCCGTCTCCGCTCACGCCGGCAACAACGCACTCATGATCCAAGCCGGCGGTCTCGCCAACGACGCGGCGGAAATCATCGACCTCTTCGCCGATGTGATGCTCAACCCCTCACTCAACGATGAGGCGATCGCTCCGGAAAAAGCCAGCCAACTCGCCGCTCTCGAAGAAGCACAGCAGGACCCGCTGCATGTTGGATTCCGCGCCCTTCGCGCCGCGGCATTCAGTAGCACCAGCTATGGCCTCGAACCGCTTGGCTCACACGAAAGCCTCGCGGCATTGAGCCGTAGTTCACTCGCCAATCACCACGCGCGCCACTTCAATGCCACCAACACAACCATCGCGATCACCGGCGATTTTGATTCGGCACAGATGCTCGAATTGATCACCGAAAAATTCTCTGCTCTTCCTGCGGGCGAAATTTGGACCCCACCCGACACGATCGCCGCACAAGGTGCCGACCTGATCCATCACCTGCCGAAAAAACAGGCGGTCATCACCATCGGCTACCACGGCGCGTCGGCCATTTCGCCCGAGCGACGCACGCTCGCCATGATCCACGAATACGCCTCCGACATGGCAGGCCCGCTCTTCACTCACATCCGCGAAAACCTCGGACTCGCCTACCAGGTCGGCGCCAGCCAATTTCACGGATACGACAGCGGCCTCTTCATGTTCTATGTCGCAACTTCGCCAAAACAGGCACCCCTCGCACGCATCGAACTGCTCAAAGAAATCGAAAAAATTGCACACAAAGGCATCCCCGATGCCGCTTTCGAACGAGTGCGAGCCACCCTCATCAGCAGCCTCGCAATCCAACAACAATCTCTCGCACGCACCTCACAAAACGCCGCACTCAACCTGCTCTTCGGCCTGCCCATCAATGAAGACCAACGCACGCTCGAAGCCTACCGCCACATGACCCCCAAAATGATCGCCGATACCGCAGAGCAAATTTTCTCCCAAGCAGCCACCATCGCCACCGTAATGCCGGCACATGCCGAAGCCTGAAACCATCACACCCATTTTCATGAATCCCACTGAGACAAAACATGCGACTGAGATCGAAGTCGAGGTGGTGAATCTTTCCAACGCTCCCCTGCGCGAAGAAAAAACCCGCGACGCCCCGCATGTCCATGGCCCATGGTGGTCCAACCTCGGCCAAAAATTCAACGCCCGCTCGCCCATCCAACGCCTCCTCATCGCGCTGGCTCTCATCCTCGGCTTGGGATTCGTGCTCGCCGCCGCATTGATCTTTGCCGCCATCGCACTTATCGGCTTCATCCTCCGCCGTATCAAACGTCTGCTCGCACCTTGAGCGATCGGTCACTTTCCAATACGGATAAAGGCGCAAATGGGTCATTGGCTTACCCCAACAACTCCCGCCTCACCTGCCCGCCTGTTTGCCCCACGAATCTTTAAGCGCTACGCTTCGGTTGAATACCGCCCGTTGACCTGGTTGATGCTCAACCTCATCGGCAACAAAATATCCGACACGCTCAAACTGACAGACAAAACCTGCCTCTGCCGCGAGAAGCAATGGCTCAACCTTGGCCGTGATTTTTTTCAAAGAATGCGGATTCAAAACGGTTAGGAACCCGCCTTCCGCCGCATCGGGATCCTCGACACCGAACAGACGATCGTAGAGGCGCACCTCGGCATCGACACCGTCGGCAACATCGACCCAATGGATCGCCGCACGGCACTCGATGCCCTCCGGTGCATCAACACCAACCGTACCGGGAATAATCTCGGCACGAATCAATGAAACCTGATCATCCGCGTCTTTATCATATGAAACACAGCGGATGATGTGACCTCCGCGCAAACGCACGCAACGCCCCGGCCCGAGGCGATAAAATTTCTTCGGTGGATCCTCCATGAAGTCCTCTCGTTCGATCCAGACCGCGCCACTCATCGCCACTTCCCGCTCACCCATATCAGGGTTCTGCGGGTGATTCGACACCAGCGCCTTCGCCAAAGGTTCGTCCAACCAGTTTTCCAAAACCACCTTCACCGGATCGAGCACCGCCATGCGGCGCGGCGCCGACCTGTTGAGATAGTCGCGCACTTCAAACTCCAGCAAGGCCACATCGGTCGTTCCATTGAACTTGGTGATGCCGATGCGCTTGCAGAAATCGCGAATCGCCGCCGCCGGATATCCGCGCCGCCGCAGGCCGGAAATCGTCGGCAAGCGGGGATCATCCCACCCGTCGACATGACCCTCTTGCACCAACTGCAGGAGCTTGCGCTTGCTCATGACCGTGTAGGTCAGATTGAGCCGCGCGAATTCGATCTGACGCGGCTTTGAAGGCACCGGGCAGTTCTCGATGAACCAATCGTAAAGCGGTCGATGATTCTCAAACTCAAGCGTACATAGCGAATGGGTGATGTGCTCGAGCGCGTCTTCCAACGGATGCGCAAAGTCATACATCGGATAAATGCACCAGGCATCGCCTGTGTTGTGATGCGGCGTGTGCATGATGCGATAAAGCACCGGATCGCGCATGTTCATGTTAGGCGATGCCATGTCGATCTTTGCCCGCAAGACGCATTCACCCTCCTTGAACTCACCACGGCGCATCTTTTCAAACAATGCGAGATTCTCCTCAACCGACCGATCACGATAAGCGGAATGCGTGCCGTGAGTGGTAAGATTGCCACGCTTGATTCGCATTTCCTCGGCGGACTCGTTCTCAACATAGGCCTTGCCGGCCTTGATCAGATGCAGCGCACATTCATGGAAAAACCCAAAGTAATTGCTCGCGAAATAGAGATCATCACCCCAATCAAAGCCCAACCAGCGAACATCACGCTTGATGCTCTCGACATACTCGGACTCCTCCTTCTCCGGATTCGTATCATCGAACCTCAAATGACATTTCGCGCCGGTTTTTGAATTCTCCTCCGCAATGCCGAAATTCAGGCAAATCGACTTCGCATGCCCGATGTGCAAGTAGCCATTCGGCTCGGGCGGAAAACGCGTGATGGTCGTGGCATGCACACCGCTTGCAAGATCCTCCGCAATGATGTCGCGGATGAAGTCGCTTTTATGGATTGGATCGGATTCGGACATGGGAAATTAAAATTTGGAAACCACGAAAGGCACGAAAGACACGAAATTAGAGAACAATTCTGCGTGTTTCGAGACGATGATTTTTAAAGTTGATGATGAAACCGACACGCAGTTTTGTGACCCTCAAATAATTGATCATTTGCCCAACTTCCAGGTCGGTTATTCGATTGATCGTCTTGGTGTCGACGATGATCGAATCAAAAACAATGAGATCAGGCACAAACTCTCCTACCTTTACATCTTTGTATTCAACAGGAAATCTTGGCTGCTGTATAAAACGAATCCCGCGAAGCACAAATTCACGCACCAATGCGTTTTCATTTGGCTTTTCAAGCAATCCGTAGCCGAGAACACGATGAACCTCCACTGCAGCATCGAGAATTTTCCCGACCTCCTCGTAAAACAATTGGCATCTCTCTTCCATTTCGTGCCCTTCGTGATTTTCGTGGTTTAAAATCTTCAGCACTTCGCAAGCTCGACAAGCAAGGCCCGGTTCATGCGAATGCCGGCCTCGAAGTTTGCGACCGGAAAGTTCTCGTTCGGCGCATGCACCTGCGCGTCGGCCAGCGCGAGACCAAGCAAAAGGGTATCGACCCCAAGAATGTCGCGAAATGTTTGCACAATCGGAATGCTCCCACCTTCGCGAATCAAAACCGGCTCAGCACCGAACGATGCCCTCAACGCATCCTGCGCCGCATTCGCATATTTGGAATGCGGATCGACAAGGTAGGGTTTGCCATCGTGACCGGGCTTCACCTCGATTTGCACACCGGGTGGGCAATGGCGTTCGAGATGATCGGTCACCTTGCGCATGATGTCTGCCGGGTCTTGATCGGGCACGAGACGAAATGAAAGTTTCACAAATGCCTCGGCAGGCAAAACGGTCTTCGAGCCCTCGCCCTGATATCCACCACCGATACCGTTCACCTCCGCCGTCGGCCGCGCCCAAACGCGTTCGGCCGATGAATAAGTTTCCTCGCCAAACAATGCGGGCGCTCCTGTCACATCCAGAAAATCCGCATCGCTCACACCCGGCACGCTGGCCCACATTTCGCGCTCCCACCCTTCGAGTGGTTTGACGGCATCGTAAAAACCCTCCACCGCCACACGCCCATGATTGTCATGCAAGCTTGCCACCAGTCGCGCGATCGCGGTCGCCGGATTCGACACCGCTCCACCAAAAATCCCCGAGTGCAAATCACCCTTCGGCCCGCGCAACACTACCTCGCAGCACACGATCCCGCGCAGACCATAACCGAGCGTCGGCACACCGGCCGCCACCATGCCGGTGTCGGAAATCGCAATCACATCGCAGCGCAATTCCTCGCGATTCTGACGCAAAAATTCCGCAAGGTTCGGGCTACCGATTTCTTCTTCACCTTCAAACAGGAAAATCAAATTCACCGGCAAATCACCTTCCTCGCGCAGCGTCTCCTCGACACCAAGCACATGGGCCATCATCTGCCCTTTGTTGTCAGTGGCGCCACGCGCCAGGATTTTTCCATCGCGAAGCACCGGGTCAAACGGCTGGGTCGTCCACAAGTCCAAGGGATCCACCGGCTGAACATCGTAGTGGCCGTAAATCAAAACCGTGCGCCGACCCTCAAAATGCGCGTTCTTTGCAAGCACCACCGGATGCCCGGGAGTCTCGTGCAAGGTTGCGATCAAACCCATGCCGTCAAGTTTCCCACGCAACCATTCGGCACAGGCACGCACATCTCCCGCATGCCGAGAATCGGTCGACACACTGGCAAATCGGAGAAACGAAAACAGATCCTCAAGCTGCGGGCTCACGGCGCAGATGCTCGACGCTCCCGCTCCGTCCCTCAAGGCGAATCCGGAGGAAAATCACGGATTATCAGTCCCTTGTGCCCGATCAACTCAATCCCCCATGGCCTTCTGCATGAGGGCATTCATGCGGCTGACGGTATCGCGTGCATCTTCCAGCAGACCAGCGGCAATCAGCGCGTTGTCGAGCAACTGAAGCGAAACCAACTTCGCCAACTCGGGGTTGCTGTCTTTCGCCTGAGCCAACTTGCGAATGAGCACATGACGCGGGTTGATCTCGAGCTCGACCTTGACCTCGTCTTTGAAGTTCTCGTCCATCGCCTTCATCATCTGGCGCATCTGCGGGCTCATGCCATCGGCCGGCACCAGCGCGATGACCGGGTTTTCCACCAAACGCTTGCCGCTGGAAACGGACACCACGCGCTCGCCCAACTCGTTTTTGAGAAACTCGCACAAGACCTTGGTCTCGTCCTCACTGAGGGACTCTCCTTCAGCCGCCTGATCCTCCAACTCAACGCCGGCATGGCGTACGGAAACCAATTTCTTGCCGTCGAAAGTTCCCAAGGCATCGACCACATATTCGTCGACCGCATCGGTGAAGTAAACAACCTCTAGCCCACGCGATTTGAAGGCCTCAAGATACGGACTGCTCTCGATCTGCTCACGGGTGCTGCCGACGAGGTAATAGATCGATTCCTGACCTTCCTTCATCCGTGAAACATAATCGGTGAAGCCGCAGACGCTGCCGCCTTCGGTGAGCGATGTCTCAAAACGCAGCAGTTTCGCCAGCGCCTCGCGGTTGGCGTAATCGGTCGCGACACCTTCTTTGAAAAAGCGATCAAACTTGCGGTAAAATCCACGGAATTTTTCCGGATCAGCCTCGGCCTCCTTTTCGAACATCTTGATCACGCGTTTGCTGATCACACCGCCCAACTTGCGGATGAGCGCGCTGTCCTGCATCGTTTCGCGCGAAATGTTCAGCGGGATGTCGGCACTGTCGACCACACCCTTCATGAAGCGCATCCAATCGGGCAAAAGCTCCTTCGGCGCGGGATCGATCAACACCTTGCGGCTGTAAAGCGCTACGCCGCACTCGGTCTTGTTGAAGCCCATTCGCTCGGGGTTTTCCGAGGGAGAAAACAACAGCGCGTTGATCGCCAAGGGCGCGTCGGCACTGAAATGCAAGCGGTAGGAAGGCTCATCCCAAGCCTTGCAGGCAAATTGATAGAAGGCCTTGTATTGCTCGTCACTGACCTCCGACTTGTTCTTCAGCCACAGCGCCTCAACTTCATTCACGCGCTTGCCGTTGAGCAAAATCGGGAATCCAACAAAGTTGCTGTAGGTTTCGATCAGATGCTTCACCCGGGATTCAGTCGCGTACTCCGCGCAGTCCTCCTTGAGATGCATCACGATCTTTGCGCCACGTTGCTGACCCGGCGAATCAGCAATTTCATATCCGCTCATGCCATCGCTCGTCCACACCAGCTCGCCGCCATCGGAACGCCAGCTGCGCGAATGCACGCTCACCTTGTCCGCCACCATGAACGCGGAATAAAAACCGACGCCGAATTGGCCGATCATGTTCGATGGCGATCCACCGCTTTCCTTCACGGCTTTCAGAAACGCCTTGGTGCCGGAGTGGGCAATCGTTCCAAGATTTTCTACCAACTCGTCATGCGTCATGCCAATGCCATGATCGGCAATCGTGAGAGTCTTTGCTTCTTCGTCGGTCGTGATGTGGATCTCCAACGGCAGGTCGGCCTGATGAATGTTCTTCTCGGTCCCTTCAAGATGACGGAGTTTCTCCATCGCATCGGAGGCATTCGATATCAACTCGCGCAGGAAAATCTCCTTGTCGGTGTAAAGCGAGTGGACGACCAGATCGAGAAGTTGCTGGATCTCGGCTTGGAATGTGTGCTTTTCGGAAGTCGATGTGCTCATGATTCTATCAACGGTTTGGGAAACGGGGCGCAAGATACGCAGGATCGCGGATCTGTCAAAATCCGATGTCACGCCCAAGCATGCGTAAATCTAACAGTTAAAAAATTCGCGCCTAAGCCCCAAATCGCCCGCGACCCACAAATTCTGTCGCGCTGCGGCCAAAAATCGCGCAAATCCATGACGCACCCATCCCCCCCCGGGCACCATCCCCCATGAACCTCTTGAAATTTTCACCGCTCAAGGATGTGGCCAAGCCCCGCCAGCTTTGGTCGTGGATCTCCTTCGATGTGGCCAATCAGTCCTTCACGCTGCTGATCAACACGCTGCTCTTTCCGATCTTCCTCTCGCAAGTGGTGGTGCGCGACGACTCGATTGACGACCGCGTCTGGGCGCTCGCCTTCGGCTCAAGCATGCTCATCACCGCACTCTTCTCACCGATCGCCGGCGCAATGGCCGACGAACGCGCCTGCAAGAAAAAGTGGATGATCGGCACAGGCTTATCATGCGGCCTTCTAACCTGCGCCCTGGCCCTCATCGACAGCGGCAATCTCTGGCTAGCGGTACTTCTCTATGTTCCGGCAAACTTCGCATTCTCGATCGGCGAAAATTTCCTCGCCAGCTTCCTACCCTCGCTCGCACGCCAGGACCAGGTCGGTCGTGTCAGCGGATTCTCATGGGCCTGCGCCTACATGGCCGCGCTCTTGTTACTGATCATCACCGCGATCCTCATGCTCGCCTGCGGACTTCAGTCAGTGGAAAGCTGGAGACCATTTTTTGTCTTTGCCGGACTCTGGTTCATCGTGTTCACCATTCCGACGATGCTCTGGCTCAAGGAACCGCCAGTGGCGGAAAGCAATCAGCCACGGCGAAATTTGATCATCGCAGGATTCAGCCGTCTCGCCGATTCCCTGCGCCACATCGGCCAGCATCGTGACCTCGCGCTGCTGTTGATCGCATCGCTGTTTTACGGCACCGGCATGACGGTGATTGTTTTTTACGCGAGCAAACTTGCCGAAGAGTTTGGATTCACGCAGGTGAAACTCGTGCTGTTTGTTGCGGTGATCACGGTCTCCGGCGTGATCGGCACCATCGTCCCCACGCTCTTTCAGGATCGCATCGGCCATCGACGCTCGATCCTCATCTTCACCACTCTTTGGTTATTCACCGCTCTTGGATTTGCCGGCTACTCGGCACTTCACAGCGCCCATCTCGCGCAGCACCCGCAAAGCACGTTTCCCGTTTGGCCGCTCTGGCTCATCGGCAACCTGCTTGGCTTCGGCCTCGGCTCACTCGGCTCAGCCAACCGCGCATTTGTCAGCTACCTCACACCAACCGGCCGCGAAGCGGAAACTTTCGGCATCTGGGGACTCGTCTGGAAAATCACCGCCATCACGACCTTCCCCTTCGCATGGGTCAAAGATGTGGTCGGTAACACCGAAGCCCTGTTGGTGCTCGCCGCATTTGTTGCGGTCGGCCTCGTGCTCAGCATTTTCATCAACGAAAAACGCGGCGCCCTCGCCCGCAACGCCTGAGGCCACTCACTCAAGGCCGAGATACTCACGCGCCGCAACGCGGATCTCTTCCACCGCCTCCGGCGCATAGGCCGATTTCCCCTCGTAGGCCCACACAGTGCCGGGCCACGCGGGATCATCAGAATGACGCCCCACCACATGGATGTGCATCTGCCGCACCATGTTGCCAATGCACCCGACATTGAGTTTCTCCGGACGGAAATAATCGGCAACAAACAGCGAAACCCGACGAACCAGGCCCACCACCTCAGCAAAACGCCCCTCGTCAAGCTGATGCAAATCCTCAATCCCATCGGCAAGCTCGGGCACGATCAGAATCCACGGAAACGAGGCCTGATTCTTGAGCAAGACCCGGCAGCCATCGGCCCGCCCCAGCTCAAACCCTCCCGCCGCCAAGCGCGGGTGCAATTGAAATTCCATGCGGAGATGAAAAACCATGATTCCGCCGCCGTAAATCCAAATATTCCAATTTTCCAATTGCAGGAATCCAAATCATGATTATTTTGGATTCCATGAAGACCACCATTGATATTCCAGACGAGCTCCTCGCCGATGCCATGAAGTTCACCGGCGCCAAAACCAAGCGCGATGCCGTGGTGAAGGCGATCGAGAGCTTTAACCGCTTGCAACTCGTTAAGGAAGTGGTGGCAAACTTCGGGACACTCGACTTCGCCACCAACGAAGAAATCGAAGCCGGCGATATGGAGGAACTCTCATGCCGCACAAAGAAAAAACCCAAGCTCGCACACAAATGAAAGGTCTTGTTCTGGTCGATAGCTCCGCATGGGTCGAGGCTGCCCGTGCCGGCGGCGACAAAGCGATTGCTGTTAAACTCGAAGGATTGATTCGACTCGGACTCACAGCCATGACCGAACCGATCTGGCTTGAACTCTACCAAGGTGCCAGAGGCAAACGGGAGGAGGAACAGATAACGCGCTGGAGAGAACTCAGCGTTTGGTTGGATTTTGATGCAAATTGCTGGCGTCAGGCAGCCCTTAGCGCCCGCACATGCCTCCGCTCTGGTGTCAATGTGCCTTTCGGAGACCTTTTGGTGGACGCGTGTGCGCGCCGATACAAAGTGCGATTGCTCGAGCGCGATCGACACTTTGCCATGATTGCCAAGGCACTAAAACCTTAAACTGGTGCAACCCCTTGCACCCCACCGCGTTCTCCCCACCCTTGCGGAGACGGCATTTCCCGTTTATCACTCCGCCACATGGAATTCCAACTCACCAGCGACTATCGGCCGATGGGCGATCAGGCGCAGGCGATTGAAAAACTCTCGAAGTCCCTCGCCGCCGGTAATCGGCATCAGACACTTCTCGGCGTCACCGGCTCGGGCAAGACCTTCACCATGGCCAATCTGATCGCGCGGCACAATCGCCCGGCGCTGATCATGAGCCACAACAAAACGCTCGCTGCCCAACTTTACTCGGAGTTTAAAAATTTCTTCCCGCACAACGCGGTGGAGTACTTCGTTTCCTACTTCGATTACTACCAACCCGAGGCCTACATCCCGCGCAGCGACACCTACATCGAAAAGGATTCGTCGATCAACGACGAGATCGAACGCCTGCGCCTCTCGACGATGGGCTCGCTGATCACTCGCCGCGACACGATCGTGGTCGCATCGGTGTCCTGCATCTACGGCCTCGGCTCGCCCGAGGATTACGAAAACATGATGCTGCCGGTCCGCACCGGACAAAAGCTCACCCGTGCGGAGTTTCTCGATTCGATCGTCGGCATGCTTTTCGAGCGCGATGATTTCAACTTCGGCCGCGGCCAGTTCCGCGTCCGTGGCGATGTGGTCGAAGTCCACCCGGCTTACCTCGAGGAAACTGCCATCCGCGTCGAGTTCTTCGACGACGAAGTCGAGCGCCTCACCAGCATCCACACGCTTACCGGCCGCACCATCGAACGACTCGAATCCCACACCTTTTTCCCCGCCAAACAATTCGTCACCCCTGGCGACAAAATGAAATCGGCGACGCGCGCGATCCGCGACGAACTCGAACAACAGGTCGCCCGATTCGAAAAGGAAGGAAAACTCCTCGAAGCCCAACGCATCCGCATGCGGACGGAGTACGACTTGGAAATGATGGCGGAAATGGGCTTCTGCCAAGGCATCGAAAACTACTCGCGCCACCTCACCGGACGCGAACCCGGCGCCAAACCCCACACGCTGCTGGATTTCTTTCCCGACGATTTCCTCCTGCTCATCGATGAAAGCCACGCGACCATTCCTCAGATCGGCGGAATGTACGAAGGTGACAAAAGCCGCAAGACGGTCCTCGTCGAGCACGGCTTCCGCTTGCCCAGCGCACTCGACAACCGACCACTGCGCTTCGAGGAGTTCATGCAATCCACCGGCCAAAGGGTCTATGTCTCCGCCACTCCAGGCCCCTTCGAAATCATCAACTCACGCCCGGAAAATCAAAACTACATCCCGGTAAAATCCGCCGACAAAGGCGCAGCACCCGCACTGAAAAAAGTCCGCGTGAAACCGAGTGGCAATGACGAACCGATCGAATCATTCAATCCCACCAAGGCCGGCACGCCACTCGTCGTCGAACAAATCATCCGCCCGACCGGCCTCATCGATCCGATCATCACCCTTCGTCCGCTCAAGGGACAAATCGACGAAACCATCGAACTCTGCCGCCAACGCGTCGAGCGCCACGAACGGGTCCTCATCACCACTCTCACCAAAAAAACCGCCGAGGACCTCAGCGAATACCTCGCCGGCACCGGACTCAAGGTCCGCTACATCCACGCCGACATCGACACGGTCGAGCGCGTCGAAATCCTCCGCCAACTCCGCGCCGCGGCGATCGATGTGCTGGTCGGCATCAACCTCCTGCGCGAAGGACTCGACCTGCCAGAAGTCTCGCTCGTTTGCATCCTCGATGCCGACAAGGAAGGATTTCTGCGCAACGAAACCTCACTCATCCAAACCGCCGGCCGCGCCGCCCGCCACCTCGCCGGCGAATGCGTGCTCTTCTGCGACAAGGTAACCGATTCGATCCAAACCCTGCTCGACACCACCGCATACCGCCGCAGCCGCCAGCAAGCCCACAACGAAGCTCACGGCATCACCCCACAAAGCGTGAAACGTGCGGTGCAGGAAAGCCTGCAGACCAACGAAGCCATCGACCCGATGACCGGCGGGTCATTCGTTGCCGAAGACGAGCCCATCTACGATAAACATCGTACCATCGCCGATCTCGAAGAGCAAATGCGCGCCGCATCCGCACGACTCGAGTTCGAACGCGCCGCTCACCTGCGAGACCAGATCGCCGCACTCAAGGATCCCGCTAAGGCAACTCCCAAAACACCAAGCCAACCGGCCAAATATCCAAGCGCCCGCAAATCCGCGAAACGGCGATCCTCATCTTGACCTCGCTCAGGCATCCGACAAGGCTTGCACCCGTGTTCACCCTCAAACCCGACCGCCCCTACTTCGAAGCATGGCTTCGCAGGACGAAGCGACAGTTCGCCGTCAGCGGTCGCCTCACCCAGACCGCCACGCTGCTTGCCGCACAGGGCGACGGCACCACCGAGGAGTGGGTCGCCAGACTTCGCACCATGATAGATGACCACGAAGTGCCATCCATCGAACTGCTCACCCGTATCGACGCACTGCTTGCCGGCCCAAGCAGGCCGAGTTCACAAACAGACTCACAAGCATCGCTGTTCTGATGCAAATGCTTCAAACGCAAACTTTGAATTCAGGGTTGCAAACGAAAAATCGGTCCAGTTCTTGCCCACACAGCTACCATACCATGGACTCCATAAACACTTCCCAAACTCGGAAATGAGATCGTAAAATAAATTGATGACGCCTGGGATAAACCGCAGGCGGATTGGGCGCGCAAGCGCTTGCTGGTCGTGCGCTTGATTGCACAGCACGAACACACGGTAGACGAAATCATGAAAATTGCGGGAGTGAGCCGCCATACGGTCTTCACCCACCGCGACACGGTGGTTGAAAGAGGGCTTGAGGGCTTGCTCGAGCACAAGTGGAAGGAGCGCGCAAGCCGACGGTTTCAGGTGCCGTGGCCGAGGATTTACTCAAGACGCTAGAGGAGGGAAAATTTCGCCAAGGAAATCCTCTCCAGCCAGGAAATCTTGCTCGGACGCCTCGGCAACAGCAGCTCTAGCGGAGCGCATACTGCCAATGCTTATCCCCAGCAAGTCCGCCACGCCAAAATGCAGCTCAGCGGGCCCGGCATTTCGGCGCTGTGCGTTTTCCACGCCGATATGATCCAACCGCGCGAATCAAGTTTTGCCGCAGATCGCTGCTTTCGTTGGAAAGCCCGAGCGATTCGATGCGATGAAAGCGGTGATCGATCCGGCTCTTCACCGCGTCCGAAAGTAATTGGAGTTTGGCTACGGACAAAATTCGCCGCCGATGGAGCAGGCTCACCCCGTTTCAATACTCCTCCTCTTCATCACCCGGCACCGGTGGAATCACATCCTCGCGCATCAACAGGCGCTTGATATCGAGATCCGGCAGAAGATCCTCTGCCGTGCTTCTCAAGATCGCAACATAGGGAACGATCCGATCAAGCTCGGCAATCGCACAGTGCACCATCGAGCTGATGATGTCCGAATCGTACTTCTCCCTTTCGAAAAGATTGGTGATGCGAAAAACCAGCATGCCGCGGTCAAGGTCATATTCGAATCCACCAAGCGTGAGCGGCTTGTTGGCACGCGCGAGCAATTCAAGCACCGAAGGCAAGTGTCCCGCACCAAGCTCCATCGGCACTTCGGAAACAATGCTCAAAGCATTGATTTCGGGAAATGCCTGCGCGATGAGATCCACCCGCGTGTGGTGAGCCTCAAAGCCGGCACGCAACACATCGCGGCCTTCAACCAGCTCACAGTGCCAGCCATTGCGGCCAAAGGTTTCTTCAACAAGGAGAATCTGACGCGAGTGCGGACGCATGTGCCTCTTATGCATCGGCACCTCGCACGCGGACAATGATTTTCAGTGATCCATCAACGCTTTTCACTCAGGCGTTTATGCTGGTTGTTCCAAGCCGCCCACCTCCGAAGCGCCGTTCCAGCTCGCGCATGCCGAATTCGATCATGGTGGGACGGCCATCGGCGGCGCAGTAGGGCAGCTCGCAGCGGAACAATTCTTCGAGCAAATGCCGGGCCTCCTCGAGCGAGGGCGAGACCAAGAGCGAGGCTCGTCGCGCGAGCAACTTTGCCAAGCGCTCGAACGCAAATTTCCCTCCCTGCACCGGACCATGCAGCAGCTCATCGAGCAACTCGCGGACAAAGCCCAACGAATCACCAACGCCGAGGCCTTCGGGCAAAGATCTAACCTGCACAGTATTGCCGCCAAACTCTTCGATTTCAATGCCAGCCGATGCAAGACTGCTCCGCTCACGCAGAATCAGATCCATGTCCCGGGGATCCAGATCCAGCAACACCGGCACCAACAAATGCTGCACCGGCACACCAGACTCGCGATGCTGAAGCATGCCTTCGTAAATGATCCGTTCGCGTGCGGCTTTGGGGTCAAACAAGACCAAGCCATCATCGCTTTCCATCAGCACAAAACGCCGCTGCAAAAGCCCAAACAAACGAAACCTTTCCGTTGACTGGCCAAGCGTAGGTGCCACGAGCTCATCCGCAGCAAGGCCCGATTCCTCCGTTTGTGCCGATGCGAGCAAATCATCGATCATCGTTTGCTCTTCACGCGTCAGCACATTCAAAGGCGTAGGGGCAGTGAAAGGAATTTCACGAGCCACCGCAGCCGATGCTGGAAAAACCGGCGGCGAAAATGTGGGGGCGCTTGAAACGGGGGTGGTCGCCGCTTGCGATTCGCGTAAACCTTCGCGCACGCTTTTGGCAATCACCTCGCGCACCTCGACCGGACGATGAAAACGCACCTCTCGCTTGGCCGGATGCACATTCACATCGACCATCGACGGCTCGAGCTCGATCCACAACCACGCCGCAGGATGCAAGCCCTCTGCCACCGCGCCACGAAATCCTTCGGTAAGTCCACGCGAAATCACCACATCCTCCACCGGCCTGCCGTTGAGAAACACGCACTGATGTCGACGCCCCTTTCGCGCGTGCGTTGATGGCAGCACAAAACCCTCGACCGACACTCCGTTGCCCAAGACGCGCGGCAGCGGGATCAACTCTTGCGCCAACTGCGTACCCACCAACTGCCGCACCCGCTCAATCACCCGCGCCGCCGGCGGCAAATCAAAGACCTCACGATCGTCGCGCCGCAATCGAAAGCGCACACCCGGTGCCGCCAAGGCATGCAAGCGCAACTGGTGCTCGATGTGTGCCGACTCGGTACTCTCGGCCCGCAAAAATTTTCGCCGCGCCGGCATGTTGAAAAACAAGGAACGGGCCTCGATCACCGTTCCCGGCGCACAGCCCGCCTCCCGGACATCGCGCAGCTTGCCACCCTCAACGACAAGCTCCGTGCCCGCCACCGCATCCTTTTCGCGCGTCACCATCCGAAAGCGCGACACACTCGCAATGCTCGGCACCGCCTCACCGCGAAAACCCAAGGTGCGGATCTCCGCCAAATCCCCCACCGTACGCAACTTGCTCGTCGCGTGCCGCTCGAGCGAAAGCATCGCATCCTCACGTGACATGCCACAACCGTCATCGGTCACGCGGATCAAAGCGACCCCACCCTGATCGATGTCCACGCGAATCTCACCCGCCCCGGCATCGATGCTGTTCTCGACGAGCTCCTTCACCACCGAAGCCGGACGCTCAACGACCTCGCCCGCCGCGACCTGGCTAGCCAGAATGTCGGAAAGCACGCGGATCTTCTGCACCCGCCAAGAGTATAAATTGAAAGCCCGGCGCAAAGATCAAATCCGCGATCGCGCCGATTTCCCGCACATTTTGTGCTCCCCGCATCGCGCGATTTGCCCTTAGCTCCCCGCCAGCAAGCACATGGCAGGTTTTTTCAAATCCCTCTTCAACAAGATCGCCAACCGCGCGGAAATCGATTGGGACGAACTCGAGGCCGACCTGATCAGCGCCGACCTCGGCATCCACACGAGCACGAAAATCATCGACGAACTCCGCGACCTCGGCCGCGAAATTTCTGCCGACGATGTCGTCGAAACCACCCGCAAGCACCTCGCACAGATGCTGCCCGAGGATTTCCCCGCGCCCACACCGAGGCCCGATGGCAAACCTTTCGTGATCCTCGTCGTCGGCGTGAACGGCACCGGCAAAACAACTTCGTCGGCCAAGCTCGCACGCTGGCTGCAATCGCGCGGACACTCGGTACTGCTCGCCGCTGCCGATACCTTCCGCGCCGCCGCCGTCGAGCAACTCCAACGCTGGGGCGATCGACTCGGCATCCCCGTGGTCGCCGGCAACCCGAATGCCGACCCCTCATCGGTCTGCTTCAACGCGCATCAAAAAGCAATTGCCAACGGCACGCAATTTCTCATCTGCGACACAGCCGGCCGCATCCATACCCGCCACAACCTGATGGAAGAGCTGGGAAAAATCCGCCGCACCATCGCCAAGCAAGACGACGGCGCCCCGCACCTCACCCTGCTCGTGGTCGATGCCACCACTGGCAGCAACGCGCTACAACAAGCGAAAGAATTTCACAAGGCCTGCCCGCTCGACGGACTCATCGTCACCAAACTCGACGGCTCGGGCAAAGGCGGAATCGCGGTGACCATCCACAGCCAGCTCGGCATCCCGCCAAGATTCATCGGCACCGGCGAAGAACCCGAAGCCTTCGCGATCTTCGCAAAATCCTCGTTCGTCCGCGAGGTGCTCTGAGCCCACCGATATTCGGTTAGGGACCAATACCATCCTCTCTTCCAGGTTCGTGCCCTTCGTCAATTTCGTGACTCTGTAACGGGATTTGGCCTCATTTAAGGCAATTCCTCCATTTCAAGCCCCCAAATTCCGTGCTTGCCAGATAGTTAAGTTCTGTTAGTGTTCGCAACATCAACCGGGGATTCCTGGTTGCCAAACAACAACCGAACAACCAAATATGAAAATCGTTAAAATCGCTATCGTTGCCGCTGTCGCATCGCTGTTTGCCGCTTCCTGCTGCCCCACCGCAGCTCCGGCTCCCGCTCCTGCACCGGCTTCTTCGAAGTAATTCGAAACCCCTTGAAAAGCCCGGTCACTCATCCGAGCGACCGGGTTTTTTGTGCCCAAAAAAAGATGATCAGGCCTTCGCGAAAACGATCGACCCGTGATCGACCTCCGCGCGGATGACATCGCCATCGGAAAATTTTCCGTCGAGCACATCAAGGCTCAGCGGGTCGAGCAGCAGATGCTGGATCGCCCGCTTGAGGGGTCGGGCCCCATAGACCGGATCATAGCCCTGATTTCCGATGAATTCCTTTGCCTCCTCGCTGAGCGCCAGTGCCAATCCCTGCTTGGCCAAGCGCTTGCGCACGCGGTCGAGTTGAAGATCCACAATGGTCGAGATCTCCTCCCGCACGAGCCGATCAAAGATGATGATCTCATCGATGCGATTGAGAAACTCCGGCCGAAAGTGCCCGCGCAGCGCTTCATTGACCTTTGCCTCGCGCTGCTCGGCATTCTCTTCGTGGAGGATGTGCTGCGAGCCGATGTTGGAGGTGAGAATGATCACCGTGTTGCGAAAGTCCACCGTGCGACCTTGACCATCCGTGATGCGGCCATCATCGAGCACCTGCAGCAAGACATTGAACACATCGTGATGCGCTTTTTCCACCTCGTCGAAAAGCACGACCGAGTAAGGCTTGCGCCGCACATGCTCGGAAAGCTGCCCGCCCTCCTCGTAGCCGACATATCCCGGAGGGGCGCCGATCAATCGCGCAACGCTGTGTTTCTCCATGTACTCCGACATGTCGATGCGCACCATCGCACCTTCGTCGTCGAATAAAAATTCCGCCAAGGCCTTCGACAGCTCGGTCTTGCCGACACCGGTCGGACCGAGAAACAAAAACGAGCCGATCGGGCGGTTCTCGTCTTGCAGTCCGGCACGCGCGCGTCGCACGGCATTTGACACCGCCTTGATCGCACGCTTTTGACCCACTACCCGCGCGCCCAGGCGCTCTTCCATCTGCACGAGCTTTTGCTTTTCTCCTTCCTGCAAGCGGTTCACCGGAATTCCGGTCCACGACGACACCACCCGCGCGATGTCCTCTTCGGTGACCTCTTCCTTGAGCATCGCGCCATTTTTCTGCAGCACAGCGAGCTGATCCTTGGCCGCCTCGAGCGACTTCATCGCATCGGGCAAATCGCCGTAAGTGATCTGCGACGCACGCGTCAAATCACCAATGCGCTGCGCGCGCTCGGCATCGCCCTTGAGCGATTCGATTTTTCCCTGAGCACTGCGAACCTCATCGATCACCGCCTTCTCATTGCGCCATTGCGCCATCAGGCCCGACGACTGCTCGCGCAGATTCGATTGCTCCTCGACCACCTTGCCCAACCTCGCGGCCGAGGCCTTGTCGGTTTCCTTTTCGAGGGCTTTTTTCTCCATCTCGAGCTGCATGATCTGACGCTCGAGCGCATCAATCTCAGTCGGCATCGAGTCGAGCTCGATCTTGAGCCGCGATGCAGCCTCATCAATCAAGTCGACCGCCTTGTCGGGTAGGAAACGGTCGGAAATGTAGCGGTCGGACAAAGCCGCCGCAGCAACCAAAGCGCCATCCTGAATCCGCACGCCGTGATGAACTTCGTAGCGCTCCTTGAGTCCGCGCAAAATGGCCACCGTGTCCTCGACCGATGGCTCGCCAACCATCACCGGTTGGAATCGTCGCTCAAGCGCGGCATCCTTTTCGATGTGCTTGCGATATTCATCGAGCGTGGTCGCGCCGATGGTATGCAGCTCGCCGCGCGCAAGTTGCGGCTTGAGCAAATTCGACGCGTCGACCGCGCCCTCGCTCGCACCAGCACCGACAATCGTGTGCAACTCGTCGATGAACAAAATGATCCTCCCCTCGGCCTCGGTCACTTCCTTGAGAAATGCCTTCAAGCGATCCTCAAACTCACCACGGTACTTTGCCCCCGCAAGCATGCCGCCAAGGTCCATCACGATGACGCGCTTGTCCTTCATCGAATCCGGCACATCGCCGGAAACAATCCGCCGCGCGAGACCTTCGACAATCGCCGTCTTGCCCACGCCCGGCTCACCAATAAGCACCGGATTGTTCTTTGTTCTGCGTGAAAGTACCTGCAGCACGCGGCGGATCTCATGATCGCGCCCGACCACCGGATCAATCTTGCCTGCCCGCGCGCGAGCGGTGAGGTCGGTGCCGTATTTTTCCAGCGTCTGGTATTTGCCCTCGGGATTTTCATCGGTCACTTTTTGCGACCCGCGAACATCCTTCACCGCATCACGCGCCTTCTTTTCATCGAGCCCCGCTTCCTTGAGCAATTTGCCCGCGGGCGAATCACCCTTCAACGAACCAAGCAAGAAATGCTCGACGCTCAGAAACTCATCGCCGAGCGACTCGCGCACCTCATCGGCCGCATCGAGTGTCGCACGAAGCCCGACGCTGATCTGTGGCTGCGTCGATGCCCCCTGCACGCTCGGCTCGCGGCCCAATGCGTTGGCAACCGCCGCCTTTAGCGTCGTGATGTCGACTCCAGCCTTCTGCAGAATCGGCACCGCGATGCCGCCTTCCTGCTGCAACAAGGCCAGCAGCACGTGCGCGCTTTTGAGTTCCGGATGGGCCGATTTCGAAGCAATCCCCTGCGCGGCCTGCAGGGCTTCCTGGAGCTTTCGGGTGATTTTCTCAAGTCCCATGGTTGTATCCTTTGATTCAACCTAAAACAGCAGTCCGCGCAGCGCAACGGGTCAAACGCGAATTTTTTTCAAATCTGTTAGATAAAACAGAGCAGCGAAAAAATCAGACGATTTTCAAACGCGCCAAGTCCTGCGTGTCGATCAAACCGACGGGTTTTCCAGCCTCATCCAGCACCACGATGTCGTCAATGCGGTTCTCGCCAAGCGTCCGGAGGACCTCGACGGCAAGGGCGTCGGCGTTGACTGTGATCGGGCTTTTGGTCATGAGCCCGGCCACTAACTTATCGCCAAGCAGCGGATCTGCGCGAAAGCAGCGCGCAAAATCACCATGAGTGAAAATCCCTGCCAAACAGCCTCGCGAATCAAGGATCAAACATGCGCCGGCCCGCGCATTCTTCATCGCATCAAGCGCGGCAAAGACATCCGCATTTTCACTGACGACCGGTAGCTGGGCATCGCAGCGCATGATGTCGGAAACCCGCGTCAGCAAAGCCCGACCCAAAGAGCCACCGGGGTGAAATCGTGCGAAGTCATCCTCACTGAAGCCGCGGGCCTCGAGCAGCACCATTGCCAGGGCATCGCCCATCACCAGCATCGCCGTTGACGAGGATGTCGGCGCAAGATTCAAAGGGCAGGCCTCGCGTTCGACCGAGGTGTCCAAGGTGAAATCCGCCAGCTGCGCGAGTGTCGAATCTGGCTTGCCGGTGAGCGCGACAATGGCGACATCGAAGCGCCGGATGAACGGCATGAGATCGAGCAGCTCGCGGGTTTCGCCGGAGTACGAAAGTGCCAGCACCGCATCGCCGTCGTTGAGCAAACCAAGATCGCCATGCAGTGCGTTTTGCGAGTCTAGCACCACCGCAGTGGCGCCGGTCGAGTTGAAGGTCGCGGCAATTTTCTGGCCAATGTTGCCGGATTTGCCGACGCCAACCACGATGATCTTGCCACGACGACCGAGAGTTTCGCGCAGCATTTCCACCACCTGCGGAAAGGCCCCATCGAGACGATCCGCCATGCGCCGCAATCCATCGACTTCAATGTCGATCACGCATCTTGCCCTCGTCAGTTGATCCATGCCCCATCACAAACCACACGCCTCCCGCTTGGCAAGCGCGGAGCTCCGCCTTTACCCTCGCCATGATCGCGGGTTGGGTGCATGGTGATGTCATGAAACCGCCATTTTTTCTGCTGATTGCGGCCATTCTCTGCATCAAGGCCCCGGCGAGCACGATCTCCGTGGTGCCGATCTTCGAACCGCTAAGCCTTCAGGGCACCGATGTGGATGAGGCGGTCTCCGACACCGGCGAATCCCTGCAAGCCTGCATCGCTTCGCGGCCGATGGCAATGAGTGGCGATTTTCCCGAAGCCCTCGTCGAGGCGATCCGAAGCCCTCATCTGCTGCCCAGCAACAATCCGAATTACAAAGTCCAGGAAGCCAACCTGCTGGTGCTATGCAACATCACCATCGATGCGGAAATGACACCCGATGGCCTCGATGCCCGCATCGATGTCTCGCAGCTCGCGATCCCGCCGGAGGTCGACCTCACCGCGCGCCAAATCCTCAAGCTCGCGATCGGCGCCTTGCGCAAAACCCTCGAGGCCTACCAGTTGCCGCTCAAAAAACCGCTCAATGTGAACCTCGCGATCGTGGGTGCCGACGATGCAAAATCCCACCTGCGCGATCTCGCCTCACGCTTCACCCTCGCCCCCGGACCCGCCGCGCCATGATCCCGCGGTTTTGCCTTTGCAAGCGACCGCATCATCGCCTTTGATCGCCCAGCCACGCCACGCATGAAATCAAGCACCAAAGACCCCCGCCCCTTCAAACGCGCCATTCTCAAACTCAGCGGTGAAGCACTCCGCGAAAAAGGATCGCAGGACAACATCTCGCCGGAAATCGTCGATCGCATCGCACGCGAGATCAAGGAAGCGGTGAGCCTCGGCCTGCAACTCGGCATCGTCGTCGGCGGCGGAAATTTCTGGCGCGGTGCCAGCGCCTCGGCACGCGGCATGGATCGCGCCACCGCCGATTATGTCGGCATGCTCGCCACGGTGATGAACGCACTCGCCATCGAAGGCGCGCTCAGCCACCACGGCGTCGAGTGCGTTGTGCAATCGGCCATCGAAATGAAAAATGTCGCCGAGCCATTCATCCGCCGCCGCGCCGAACGCCAACTCGCCGATGGCAAAGTGGTGATCTTCGGCGCCGGCACCGGCAACCCCTTCTTCTCGACCGACACGACCGCCGCCCTTCGCGCCAGCGAAATGGGCGCCGATGTGATCCTCAAGGCAACCCAAGTCGACGGTGTTTACGATTGCGATCCGCACAAGAACCCGGCCGCCAACCGCTTCGAGTCAGTCACTTTCCACCAGTGCATTTCACAACGCCTCAATGTGATGGACACCACTGCGTTTAGCCTTTGCATGGACAACCACATCCCGATCATCGTCTTCGACCTCGGCCCGCACGGCAACCTCTCCCACGCGCTGCGCGGTCAACCGATCGGCACACTCGTTCACGGCGAATAAAATTTTCTCCCAAGCAAATTTCTCACTCAACATCCAACCTTCAAATCATCATGGACCCGGACACCGCCATTCTCGAAGTCGAAGAAGCCATGCAAAAATGTGTGGATTACCTCACCCATGAATTCGCCGGCGTGCGCACCGGCAAGGCCAGCCCCGCGCTGATCGAAAACCTCGATGTCCATGTCCAAGCCTATGGCGCCGTGAGCAAACTCAAGAGCCTCGCGGTCATCAGCACACCCGAGCCGCGCATGCTCATGGTCCAACCTTTCGACCCCTCGACCACCCGCGACATCGAACGCGCGATCCGCGAATGCAAACTCGGCCTAAACCCCGCTGCCGCCGACCGCTCACTGCGCGTCCCGATCCCCGAACTCTCCGAGGAGCGCCGCCGCGACATGGTCAAGCTCATCAAGCAACTCGCCGAGGAAGCCAAAGTCCGCCTCCGCGCTGCCCGCAAGGACGGCATGGACGCCGCCAAGAAAATGAAGGCCAACAACCTCATCACCGAGGACGGACAAAAGGACTTCGAGGAAGAAGTCCAGACTCTCACCAACAAGTACACCAAAAGGGTCGACGAACTCGCCGTCGCGAAGGAAGCCGACCTGATGAAGGTGTGAGGCTCCTCGCGCTGGTAGATCTTGCTGAAATTTGCATCAGATCTGTGGAAGCTGCGGATCCATTTCGACTCATATCAGTAAGGAGATCATGAGATGAAGAAAAAGAAGCCTACAATAACCGCTGAAGAATTTGATCGTCGTTTTGACGATGGAGAAAATATCAGCGATTTCCTTGATTGGGATAGCGCACGACGCCCTGGCCTTGAGCAGCGACGAGTGAATGTTGATCTGCCAAGTTGGATGATTTCCGAACTCGACAAGCAAGCCTCGCTCATCGGTGTCACTCGCCAGTCGATTATCAAAGTGTGGCTGAGCGAGCGCATTAAATCAGAAAAATCCGAAAAAGTTGATGGACCCAATGCCTACCCGCATCATGCCACCTCTTGCTGACCCCTCATAAAATCCGTCGATCACTCACTTCTCGAATGGGGTATTTTTTTCCTTAGCGCCCCCTACAATTCGTCGAGTCCAGACCCTCACCAACAAATACACCAAAAGGGTCGACGAACTCGCCGTCGCCAAGGAGGCCGACCTGATGAAGGCGTGAGGCTCCTGCCAATTGGCTTACCCTAGTTCCGTCATCAGTAGGATTTTCTACCGATCAAATTTAGACAATTTGTCTAAATTTTGTCTCATTCAAGCGGTACGCAGCCCCGCTCCCGCATCCACTTCATAAGACTCTCGAGGTAGTCGTAGGGATCCTTGCCCTGATCCCGTGCGAGGTCGCAAATGAGCTTAAAGTGCTCTTTTTCAATGCGCCAACCATCGACCACGAAGGAAAATTCCCCTTCTGGAAAAAAATCATTTTCGCTCGTCCAATTCATAAGTTTCGATTCCTTAATCCAATACAATTTGTCTATCTATTGTCTATCAAATTAAGGTTCATCGAAGCATCGCACTTCATTAGTTTCGGTGGGTGATACCCTTTGAGCATTTGAAACGGCGTTTGGCAGGTCTTGGGCGCAGTCGGCTATGGCTTTCCGAGCAAACCGGCTACAGCGAAAACACCATTCGCCAGTACTTGGGCCCCAAGGGAAAGCGAACCCCCGAATTTCTGCGCCATGCCTCGGAGGCCATTGAGCGCGAGGAAGCCAAAATGCGCTCGCAAGATCCGCATGCATCACATTGGCGAACGCTCTTTCAATCCCACGAGGAGTTCAGCAGAGTCGACCGCGCAAGCCGCATCGTGAGATCCGAGAGCCTCGAGGATTTTTGCCGTCACTCGATCCTCAAGCGTGCCGATGAAATCCTCGCCGCCCGCAAGCGCTCGAGCTATCGCCACGAACCGGAGCTCATGCCCCAAGTCGCCGAGAGCCCAAGGCCGATCAGACGCATGGGCAAGTGAGATGCGCGCAGCGGCCGCTGACCACTTGAAACTTGAAACTTTTTTTCACCCCTCGCGCTGCGAATGCTCGAGCGCTGCGGCGACGAATCCGGAGAAAAGCGGATGCGGATGATTCGGCTTCGATTGGAATTCCGGGTGGAACTGCGCGCCGATGTAGAACGGATGCTCCGGTAGCTCGACAATTTCCACCAAGCCCTCTTCGGCGGATACCGATGAAATGACAAAGCCCTTTTCCTGCAGTCGCTCCTGGTAGTCCGAATTGAATTCGTAGCGGTGGCGATGGCGCTCTTGGATGCGCTCGGCATTGCCGTAAAGCTGCGCAGCTCGCGTTCCGGCAAAGAGGATCGCTTCCGAGGCTCCCAAACGCATGGTCGCACCCATGTCCTCAATGCCCTTCTGCTCTTCTTGCAGACAGATCACCGGATGCGGCGTGGCTTTGTCGAACTCGGTGGAGTTCGCTCCCTTGAGCCCGCAGACATTGCGCGCAAATTCGATGGTCGCGATTTGCATGCCAAGGCAAATGCCGAAATACGGAATGCGTTTTTCGCGCGCATACTTTGCCGCAAGAATTTTCCCTTCGGTACCGCGATCACCGAAACCGCCGGGCACCAAAATGCCATCAACCAATCCAATGACCTCGCGCGCGCCCTTGTCCTCGATCTCTTCGGTATCGACCCGCACAACATGCACCTTGGTATCGTGATGCGCGCCGGCATGGATCAGCGACTCATAGATCGATTTGTAAGCATCCTGCAGCTCGATGTATTTTCCGGCCACCGCGATGGTGATCTTGTGCTTGGGATGGATCACCCGCTGCACAAAGCGCTCCCAGCTCTCAAGTGCAGGCGATGGCGTGTGACCGAGGCCGATCTTGTCGACCACGAGACGGTCGATCTTGTCGCGGCGCAGGTCGAGCGGGCATTCATAAATCGAGTGGTCGACATCGCGGAAGGCGACAACATTCTTGCGCTCGACATTGCAGAACATCGCGATCTTGCGGCGATTGTCCTCATCGAGGTCGGTCTCGGTGCGGCAAATGATGATGTCGGGCTGAATGCCGATCTCGCGCAGCTTGGCAACCGACTGCTGGGTCGGCTTGGTCTTCGCCTCACCCGCCGCCTTGATGTACGGCAGCAGCGTGACATGAATGAAACAGACATTTTCCTTTCCGACCTCGAGCGCGTACTGCCTCAGCGCTTCAAGGAAAAGCAGTCCCTCCATGTCGCCCACAGTGCCGCCGATTTCGGTGATCAGCACATCGACATCGGGATTCTTTTCCGCGACTTCGTAGATGCGCGCCTTGATCTCATCGGTCACATGCGGAATGAACTGCACGGTCTTGCCCAAGTACTCGCCGCGCCGCTCTTTGCGGATCACCGAGTCGAAGACTTGACCCGATGTCAGGTTGTTCATCTGCGACAACACGCCGGAGGTGAAGCGTTCGTAGTGACCAAGGTCGAGGTCGGTCTCCGCACCGTCATCGAGCACATAGACCTCACCATGCTGATAAGGCGACATCGTGCCGGGATCGACATTGAGATAGGGATCAAATTTCTGCATCAGCACCTTGAGCCCGCGGTGTTCGAGCAGCGTGCCGATGGATGCTGCGGCAAGCCCTTTGCCGAGTGAGGAAACGACGCCGCCGGTGACAAAAATGTATTTCATAAAGTGTGAGGTGCGAATGGATCAGTGAGCGGTTGATGAAAGCATGCGTTCGATTTCCGCGGCTTGTTCGGGGGTGTCCACGCCGGGAGAGGTGTCACTGGTGTGAAGCACCTTGATCGATGCGCCGTTTTCCAAAGCGCGAAGTTGCTCGAGAGACTCGGCCTGTTCAAGCGGCGATGGCGGCCATGTGACAAAGCGCTCGAGAAAGGATCGGCTGTAAGCGTAGATACCCTTGTGACGAAGCACCGCAAGCCCCGGCACCGCGTTGCGAAAATACGGCAGCGGCGACCGCGAAAAATAAAGCGCACGACCATCGAGCGCGGTCACGACTTTCACCACATTCGGATCAGCCACCGCAGGATCGGCCGGATCAAGCGGATTGGCCGCCGTGGCCATATCGAGGGTCGGATCCGCCAACATGGCCTGCGCCAACTCATCGATCAGCCCCGGATCAATCAAGGGTTCGTCGCCCTGGATGTTGATGATGTGACTCGCCTGCGGCACGGCTTTGACCGCCTCCGCGATCCGATCGGTACCGGTCGGGTGATCCGGCGAGGTCATCACCGCCTTGCCGCCGAAGGCATGCACGGCATCAAAAATCCGCGCGTCATCGGTGGCGACCAAGACCGCATCGAGCCGCTCACATGGGCGGCATCGCTCCCAAACATGCTGGATCAGAGGCTTGCCGGCGATGAGATGGAGCGGCTTGCCGGGGAACCGGGTGGATCCCCAGCGTGCGGGAAGAATGCCTAAAACATGGTCGGCGGATGAATTTTTGAGCACGCTGATATGAGGTTGGGCAACGGTACAACAGCGGGACTCGTTCGGACAAGAGCGGTTTCGGAAAAATCATCCAGCCTGCACAAACCCGAATCATTTCACCGCACTTGCGCAACTTCGCCGCCCGAATGAGGTTGAATCCCCGAGCCACGGCGCCATTCTGAAAGCCACATTCAATCACCCCCCATGGAGCCAAACGCGATGAACCAGCCCGATGACGACGGGGCTCAGGACTTCGCGCTGATGAAACAGATCGCTGGCGGGAGTGAGTCAGCATTTCGCTTGCTTCTCGAGCGACATCAGGACGCGGTGGTCGGCACGGTCGCCAAAATGCTCGGCAGCTCTAGCGATGCGGAGGACATCGCCCAGCAGGTTTTTCTTCGCGTCTGGCAACACGCCAAAAGCTATCGGCCCGATGCCAAATTCACCACCTACCTTTTCTCGATCACCCGCAACTTGGTCTTCAACGAGACCCGCCGCCGCAGCCGCAAAAAGGAAATCCCCCTCGACACCGGCGACCCATCTGGCAGCCATCATGAGCCCGGCGAAGCCCCGCACCGCCAGCCCGATGCCACTCTGCTCGAGGCCGAACTCCGCATCGCGGTCGACAAAGCCATCGCCTCCCTCCCCGAAACCCAACGCCTCGCGGTGATCCTTCGCCGCTACGAAAGCCTCTCCTACGAGGAAATCGCCGAGGTGCTCGACCTCTCGGTATCAGCCGTCAAAAGCCAGCTCTTCCGGGCCCGCAGCAGTCTGCGTGAGGCCTTGGCCGGATATTTAAATGATTGAAAATCAATCGATTGCGATTTTCAGGAGGGCTTTTTTGCGTTCTTGCCAAGACCCACCCGCCGGCCCTAAGCTCTCCCCCCGCCCACCCGCCACGGGTGCCCGCGCGAGACAACCGACCGTTTCACCGCAGTGCGATACCTGGATGCCATCAAACGCTGGCGATTGGCCCAACAAGGCCTTTCGTCCGGCAGAAAAAGACGGATTCATACGGGAAACCCTCTCCTGAAAATTCTCCAGCAAAGCTTCTGGATCCGCTGGTCGCTGTTTGTGTCCTTTGCCCTGATCTCCGCCGTGATGGTCTACAACGCGGCTCCCGCGTCGGCCTTCGCCAGCACCCCGGGCATGGGCGCGCTCTATGGCGCGGTCATCGCCTTCGCCGCAGTGGTAATGTTCCAAGTGAGCCTGCAAAACACCTGCAATCGCAACAGCCGGGTGCTTCTCGTTTTCGGCGGCCTCATCTGCCATCTTCTGGTGGTGCGTCTGATCATGAGCCTCGCCTCTTCGGGCCTGATCCCCCGCGAACTCCACCTTTTCGCGATCCCCTTCGCCCTAGCCCCGATGCTGCACGGGATTTTGCTCGGCCGCTCGGTCGGCGCGTTCTCCGCAGTTTTTGTCACCCTCCTCGGCTGCCTTTTCGCCCCCCAAAGCGAAGCACTTGCCTACATGATCCTCAGCCTGGTCGCCGGCATCACCAGCGTACTGCTCGCCAACCGCGTGCGCAAACGCGCGCAGCTGATGCAAATCGGCCTGCATGTCGGAGCGGTCACGCTCGGCCTCGGCCTCTTGCTCGGTCGCCTCGACATCGCCTCCTGCTTCGGGCCAGACCCCATAGGCCACGCTCAAATCTTTGGCATTGGCGTTGCGACAGCCATTGGCACAGCCCTGTTCACCGCGATGCTCATCAATGGCCTGCTGCCATTGCTCGAAGGCCTCTTCGCACTAACCACCGACATCAGCTGGCTGGAACTCAGCGACCTCAACCACAAGCTGCTTCGCCAAATGCAACTCGAGGCACCCGGCACCTTTCACCACAGCCTCGTGGTCGCTGCGCTCGCCGAAGCGGCCGCAGAAAAAATCGGCGCCAACGCCCCGCTCAGCCGCGTCTGCTCGTATTTTCACGATGTCGGCAAACTCGCAAAACCTTCCTACTTCATCGAAAACCAACACGAGGGCACCGAAAACCCGCACGACTCGCTCACACCAACGATGAGCTCGCTCATCATCATCGCCCATGTGAAGGACGGCGTCGACATGGCCGTCAAAAACAAGCTCAACCCGCGCATCATCGATGTGATCAAGGAACATCACGCCGGATCGATCGTGAGTTTCTTTTATCACAAGGCGCGCAACCAAAAGAAACTCGAGCTCGAAAAGGTCGACCGCAAAATCGAAAATCCTGAGGATCTCATCACGGTCGACGAAAAGAATTTCCGCTACCCCGGCGACCGCCCGACCACCCGTGAGAGCGGCATCATCTGCATCGCCGACTCGGTCGAAAGCGCCTCGCGAACCCTCGTCAAACCCACTCCCGCACGCATCCGCACATTGATCGACGACATCGTTCGCGCAAAAATCGACGACAGGCAACTCGACCAATGCCCGCTCACTTTTCAGGAGATCGTCGCAATCAAGGAAAGCTTCGCATCGACGCTGCGCAGCATGCTTCACAGCCGCATCGATTACCCGAAAGCCGATGATACCCCCTCGGCCGCTGCCAACCGCGCGGAGCCGGATCGCGAAAGCGCGCGCAACTCACGGACGGTGCCTGAACCCCAACGCCGCAAGACACCACGCACGCGCGACTCACTTTCATGACACTCGAGGTAATCATCGGAAACCATCAGGAGGCCGCCGAAATTCCGGAGCACTGGCTCACCGCGCTTGAGGCTGTCGCACACCAAGCCGCGCAGTTGGCATTGGAACATGCGGCAGAAGAAGACTCGCCACTTTCCCACCTCGCCACTCTCGAAGTGGCACTCGTCGATGATGCCACTAGCGATCAAGTCCACCGCGATTTCATGAAGATCGAAGGCCCGACCGATGTGATCACCTTTCATCACGGTGAAATCGTGATCGGTGCCGAAGTCGCGCGTCGCCAAGCCGCGGAATACGGCGAGCCGCTCGCCCGCGAAATCTTCCGCTATTTGGTGCATGGCCTTCTCCATCTGGCCGGGCACGAAGATGCCGAAGCTGACGAACGCGAGCGCATGGAAAACGCCCAGGAAAAAATTGTCACCACGCTCTGGTCGCAGCACCTCGAAGCCAAGCTCGGCTGTTAGCGAATTTTGCAAATAGGCGGCAGAGAAAGGACAGCAAAATTAGGCAGGGACCTTTCTCCGCAAAGGTCCGTTCGATGACGCGACAACGATGATGCCACTTCTTTATTTGATTACGCTCGCAATTCAACCCGAAATCCGAAGTCGAAATATCATTCGAATCATTTTAACCACTGATTTCGCAGATTTACTGATTATCGAGGAGCGCATTTTTTGTGATTTTTCTTTATCTGTGCAATCTGTGTAATCTGTGGTCAAAGCCCTCTTTG
>JAGWXY010000150.1 GCA_018969605.1 Verrucomicrobiota bacterium | reverse complement strand
GAAATAAATCACATCCTCGCTCCACGGCCGGGCGGCGGCGCAGAGGCACATTGCCAACATCAAAATTATCAGTCGCATAAAAGATCCACTCGCTAATGTTTCCCCGCCCGCGACGGTTGGCGAATTCGCCGGGAGAAACTCACAGATTTCCCGCAAGGCGGCTCTCGATGAACCTCATCACGTCGCCCCGGCCCTCGCGCGAAACCGCCGAGCTGACCAGGATTTCCGGCTCCACCCCGATGCGCGTGGCGACATGCTCACGGAAAACAGCGGCGTTGGCGCGAGTTTTTCCGGCAGACTGCTTGTCGGCCTTGGTGAACACGATCACGAATGGCACGCCTGTGCCGCTGAGCCATTCGATGAAGTCCATATCGATGCGCTGCGGCGGGTGGCGCGAATCGATCAGCACCAGCACGCAGCGCAAGCACGCACGGCGACCGATGTAATCGCCCGAGCGTTCATTGAAGGCGTGGGCTTCCTCCTTGGCTACTTTTGCAAATCCATAGCCCGGCAGATCGACGAGACTCCATTGCTGGTTGATCAGAAAAAAATTCATCAGCCGCGTTTTGCCCGGCGTTGCCGAAACTTTGGCCAAGCCGTTGCGGCCGGTGAGCAGGTTGATCAACGACGACTTGCCGACATTCGAGCGGCCGATCAGTGCAAATTCCGGCATATCCCAGTCCGGGCATCCGCCCAGATCGCTTGCGCTGGTAACCAGGTCGGCGGAACGAATCTGCATGCCGCGTAGAATCGGGCGATGAAAGGGAGTTTCAAGGTTCAAGTGGGGGGAAGACAAAAGATGAAGAAGCGGCTTTTCCGTTGGCAGGGACCTTTCTCCGCAAAGGTCCGGTGCTTGAGTAGTTATAGGAGAAGTCGCTTTTTCATCATCCCACTGAATGCCGACCGCTGACCTATCCTGCTCTGCGATTAGCGCTCGATAAATATCACTCTTCAAAATCCGGCTTCGACCTTGCGCGCTGCGGCTTGAGAAGCTTTGATGGACCAGTCGATGCGCGCCGTTTGGACATTCGAAAAATTTTTCACTACGAGCATGGCCGCGCTCTGCCTTGCGTCCTTGCCTGCGTGTTCGTTGTTCAAATCAAAACCACCCGAGCCCGAACCCGCAAAACCTGCCGAGGCAAACAAATCTGCCGAGTCCGTACCGGTTGCGACGATCGTGCCCGAGGCCGCGCCCGAGCCATCGAAGCCTGCGATGCCGGATGATGGATTGCGCCTGCCCGACATGCTCACAATGCCGCAGGACAACGAACTCAAAGCTTCCGCTTCGGCACCGCCCACCCATGCATCCGAGCCCGCGCCCGTGATCGCGCGCCCGCCCACGGATCCGCCCGCGCGACAAAAAGCCGAAGAGCCCACCCCGGAGTGAGTTGCTCTTATCCCGAAATCCGAAGTCGAAATATCATTCGAATCATTTTAACCACTGATTTCGCAGATTTACTGATTATCGAGGAGCGCATTTTTTGTGATTTTTCTTTATCTGTGCAATCTGTGTAATCTGTGGTCAAAGCCCTCTTTGT